>CAZKAI010000206.1:0-1825 GCA_964550565.1 uncultured Pirellulales bacterium
ATGGCAGCACATTGTGTCGCCCCGCTGGGGGTGGTCAGTGACCACAATTGTGCCGCGAGGGAGCATGGGGTATCGTTTTTCTACACAGGCGCGACGGCAGCATATTGTATCGCCCCGATGGGGCTTGTGGGGGTGGGGATTGCTTTCCGGGCGTTTCCACGCCCGGCTATTTTATTCAACCCCGTTCGGGGTTGGGGGATTTGTGCGGGGGATTTCTCCGGGTTTCGCTTTGCTCACCCGGAGCTATTCGGGTTTGGCCCTGCGGGTCGGGAATCGAGAATTTCAGATTTGAGATTTGAGCTTTCAGAGAAAAATGGAACCACAGATTTCGCAGATTACGCGGATTAGGGGGGTAGAAGATTTCAGATTTCAAATTTGAGATTTGATATTTCAGATTTAAGAAGGGGGGGCAATGCGGGTGGACAATGTCGGATTGTGAGATATAATGGGGCGGATTGTACGGGTATCCGGTATGTGTCTTGGAATAGTTTAATATGAGGTGGGAATTGTTTTCAATTAAAGATATCTTGCGGCTTGAGGTGGCGCCGGCGCTGGGGTGTACGGAGCCGGCGGCGGTGGCCCTGTCCACGGCGGCAGCGGGGGTGCTGCTCAAAACCAGGCAAATCGACTCCATCGAGGTGTGGCTGAGTCCCAGCATTTATAAAAATGCGTTTGCGGTGGCCATTCCCGGCACCAACGGGCAGGTGGGTATCGACCTGGCGGCGGGGCTGGGGTTTTACGGGGGCAATGCCGCGATGAAGCTGCAGGTGCTGGCCCCCATCGAAAAGGCCCATATCGAGCAGGCGCATCAGTTGATCCGTCAGGGCCGGGTTGCGATTCACCTGTTGAATGACGAGAAGGGTATTTATATCCGTTCGGTCATCCGCGGGGACGGGGAGACGGCGGAGGCGACGATTCGCGGGACGCATGATAACCTGGTGGGATTGAAATACAACGAGCAGCCGGTCAAGACCTGCGGGCTGCTGACGGATATTGCCGAAAGCCGCAACGAAATCGGCGACCTCGAGACGTTTCTGCAGGGCTGTTCATTTGATCAACTGCTCGTACTGGTTGAGCAGATGGATCAGGAGGATTATGATTTCGTGCGGGAGGGGATTGCCTGCAATCTGAAGCTGGCCGAGTACGGGATGACCTACGGCAGCGGGATGGGAGTGGGCAAGATGCTGGACCGGCTGGCGCGGGAGGGGCTGATCAGCAAGGATATGATTCTGTCGGCGCGGATGCTGACCTCGGCGGCCTGCGATGCGCGGATGTCGGGGGCGAAGCTGCCGGCGATGAGCTCGGCCGGCAGCGGCAATCACGGGCTGACGGCGATTCTGCCGGTGTGGGCGGTCAGTCAATATCTCAAATCCACGGACGAAAAAGATGTGGTCAAGGCCGTGGCGCTGAGCCATGTGGTGACCGGGTATATCAAGGCTCATACGGGGCGATTGTCGGCGGTGTGCGGGTGTTCGGTGGCGGCGGGGGCGGGCGCGACGGCGGGGATTGCGTACCTGATGGGCGGGAATCTGCAGCATATTGCCGGGGCGATCAAGAATCTGCTCAGTGATTTGGCGGGGGTGATTTGCGACGGGGCCAAGGCAAGCTGCGCGCTGAAGCTGGCGACGGCGGCGGGGACGGCGGTGCAGTCGGCGCTGTTCGCGCTGCATGGCATTGACGTCAAGGAGACCGACGGCATCATTGCCCGCACGGCTGAAGAGACGATGAAGAATATGGGTGAAATCAGTGTGGAAGGGATGATGGAAACCGACCATACCATCCTGCGGATTATGATTGAAAAGAAGCTGGACCGCTCGTGCCTGAA
>CAZKAI010000206.1:1925-4635 GCA_964550565.1 uncultured Pirellulales bacterium
ACCATACCATCCTGCGGATTATGATTGAAAAGAAGCTGGACCGCTCGTGCCTGAATTGCCAGAAATTCAAGTAATACCCGGCGGGTGAAAGCTTTTTAGCCGCAACGAACCGGAAAATTTCAAGTAGGATCAGTATATGAGCATTCGACAAAGCGGCATCGGTGTGGTTTTATGTCTGTTTCTGCTGGCGGCGGTCTGCCGGGCGGCTGGGGGGCCGGAGACTGCGGCGGGAAATGGCTCGCCCCAGGGACTTCTGATTGTTGTGCCGGAGGCGTTACGGGCCGGACTGGATGAGTATGTTCAGCACAAGACAAAGCAGCTTCCGGTGAGGGTGGCTGTGCTGGAGACGATTCTGCGGGAGCAGGATGGGGCGGATGATCCTGAACGGCTGAAACGGTTTATTTTTGACCTCTGGAAGAATGAACGGCTTGGGTACGTCCTGCTGGTCGGGGACGCCGATGTCTTGCCGGTTCGGTATATGGTACTGGACCGGATTACGCCGGCGGCTTTTGATTATGCGTTTTATCCGAGCGATTTGTATTATGCGGACCTGGCCAAGCAGGATGGGACATTTGAGGACTGGAACGCTCAGAAGGACTCTTTTCATGCGAATTACTATGGGGAGGTTCGCGGGGAGAAGAATAAGGAAGACCCCATTAACTACGACGCGATTGAT
This sequence comes from uncultured Pirellulales bacterium, assembly GCA_964550565.1. Lineage (GTDB taxonomy): Bacteria > Planctomycetota > Phycisphaerae > Sedimentisphaerales > Anaerohalosphaeraceae > Anaeroglomus. Next base: position 2,602 of record CAZKAI010000206.1, read on the forward strand.
TATCTGCCGGAGGCTGCGGTGGGTCGGTGGCCGGTCAGTACTGTTGAGGAAGTCAAGCTGGTGGCAGATAAGACGATGCGGTATGAGAGGGGGATTCTGGAAGGGCAGCGGGCCGATGCCAAGCGGATTGCGTTTGTCTGTGTGGCGGGATGGGTGGACTGCCGGGATGATTTGGACAGGATGGCTTCGGGCCTTTCGGCGGATTGGATGGTGATGAAACGCTACTACAGCGATGAGCGGAAGAAATATGAGACGCCCGCACCTGCGGGGGCGGAGGTGGTTTCGCTGATGAATCACGGGATGGGGGTGATTTGTCATGCCGGGCATGGCGAGAACCTGTCGTGGCATGATTCCTTTGCCTTGAAGGATATGGAGGCGGTAAATAATGCGGACGCTTTGCCGATTGTTTTTTCGGCGGGCTGTCATACGGGCCGCTTTGCCACGTTGCCGCCGTATGAACCATACGTCGATATTCAGGGGATAGAGCACGCTGGGACGGATCACGGGCAAGTGTTTAAGGAACCGCCGCCACCGCCGGGGCCGTACCAGAAGGGCAAGTACAATCGACGGGGGCTAGGGGAAGAATTACTTCGCAAGGGTCCGACCGGAGCGGTTGCATACATTGGGTGCAATACGGGCAGTCAGCCGTGTGCATTGACGCTGATGGAAGGTTTTGTGGGGGGATTGAAGCAGGAACGGCTTGGCGACTGCTGGAATCAGGCGATCCGTCATTATTATGGAAAGGAGCGGCTGGGACAACTGAGGCCGACTGCGGATTGGTACCCGCCGAGTGTCTTCTTTCAGGGGATGAAGTTCATGCTGTTCGGCGATCCGTCCCTGGTGCTGCCGGCGGGGGCGGGCAAATAAGGGGTGGTGGGCTGAAAATGGCGGATAAAACGCCTGATATGGCGGTGGCAATGGGTGTGTTTTGTGGTATAGGCATGGCTATTGTTGAAATGGATGATTTGGAAACGACCCAATGGAAAGGATTGAGAATGAAGATGCGGCGCAGAAACTGGACATGGAGTGTGGGAGTGATGATGGTTATGGGGGTGCTGAATGCGGGGTGTTCGAATATGAAGTTTGACGGTCTGAGTGTGGGGATGAGTGATTTGCCGCGGTTGTCGGATGCTCAGACACGGTCCATCAGCCCGGAAAACTTTACCGGGGAAAAGGGGCAGGGCGGAGCTACGCCGCTTGAAAAGGGTTCGGCGGCTCATGCGGCACAGGACCTGGGGACGGGCTGGAAGGTTAATCCGTATGTGCGCATTGAACCGAATCAGACGTTTGTGATGGCCGACATCCAGGGGCCGGGGGCGATTCAGCATATCTGGATGACGCCGACGGGCAATAACCGGCTTAATATTATCCGGATGTACTGGGACGGCGAAGAGACGCCGTCGGTTGAGTGCCCGGTGGGGGATTTTTTTGCGACGGGCTGGGGCGAGTATATGAAATTCGGCTCGCTGGCGGTGTGCGTCAATCCGGGCAGCGGATTTAACTGCTACTGGACGATGCCGTTCCGCAAGAGTGCCAAAATCACGATGACCAACGTCAGCCCCAAACGTATGACACTGTATTATCAGATTGATTATACAGTGACATCTGTACCCAGGAATGCGGCGTATCTGCACGCCCAATTCCGTCGCACCAACCCGGTGCCATTCAAGGAGGTTTATACCATCGTTGACGGTATCGAGGGGCGCGGGCACTATGTCGGGACGTATATGTGCTGGAAGACCAGCCGGAATGGGTGGTGGGGCGAAGGCGAAATCAAGTTTTATATGGATGGCGACAAGGCGTTTCCGACCATCTGCGGGACGGGGACGGAGGATTATTTCTGTGGCTCTTACAACTTTGAGCGTCCGGCCCAGACCCCCGGCGGCAAGAAAGAATATGTCGAATTCAGTACCCCGTATGCAGGGCTAAATCAGGTGATTTTGCCCGAAGGCAAGCAGCTTTCGGATGGGGAACTGGCCGGGACGAAGTTTGGCATGTATCGCTGGCATATTACCGATCCGATTCGATTCCAGA
>CAZKAI010000207.1:0-1438 GCA_964550565.1 uncultured Pirellulales bacterium
GGAAAAAAAAGGGTTTGCCGCAATGACAAACCCTTGCATAGTCCGAGGATTAATTCAGCAGGCTCTTGGCCAGGTCCACCGCACTGGCCGCATCCGGGGCATACCCGTCAGCGCCAATCTTGTCGGCATACGCCTGGGTCACAGGTGCCCCGCCAATCATCGTCTTGGCCGAAAGTCCCGCATCCTTAATAGCACGAATTGTTTTTTCCATGGCCGGCATCGTGGTCGTCAGCAGCGCGCTGAGACCGATGATCTGCGGATTGCTCTCTTTGGCCTTGGCAACAAATTTCTCCGGCGAGGAATCGACACCCAGATCAATGACCTCAAAGCCTGCGCCCTTAAGCATCATCGCCACCAGGTTCTTGCCGATATCATGCAGGTCGCCCTGCACCGTGCCGACCAGGGCCTTGCCCAGCGGTTTGACCCCAGCCTCGACCAGCTTGGGTTCCAGCACTTCCATCGCCATCTTCATGGCCCGGGCTGAAATCAGCACTTCCGGAATATAAACCTGGTTGGCCTTGAATCGTACGCCGATGACATTCATGCCCGCAATCAGCCCCTCATTCAAAATAGAAGCCGGCGGCATGCCTTCGGTCAGGGCCTGACGCGTAATTTCGACGGCGGTTTTCTGGTCGCCCTTAATGACTGCTTCACTCAGCGTTTTAAGATCTGCCATTGTCTGTTCCTCATTCAAGTCTGTACATATTTTCTTCGACCCGGATTTCCAGTTCCGGCCCGAACACGCTATTTCCATTGCCCTTGTACTATGGAAGTACAGAAATTTCAAGAGCTTACATCGAAATCAGGTCATTTTCGTACAAGATTAGCAGAATATGACAATTTTATGGTAATTTTCTGACAGTATCTTGCGTCATTGTGGTTTAGTATTCCTTGGCTCACTCACCTTTCGGTATTCCGAGGGTTGTAGAGATTCAAAACAGGTTATATTCAATATTGTCCAGTGAAAAGATTTGTTATTGACGACAGCCCGTGGTGCGACTATGTTTAAGGGTCTGTCGGACATACGGAAAATAAATCGGTAACGACACTTATACTTAGGATAAGCGATGAGTCATTATATTGTACTTGTCAAACAGGTGCCCGATGTATCGCAGATTACGGATAACGCGTTCGACGCGAAAACGGGCAACCTCATCCGGACCAAACTGCCCAGCGTCATCAACGAGCTGGATGCTCAGGCGCTGGCGTTCGCCAATCACATGAAAAACATCTCCGGCGACGACCGGGCCAAAGTCATCGCCCTGACCATGGGACCCCCGATGGCCGCCGACGTCCTGCGATACAGCCTGAGCCGCTGCTGCGACTCGGCCGTCCTGTTGACGGACCGGGCGCTGGGTGGTGCCGATACCTGGGCCACAGCCAATCCGCTGGCCTTTGCCGCCCGAAAAATCGTCAGCGAAATGTTCGGCGGCAGCGA
>CAZKAI010000207.1:1538-4551 GCA_964550565.1 uncultured Pirellulales bacterium
AGCGGCAAAGCCAAAACCTACACCCTGCCTGCTCTTCGGTCTTATGTCTTCGACCGTTCGTTTGAGGGCACCGAAAAAGAAAGCGAAGACTTCATTGTCCTGGCCGCCCGCCTCAAAGAACTGGGCATCAAAGAATCGTCCCAGATCGACGATGCCATGAAAGATAAAATTCTGGACAGCAAAGAGGTCCATTTCCATAAAAAAGCCCTCGAAGACATGCTCGAAGGCTACAAACACACCCAGACCACCTACACCGGCGACGTCTGGGTCATGGCCGAACTCGAACACGGCCAGATTCACCCGGCCACCTTTGAACTGACCGGCAAGGCCCGCGAACTGGCTGACAGCCTTAACGTCCGCTGCGGCGTCATCCTGGCCGGCCATCAGGTCAAACCGATGGCCCAGGACATCATCGCCGCCGGGGCCGACGATGTCTATCTGATTGAAAACCCCCTGCTGGCCGAGTTTGACCCGTTCAGTTATCGCAAGGCCGTCTCGGATGTTATCCAGAAATACAAGCCCCAGATCGTCCTGTATGGCGCAACCCCCGCCGGCCGCGTTTTGGCCCCCATGGTCTCGTACCGCGTCGGCTGCGGCCTGACCGCCGACTGCACCGGTCTTGATATCCGCGACAGTTCCCGCAAGGGACAGATCGCCGTCCTGATGCAGACCCGTCCGGCCCTCGGCGGCAATGTCATGGCCACCATCTGCACCAAAGATTCCACCTGCCAGATGGCCACCGCCCGCCCCGGCGTCATGCAGCGTCTGCCCGCAAATCCCAAACGGGCCGGCAAGATCATCGACCACCCCGTCACCCTGACCGAAAAAGACTTAAGCCTCGATATCATCCGCACCGAACAGGGCCACGGCAAGGTCAATTTCGAAAGTGATGTCATCATCAGCGGCGGCAAAGGCATGCAGAACCGCGATAACTACGACAGCCTGCTGGACAGCCTCTGCGGCAGCATTAAAGACACTTTTAGTGACGTGGCCGTGGAAAAAGGTGCGACCCGCACCGCCGTCGAACAGGGCTTCGCCGAACGCATTCGCCAGGTTGGTCAGACAGGCACCGCCGTCGGCCCCAAAGTCTATATCGCCATCGGCATCTCCGGCGCCATTCAGCACATGATCGGCGTCGCCAATACCGAAACAATTATCGCCGTCAACACCGACCCGCACGCTCCCATCTTCAAACAGTGCGACTATTACATCATCGGAGGCGGTGAACAAGTCATTCCTGAACTGGTACAGGCAATCAAAGGATAAATCGTGGAAAAGTCAAATTCATATAACAATGTATCGGTTTTAATCATCGGAGCAGGCCCCGCTGGGCTGTCTGCCGCCATTACGCTTAAAAAGGCAAAACCCGAACTGGATGTGGTTGTCATCGACAAGGCTCAGGCCCCCGGCAACCATAACCTGTCCGGCGCGGTCCTCGAACCTGCCGCGATCGCCAAACTGCTCGACCCCATCGATCCGCAATGGGCCGAAAGTGATGCGGCCAAGGCCGTACTGCTGTCCCGTGTGGACAAAGATGATGTCATGTTTTTGCTGGGTAAGAAAATGGCCTTTGGCATCGAATGCGCCATCAAGATGGCTAAAAGCTTTAAGCTCGGTTTCGGCCAGATGTCGCATCATAATGACTACATCTGCTCGGTCAGCAAACTGACCGCCTGGCTTTGCTCCATCGCCCAGAAACTCGGCGTTGAAGTCCTGCATGGCTTTGCCGCCCAGGATATCCTCTGGGACAGTGCCTCGCATACCGCCACCGGCGTCAAACTCGTCGATCAGGGCCTCGATAAAGAAGGCCACAAGCAGCGAAACTATCTGCCCGGCGAGACCATCCACGCCAGACATATCCTGCTGGCCGAAGGCTGCGACGGCCTGCTCAGCGAAACCTTCATCAAAAAAGCCGGCCTTAAACGGCAAGGCAATCAGCTCTATTCCATCGGCGTCAAAGAACTCATCAAAGTCAGCGATGCACAATACCAGAAATTCGGCGCCGGCCGTGTTGTCCACGCGATGGGCTATCCCATCTGGACACCGCTGATTGGCCCGGCCATGTTTGGCGGCGGCATTATGTACCCCATGGGCGGCAACCATATCGCCGTCGGCATGATCGTCGGGCTGGACTATAAATATTGCGACTTCAACCCGCAGGACGCTCTGACCCTGTTCAAGGAACACAAGTTTGTCAAGCAGTTCATCGATGGTGGCACCGTTACCGAGGCCGGGGCCAAGATGATTCCTGAAGGCGGCCTGTATGCCCTGCCGCGCGACCCGGCCACCAATGCCATCGGCCGGTCCAATGTAGCCCTGCTGGGCGACAGCGCCGGCTTTGTGAACATGCTCAAAATCAAGGGCCTGCATAACGCTATTTACTCCGGCATGGCCGCCGCCCAGGCGGTTGCCGATAACCTCGACACCCCGCAGGGTCTGGCCGGGGCCTATACCCGTCTGCTGGAACAGACCACCGTCCTCAAAGAGATGGACTCGGCCAAGAGCTTCCGCCAGACGGTCGCGCGCTTTGGCCCGCTTCAGGGGATGCCGCTTTCGGTGCTGGGAGGTCTGCTGCCCAAGTTCCATATTGAGCCGGATTACGCGGAAATGACCACGGACAGGTATCGGATGAAACCAGAAGTCAAATTCGACAAGGATACCTTCACCGCCGTGGCAGCGACCCATCACCGCGAAGAAGAGCCTTGCCACCTGCTGATTCAGGATGAAAACATCTGTATCACCCAATGCTGGCCGAAGTTTGGCGCCCCCTGCATTACCTTCTGCCCGGCCGGGGTATATGAGACCGTCCACAAAGAAGTCAAGGCGGCCAACCCGTCCAACTGCCTCCATTGCAAAACCTGCCAGCGCAAGTGTCCCTTCGACAACATCCGCTGGACAGTCCCCGAAGGCGCCGGCGGCCCGCGCTACAAAACCATGTAAATACCGTATGAAATCTCAAATTTGAAATTTCAAATCACCCCATACGGGCGGACCTGTGTGTCCGCCCTTTTTT
>CAZKAI010000208.1:0-4448 GCA_964550565.1 uncultured Pirellulales bacterium
AAATGAGCAATCCTTCATGCTTGCTAAATGCAATTAAGATAATTTACAATATACAATGTACAATTTAAAATTCCACCTCCCTGCATACTTGTATACTTACATACCTATATACCTATTTCTTACCCCTTCACCAGCTTCTCAATCCTCTGCGACAACTCCATCAGCCAGGCTTCGTCGCCGCCGCGAACTTCGGGGGTCAGGAAGTCGCGGTAGCCAATCTCGTTCAGTGCGGCGCTGACCTGCTTCCAGTTCACATCGCCTTCGCCCAGATCGGCCCATTTATACCCATCGCGTTTGAAGTCCTTCAGATGGACCTTGGCGATCCGCTTGCCCAGCGTGCGAATCCAGTCCTGCGAAAACCCGTAAATAATGACGTTGCCCACATCGAAATAGGCCTTCACCCATGGGCTGTCCAACTCATCGATATATCGCGCGAACTTCAGCGGACTGAGCAGGAACTTGTTCCACACGTTCTCCACGGCGATGACCACCTCCAGCTCTTTGGCCAGCGGAATCAGCTTGCGAATCAGCGCCTGCGAATCCCGATACGCATCCCCATAGGCATAGTCATCCGTCACCCGGCTGGGCACCATCAGCACCGCACTGGCCCCCATTGCCTTGGCACAGCGCAGGGCGTGCTCCATCTCCGCGACCGCCTTCTGTGCCACGTCGTCCTTGTTCAAATACGGCGGCCACCAGCCGTACAGCACGCTGTGAATTGTAATGCCCGCCTCACGCGCCGCGTCGGCCTGCTTTTTGCACGACTCCAGCGACTCCAGCGGCACGGCCTCCACGCCGGTGTAGCCGCAGCGTCTGGCCAGCTTGAATTTGTCCACATCCGACAAATCCCCCGGCAGCATCTGAATCTGCACCGCCTTGAGCAGATGCTGTCCGGTCTTAGCTTCCTCTGCCGCCACTGGCACGGCAGCAAGTCCCGCACCGGCCGCCAGTACTGCCGTACATTTCAAAAAATCGCGTCGATCCATTGCGTTCATAAGTAACTCCTTTATGGGAGGTTAGATTAACGGGGTTACGCCGGGAATGGCCACGGGCTGTTCGGGCCGCGGGCCGAAGGTGTAGCTTTCCGGCGTCAGGTCGAGCTTGGAGGCCTTCATCAGCCAGTCCCATCGCAGCGCCCGGCCGGTATAGGCACTCATCCGCCCCATAATGGCCGTCATCGTGCTTTCGGCGATCTGCACCGCCTCGTTGAGGTGCTTGCCGTTGCGGATGGCGTCAATCTGTGCGGCGTGCTGACGCAGGCACGGGTCGGGCATCTCGCCCTGAAATACGAACGGCTTTTCGCCCTTGATGCTGGCCTGGCCGAAATCGAACAATGCCGAGCCTTTGGTGCCGAAAATTCGATGTTCATGACGTGAGGCAATCTTGTTAACCTGGGCACCCTTGTAATCGATGCGAACATCGTCCGGGTAGACATATTCGACCGCGAAATGGTCGTACACGTCCCCGAAGATCGCATCCGTCCGGGCCTGCCTGCCGCCCAGCGCGATACACTGCACCGGGTGGGAATTCATTGCCCAGTTTATCAGGTCCAGGTCATGCACATGCTGTTCGACGATAAAATCGCCCGACAGCCACGTGTAAAACAGCCAGCGGCGAAGATGCCATTCCATGTCCGACCACTCCGGCAGCCGCTGGGCCGGTCCCCAGCCGGTCATGCCGTCGCCGATGCGATAGCACTGGCCGCTGGTCATCTGGCCCAGGTCGCCGTCGTGGATGCGTTTCATAATCTGCACCAGCGGTTCCAGGCGGCGCATTTGCGTGCCGGCCAGGACCGTCAGCTTCTTCTGGTCAGCGAGCGCCCCGGTCTCGATGACCGACCGCACCCCGGCCGGATCGACCGCGACGGGCTTTTCCATGAAGACGTGCTTGCCCGCCTCGATTGCCGCACGAAAATAAGCCGGGCGGAAGTGGGGCGGGGTCGTCAGAATTACCAGATCCAGCTCGCAGGCCAGCAGCTTGCGGTAGGCATCAAAGCCTGAAAAACAGGTCTCCGGCGTGACGTTAATTTTGTCGGGCAGGTTGGTCTTGAAATGCTCCTGGAAGGACGCGAGCCGTTCGGGGAAAACGTCGGCTATGGCAACAATCTGGACATTGTCAGCCGACTTGACGCAATTGGTCGAGTCATAAATTCCCCGACCGCCGCAGCCGATGACGCCAACCCGAATCTTGTCCGAACCTGCGGCAAAGGCGCTGTGCAGACCCGCCAGCGAAAACGTCGCCACGGCCGATGTTTTGAGAAAATCCCTCCGCGAAATGTCGATTACCTGCCTGCTCTTCATGTGTTCCCTTTCGTGATAGAAAAAGATATTGGTTATTATGATTTGATGCATCCACCCCGGGATCGGTTACAATCATCCTATGCTTCATGACATAAATCAAGAAGACAAGAATACAGGAATACAAGGATACATGAAAGGGCAGGCACGGGGGCCTGCCCCTACAGCATGTGTGACAGATTGTTTTCAGTTGTCTTTGCGTTTTATTCATTTTTCATGTGCCTCCATAGTGGGGGTGGATTTGCAGTTTTTGTTCGAAAAATCGAAATAGCACAGGGCGTGAGTATTTATAAGTTCGGGCCGGATAAGGAGAAGAAATTTTTTATTTTTTTTACGAATAGCAAGATAGTGTTAGCGTAATTTGTGCTATGTGGACATTGAGAATACAGAATGCACGAATGCAAGGATACACGAAATAAATTCATAAATGAAAATAAGTATTTAGACGGATTTATCAGGAAGCTGGTGATTGGGCTTGATTTGGCTGGATGAAAAAAAGTATAATAGCATCTGTTATAAGGTGGGACAGAGGAAAGACTTTTAATTCGGAGGATGGAAAAATGAAGAGGGTAATAGCCATTAAAGCATGTTGTTTGTCAATTTTGATATTGATCACCACCGGTTGGCTCCAGGGCGGAACTGCGGAGAAACCTGAGGATGGGGATGTGATGGTCGTCCTTGGGCCGAACGATACGGGGGAGATTTTTACTGTCAGCGATCTTTATACTTACTCGGGGTCGAATTGTACGGGAACCAGAACCACGATCATGGCCAAGGGGGATTCCAGTGATGATGTTCATATCGCACCTTTTGGCGGCAGCAAGACTTTTTATCTGGGGCAATGTCAGAGTTACACGCTGTCCTATATGTGGCAGGGGAAAGAGGTCGAAACGGACGAGACCTGGGACAATGACCTGTCTGCGCAAGCGGGAGGTGTTTTTGAGAGCGATTACGCAGGGCAGTTTGCCATTGACTTCATTGCGGGCGGTGCGGGACCGCTGCCGCCTTTAGGAATTGCCCAAACGATCGGCGGCGGAGCCGGTCATATTGCCGGAGGCGGTTACGACTGGATTAGGTTCTATGATGTGACGGCCAGCGACGGGATGATTGAACGGGATCCTCTGGGCAATCCGGTCAGTCCATTTTTGCCGGATGGCACCTCGGTGATACTGGTTATTGGGTATCCAGTAAAACTGTTCAAACTGACAGGCCACAAAACCTTATCGGCCGATTTAAACGGCGATCAGAAGGTCAACCTGCTGGATTTTGCAATCATGGCCGAACAATGGCTGGCCGGAGAAGAACAAAACAACGATGGTATGGACTGGATACCCGTTAACGATCCCGGTGTTGACGTAACAGGCGATGGCATACCGGACCATGAGGGCTTTGTCGGCATGATGAGTAAATACGAAACGACCAATGCTCAATATTGTGCGTTTCTTAATGCGGCGCTGGCTTCCGGTGACATCACTTATGCCGGAGGCATAGTCAAGGGTGCCAATGGCTTCAATCCCGGTCAGGATTTCGCTTTGGCGATCTATTATAAAACAACAGACACGGGCCTGTCTCTTCCAGCCAGCGGAGTCGTCAACGGCGGAGCGTCTCGGATTCATTATAATGCCGGGGTATTCAGCGTGGACGGCGACTTCGAGAATCATCCGGTGACCGGCGCAAGCTGGTACGGAGCGACGGCTTTCTGCAATTATTACGGCTGGCGATTGCCGACCGAATGGGAATGGCAGGCCGCAGCGGATTATGATGGAACCTATACCTATGGATATGGTCCTGTCAAAGATGCCGCCATGCTCAATTGCAATGAGACAATCCATCCCGATGGCACCACGATTGTTGGAACATTCGGGGCGTATGGCTACGGCCTGGCCGATATCACGGGCAATCTGTGGGAATACACCTCTTCCGAAGATGGCTGGAAACGTATCGTACGCGGCGGCGGCTGGCTTAATACCACCGTAACCTGCAATGTCGCGGAGCGGATATCGGTCAATCCCGAAGGCACGCATTATGACTACGGCTTCCGGGTGTGTCGGTGAGAGGGATGTGCATTTTGTTCAGGGGGCACGGATACAAAGAATAAAAAAGGGCGGACACACAGGTCCGCCCGTATGGGGTGATTTGAAATTTCAAATT
>CAZKAI010000209.1:0-4369 GCA_964550565.1 uncultured Pirellulales bacterium
AAGGTAGCCACAACAGCCGTGCTGTCGTTGGCTGCCCTGGTGTAGTTTGCATCCTCCGGCTGGACATATCCTGTAATGTCGCCGCTGATCAGATCAACGTGATCCAACACTGGCATGTTCAGGGGCTGGCAGATGCCGATCTGTGCCAGAGACGGATTGTCCATGTTCAAAGGGCAGTGATTAGTTCCGACAGGATCATGGACCTTAATCTTCAGGGTAACCATCTGCCCGGCTTTTACCACCAGGGTCTGCCCCATCAGGGCTTTGTCTTTCCCGTGAGAATGAGCCGTAAATTCCAGTGCATCAATCAGGTCGCCTTGGACATGATAGGAGTTTCCGGAGCGAACGCCGTCGAAGACCGCCTGGAGTTTATCTGCATTGTTCGTATCAATGTAAGTATAGTTCTTCTGATATTCGCCTAGCCAGAAATCGCTGCCGCCTACGGTCCAGTGAGCGTGATAGTCAGAACTGGCGAAGTTCCACCAGTTACGGCCTTCACCCAGCATGGCATCCCAGAGCCCTCCAACTTGTGCACAGTAATAGCCACTGCCGCCGTAGGTACCACCGCCGTCAGCACTGCGGCCAAAACCGCGGTCATCCTCTATCTGGTGGCCGGGAGCACCTTCAAAGCCGAAGGCAACATCCGGACCGGCATTGTTCCAGTTGCGGAAGTCTTCGACCTTGAAACTTCTTGCTCGTTCGATATGCGCCGGAACAACCCACGCATCACCCAGCCCCTGGTCCTTTAAGGCCTGCATGAACATACAGGCGGCAACCGCGTCGGCTTTGGTCTTGTTGGTCTTGGCCAGAGGACCGTAACCAGCCAGCAGGCTTATCTCCCCATTGCGGCTTTTGTCGTTGTCACTCTTGTCATAGCGGAACTCGAATTCACTGATCAGGTTAGCCATGTTGCCATACTGGTAAATGGCGGTGGAACAGTGTTCGTGACCGGGAACATTCCACTCCAGACCATTAATGATCGTCTTGTCCGGGTAGATCATACGGGTATCCAGGATGTTCGGAAAAACAAAGTCCCGAAGGCTCTGCCAGCGATACATATACCCGGCTGCCGGATTGTCACCCAGAATTGGATTGACAGGATACTTTTCGGGATCATGCCAACTGATTCCTTCCCCATCCCGGTTGCGGGAACCGCCATGCTCGCTATTGGCCCATCAATCCAGACCATATTCGACATTGCTGGCCATTACCGTAAAGAAGGGATACGATCCATCCGTATAGAGGGTGTGCTGGTGAAAATCGCCGGGCAGATACGTACCCGCTATTGAAACATTTGAAATACTGACCAATACAGTTAAAATCGTCAGTTTCCTTGTGATAAATCCTTTTTTCATTTTAAACCTCATGATAGGTAGTTTTTTCTTTTTGCGCAGACCTTCTGCGCAATTTGGATTGAAAGATTTCTTTGGCCTTTGCTTCAATGTTCCGGAACTTATGAGAGCTTATATAACACGTGAAGGTTTGGAAATAATGAGTTGAGTATTATGTTCCCATTATTCAGCATATTCTGTTTTTCAATATGTCTTACCCAATAAAATAGTTCTGTGCCGGTAAGGCAGTCAGGGCTAAGGCCCTTTACTGTCCATAAAAAAACCGACGGCGAAGCACTGAGTCTCCGCCGTCGGCCCTGTTTGACAGGCAACAGAAGCGTATTATAAATATCTGTGTTTGAGATTTTATTTCACCTGCAGCCAGTCCTGACTGAGAATCACAAAGTCCGAGATATCCACCACGCCGTCACCGCTGACATCGCCGGTGGCGGGGCTGTTCATAGATGTATCGGTCATGCCATAGGCAGCCACTGCTGTCCAGCCTTCCAGCCAGTTCTGATAGGGACTGAATCCGCCGCGATAAGGAGCCGGAGTGAAGAATCCATCATCCGGAGCCTTGGCAGCGCTGAGCACTGCGTCATTAGCCGCACACGGATTGATATGGGTTACAGGAAGCATCTTCTTGCCGCCTTTGGTCACCAGCGCACCGCGAGTCAGAGACTGAATCGGCATGTTATCATTCGGTGATGCGGAATTGTAGGCCGAAACCACGTTATTCTTCGCTGGATTGCTGCCGCCGGACACCGTTACACCACGGCTGTTGGCCTCGGTATAAGCAGAAGCATGAAGATTACGGAAGAACACGCTGTCGGTAATTTCGGCCAATTTGCCGGAGCTTTGAACGGTATAGAGCACTGCCGGATCCGCCGAGCCAATATTGACAGGCGAGGTCATCGTATAATCGGTCGTCCAGGTATCCGCCCAGGACAGAGTACCATTGTAACCGTAGCCATTGGCACCGTCACCGTCGGAATTGTCATTTTTCACAAGCACTTCACCCAGATCCATAAAGACGCAGTTGCGATACTGTACACGGGCGTTGTCGCGCCAGGCGGTTCCATGGTCGCCGTCGATCGGCTGTCCAACCACAGTGAAGTTATAAATAGTGGCCGTCGTCACAGGCTGCGCATCGGAATCCTCGGCTCCATCGGTTTCGAAACAGTTATCACCCACACCGGAACCCTGACCCGCGTCAATACTATAACCCTGAACAATCAGACCAAACTGGGCCTTGCCGCGCCAGCCTTCATCCACGTCCAGACTGTCATCACCGATATTCCAGATATTGATATATTTTAAATCAACTGTTCCACCCCAGATTTCAATCCCATCATCCACATTATTAATGATTTCAATATGATGAATATCGGTTTCGCGTCCAATACCCCCCAGTGACAGACCGTTCAATTCATTCTGAAGAGCCACCACTTTGCCGCCATAACGCAACGACAGGTAGCTGATGGAACCGCTGTCATCATTATCATTGTCACCACCGTACATAACTTTGGGATCGCCGGGATAAGCCGCAACCAACCCTTCCATCTGTTTTTCATTCAGGCCGGTTGGCTCTTTAGTATTGGAACCCACCTGCTGGCCACCATAGTGCGAAGCGGAAACCAGGGCATCTCCCATGATTGTCAGATTGCCCCACTCATTACAACCCTCATGCCACGAGGTCAGGTTGTCATTGCTGGAGGTCATGATAATGGGGGCATCTTGGGTTCCGTTGGCGTAAATCTTGGCACCTCGGCAAACCGCCAGACTGCCGCCTGCGCCGGCCGTGCTTTGTACCAGAGTTCCCGGCTCAATAGTCAGCGTCGCCCCCGGCAGCACATAAATCTGTTTTTGCAGATTATAGACATTGTCCGCCGTCCATGTGACGGACGTGGCAATGTCCTCGGTTACCAACATCTCCGCCGCTCTGGCGGACTGGGCGATAGACAGGGCTATCAGCACAACCAGCATCGCAATTTGTTTCAAGCTTTTCATTCTGTCAACCTTTCTTCTTTTCAACCTGTTAGGGCATTTTACGGCTTCGGGCAACACACCCGAACCCAAAACACCCTCCTCTCTGTTCCACCCTACATCATTTTTATTTATGGGTTTTTACACCCCTGTTAGGTTTGTATTAGATTCTCGTTAGAGCTTTGCCGCAATCCAACAGTCATTGATTACGCTGCAAGTATAGGCACCATTATTCCTTATCATGTTAAGAAACAATTAAACCGGCATTAGATTTGGAATAAATCACGCAATCCCGGTTTCAATTGGCTGCTATTCGAAAACACTAAACTCGATTCATAAATAAGGTTATGACATAATTTTATCATTGCATGGAAGACTATATCATCATCGGATTGAGGCCCAAATCAATTCCATAAGTTTGCAGTGCATTATCCAGATTACTGAAAAATCGCTCATTATTTGGCCAGAGAATGCGGTCATCCCGGGAAAATTCTTTTTGAACATCCTTCAGAAATAATCTCAGTGAATCTGAGTCAAGCGTTCTCATATTTCTGGCAAATCCCAGCCGCTCAGCATACATTGCATTGACCTGCTGTTCGAATTGTCCTTTAAGCGGCATCAGCAACATTCGTTTTTTCAGATAAAGACATTCACTGATTAGGGAAAAACCTGCTGTGGAAATCACCCCTATACAGGATGATAAATCCTGCAGAAAAGCGTCGGTATCAGTCTTGCGAAAAATACAGTTGCCATACTCCTGTTCCACCTGGAAACCATAAATATAGAAGCGATATGAACAGAAGGTCTCAAATTGCCTGATGAGATACTGTTTGGTTTCCGTCCTTGAATCTGTGACATAAACAAGAATATGGTCACCCTGATAAGGAGATAACGCCATTACCTGTCGACGTATGACCGGATTGACTGGAACAAGTCTGGGCGTTCTGGTTTCCACCCGAAAGAAATTAAGCCCGACATAGCATTGTGCAAAACTGTGATAACCGCGAACCACACAATTGGTCTGCAGGCGCCCCGGTCCGACTGCCGCCCCT
>CAZKAI010000210.1:0-4366 GCA_964550565.1 uncultured Pirellulales bacterium
CAGGGCATGTGGGGCCATCATGTCCACGAAGCCGTCCTCCGCAAAGGCTGCAAAGTCAGCGGCTGCACCGTCCATTTCTGCACCAGCGAGTACGATACCGGCCCCATCATCGTTCAGCGGACCTGTCCCGCCTATGACACCGACACCCCCGATACACTCGCGGCCCGTGTCTTCGAGCAGGAATGCATCGCCTACCCCGAGGCCATCCAGCTCTTCGCCGAAGGCAAGCTCTCCGTCTCCGACGGCATCGTACACATCAAACGATAACGAGATGAAACCACTTTAATCGGACGGGTCGCTGCAGGTTGACAATGTATCGCGTATCCCCGGATACAATAATAGCCATAATTTTCCATCTTTTTCCATAAATATTTCGTTGCCGACATCCCCGCAGATTCTACTGTTATCTGCAAAGGGGGCATCGTGCAGAGAAACCCCGTATTCAGCCGGCCGATCCGGTTTTGTTTAGTGTTATGCTTGTTACATAAAAGGCTAGATTTACGGCTGAAAAGCAATTCTTGACTGGAAAAAGGGCGAATTTTTAATCATAATGGGTATAATTACACGAGTGCCAGATATAAAATAAAAGTCTTACCTGACCGAACGAAAGGTAAATTATGGATAGAAGACGGTTTATTCAAGGCGCAGGTATAGGCCTTGCTCTGTGGCACACATTGGGTTGCAATGGCGAGTTTTCAAAATTGGGCCATCTGCGAAAACCAAACATTGTTATAATTTATACTGATGATTTGGGGTATTGTGAGGTCGGATGTTATGGACAAAAGAAAATTCAAACACCTAATATCGACCGGCTTTGCGCAGAAGGAATCAAATTTACAAATCATTACTCTGGATCGGCGGTGTGTGCACCGGCGCGCTGCTGTTTGATGACCGGCAGGCATGGCGGTCATGCCTTTGTTCGAGATAATTATGAAGTTGGCGGCTGGGAGACCTACAATGGACAACTGCCGCTGCCGGCCGCGACGGTCACGATTGCGTCCATGTTAAAAAACAGAGGCTACAAAACCGCCGCCTTTGGGAAGTGGGGATTAGGAGCAATAGGTTCAACAGGCAATCCCCTGAAACAGGGTTTTGACCGCTTTTTCGGATATAACTGTCAGCGCCACGCACATAATCTGTACCCGCAGTATCTGATCGACGATAATGAACACCGGCTACTAAAGGAAAATGCTCCAGGCCAATCCCCACAGCAATATGCGCCTCAGGTTATTGCTGATGAAATGCTCAATTGGATACAGGCCCATAAAGACAAGCCTTTTTTTGTGTATTATCCAACGGTGCTGCCGCATCTTCCTTTACAGGTTCCGCAAACCTATATTGATCAAAATAAAAATCAATGGTCGGAAACACCTTATGAGGGGCAATCCTATGTGCCGCATCCAACTCCGCGTACTGCTTATGCTGCGATGATCAGTTTTATGGATGAACAGGTTGGGCGATTACTGCAAAAGCTCAAGGAACTGGATCTGGATAAGGATACTGTTGTATTTTTCTCCTCCGATAACGGAACCACCCATCTTGGTCCGGATCAGGTGGACTTCGAGTTTTTTGAAAGTGTTGGACAGTTACGCGGATTAAAAGGATCGCTTTATGAGGGCGGTATTCGGGTGCCGATGATTGTCCGCTGGCCCGGCAAAATTAAGCCAGGAACAGTTTCAGACCATATTTCAGCCCAATACGATATTCTGGCTACATTAGGTGATTTGGCCGACATTCCCGTGTCGCCGGATACAGACGGCATTAGTTTTTTGCCAATTTTGCTATCCAGGGAGAGTAGTCAGAAGCAGCATGCGTATCTGTTCTGGGATTTTGCCGGTTATGGCGGCCAGCTTGCGGTACGTATGGGCAAATGGAAAGGGATTAAACGTAACCTTAAGAAAAACCCCAATAATCCTTTAGAATTATATGATTTGGAAAAAGATATTTCTGAGCAGCATAATCTGGTCAGGGAATATCCGGAAGTAGCTCGGAAAATTGAAGAGATTATGCGGACTGCCAGGACAAAACCTGTTATTGAACAGTTTCGATTTGGTAACTATCAGGACACGAATAATTAACAGTACACTGACAATATATTAACCAGGATAAATGCACTATGGATCGTCGAGCATTCTTGAAAACGGCGGGTAACTCGGCCATGGTTATGGCCTTGACAGGGTGTATGCATTCAGTCCATTCTCAGAGTGGACAAATCAGACGGCCTCCGAATATTGTGCTGGTCTTTCCTGATCAGATGCGTGGGCAGGCGATGGGCTTTCTCGGACAGGAACCGGTTCTTACCCCCAATTTGGACCGATTTGCTGAACAATCACTGGTATTGCCCCAAACCGTTAGTAATTATCCGGTATGCAGCCCTTTCCGTGCCATGCTGATGACCGGAAAATATCCACATGCGAATTACGTGATTAGTAATTGCAATACAGAGAGCGCCCCCTTTAACTGCCAGCTTCAGGAGTCGGAGCGCTGCTGGTCGGATATTCTGAAAGATAGGGGCTACAGTCTGGGTTATATCGGTAAATGGCATCTGGACTCGCCGCACAAACCCTATATCAAATGCAGCAACAATTCCGAGACGTTTGCCTGGAATGAATGGTGTCCTCCCGGGCGGCGGCATGGCTTTGATTTCTGGTATGCCTATGGCACATACGATCAGCACACTCGGCCTATGTACTGGAAAACAGATGCTGGCCGGGACGCATTTCACTATGTGAATCAGTGGGGGCCGGAACATGAGGCTGACCTGGCGATTCAGTATATCACCAATGAAAACGGCCGCTTTCGCGATTCAAATAAACCGTTTGCGTTGGTCGTATCGATGAATCCTCCGCACATGCCGTATAACCTGGTGCCGCAGAAATATGTGGATCAGTATCAGGAGAAAACGCTGGAAGAACTTTGTCTTCGTCCCAATATTCCACCGGCGGAGAAAAAGTTTGGCAAGTATTACCGTGATCATATTCGTCACTATTATGCTATGATTACCGGTGTCGATGAACAGTTTGGCCGAATATTAAACACATTAAAAGAACAGGGATTAGAAGACAATACCATTGTTGTTTTTACATCAGACCACGGCAACTGTCTTGGGATTCATGATATGATTGCCAAAAATAATCATTATGAAGAATCCATGCGGGTTCCTTTTTTGATTCGCTGGCCGGGTAAGATCCAGCCCCGTCAGGATGATCTGCTGTTTTCTTCACTGGATATCTGTCCGACTCTGCTTGACCTGGCGGGTTGCAAACAGGATATTCCAAACGATGTGGATGGGATCAGTTATGCCGGTCAGTTTATGGATACCCAGGGCAAACGGCCCGAATGGCAGTGGTATATGTGGGTTCCACCGGGTAAACCTCAGCGGGGCCGTCGGGGATTACGCAATCAGCACTATACTTTTGTTATCAGTAAGGCTGAGGGCAAGCCGCAGGAAATATATCTATATGATAACGTTGCGGACCCTTACCAGATGGACAATATAGCCGACAGTAATCCGCAGTTAGTGGCCAAACTGACCAATACACTCAAAAAAGTTCTCACTCAATATCGCGATCCATGGATTGAGGACATAAGCTGAGGGCTGGTTGGCGTTTTACTTTATTTCCAATTACCCTGTCATTGGCCTGCTGAAACCCTGTGTCTTGTACTGCTTTAGTAATGATTTGAGTTCTGCGATGATAGGCTGATGGGCTGCGCTTTCATAGAGATTGTTTTTTTCCTGCGGATCGGCGGCCATGTCGTATAATTGGCCGGGTAATCCATCATTGCCTTTGGACCAGCCCCCGGAGCCGGTGCAATCAAGGAATTTCCACTGGCCTTTGCGTATGGCAAACTCGCCTTCAATGGAATGGAAGACGGTTGCCTGGCGAATAGGCCCGGTGAGGAATTTGCCCTCGAGAACAGGCAGGAAGCTGTAGCTGTCTTCAGCTGCGTTATTGGGCAGATCATGACCGACAAGGGCAGCGCAAGTCGCAGTAAAATCAACCAGACAGATGACCTCGTCGGATTTGGAGCCGGGTTTGATCACCTCGGGCCAGCGTACAATAAACGGTACCCGATGGCCTCCGTCCCAGACATCCGACTTCTGTCCCCGGTAGATATAAT
Source organism: uncultured Pirellulales bacterium (assembly GCA_964550565.1). Classification (GTDB taxonomy): domain Bacteria; phylum Planctomycetota; class Phycisphaerae; order Sedimentisphaerales; family Anaerohalosphaeraceae; genus Anaeroglomus. The sequence goes on from CAZKAI010000210.1 coordinate 4,123, forward strand.
TGGCATCATGACCGAAGTTGTAGCGGGTGGCGTCTGATACGCCATTGTTATGTTTGCCGATATCGGCAATGTGGGAGCCATTGTCACTGGTGAAAATAAGCAGCGTGTTCTGTCCGGCACCGTTTTGTTCGATGGTTTTCATGACCTGACCAACGGTCCAGTCAACCAGCGTAACGAAATCACCATAGACGCCGGCTTTGCTTTTCTGGTTATTCTGATCTAATGGCAGCCAGGGTGTATGTGG
>CAZKAI010000211.1:0-4350 GCA_964550565.1 uncultured Pirellulales bacterium
TCCGCGCCGACCAGACCGCCAAAGCCCTGCAAAAAGATGCCGAACTGAACCAGCGCGGATAGCTTGATATAACTTGCCAGGCTTGAATTTTGGATTTAATGCGGCCCAAGAAAACGGTCACCATTAAAATGTATCAGGTGATCCGGTGTGTCTGCAATCCAGACTTCGGTTTCCCATGCAATGCTATGAACATGCTTTCGAAACTCTTTTGAATCAGGGAAAGCACTGACAAAGACAAGCCCAGCGTGGGTATTTCTAAAGACTTCTTTAAGTTCAATGATTCGCTTGGGAGTCATGGGCCCGTGCGACGTTACGGCCTCAATCAAAAACAGCCACTCTTTCTTTTTGTCCCATAAAATCACATCAGGCAATTTGTCGTGGTCATTCAATTGAATTCCAAGTTGCTCCGAAAACAAATTGTTACAGAATAAATTTTTTCTGGCAGTATCGCCAAAATAGAGTAATTCAGCACCGGGAGCAAAACGAGGACCAAATTCCTGTAAAACAGAAACTTGGAGAGCGTTGTGTTTTCCGGGAGACAATTGAACCTTTTTACCGTTTGGAAGCAGTAATGGAATCTTTTTTAAGCTTCTGGGTGCCTTATATCGCTCATTAAGATTTCCGTATTTCGAATGAAATGCCTGACAATGCTGTTTATATGCGGGGGTATTCCATGTCCGGATCACTTTCAGGGCTTCTTCTGTCAGGGCATAATGTGCCTTCGGACTGTTTGTCGGCAAAGAGGGATTATCAGGATTATAATCAGCAATATGTCCCTGAACAAACTGGTGCAAGACATGACGTCTGAAAGTTTCCCGCGTGTTTGGTGCATATTTTTTCTTGTAGTGAAGGGCTATAAAGTCCACGATACCTTTTGTAATTGTACAAGACAAATGGGATGCATTTTCCCATGAATCCCGAGGTTTAAGCCCGGCCAACGCAAGCAATGTCAAGGCTGACATTTCATTCTGTTGTTCCTGCGGCATTCCCAAAACCTTAAGCAATCGCTGCGAGTCCTTGATTTTCGCCACTGAAAACTCCTTCTTATGACCTCAACATTGTTTCGACAATTGTTTCAATTGCATTAATATCAGACAGGCCATGAACTCTGGCGCCTATTTTTTTTATGATGTTCCAGTCCGGCAAAGGAATTGCGGCGATCTCCGATGCTCCAACCTGCGTACTGCCATTAAATATTCTGTAATATGTATCGATTATTCGGCAATTTAATAGCGCGGAAATTCCCCATATTTCATCGTTTGTCAGAATTCCATTTTTCTTGTAGACGTAATTCAGATGGTTTTCAAGTCCGAAATATTTCGACTGAATCATTTTTTCACAATAAGGAGCCGCAATTAACCGTCTATGCTCTTCTTTTGTGCTGAATCGTCGAATCAATACATAATTTTGATTTCGCACTAATAATTTTTCAGATGTTTCTGAAACTTCAATATATTGCGGTTTTCTCAAATTTTTTATAGGCCATTCCATACGCAGCGGATGGACATGATGCAGCCACAGCAATGGGGCGTATTCCTTATTTTCTTTCTTCTCTGCAGCAAGACAGGATTTGGCACGAAAAGCAACAACAGGGCCGGTAGATATTTTTAATCCATATTGTGCAAATGACCCGGTCCACGATGAGGTTGTATCCAATACATCTTCTTCGTCCTGATTTCGGGGAATACGAAATATCCGGGAAGACGATTGGTTGTCGAGCAATTTATTAAGCGAAAACGATTTGGGGGGCAAAACACCCAGGTCTTCATAGCCATGACTGACGGATATCGACACAGTATTCTTGTCCAGACTGGTTTTTTGAGACCATGGATCCAACCGAGTCCCCTTAAAGATGATATTCTCCTGCAAAACATTATCTTTTTTAAAAGTTTCTTTGCGAGAATCAAAAATGTGGATTCGTTCAGGTTTTATTAAATCAAAAAAATAACGCCGAAAAGCCTGAAAATAGGACCCTGAAGCAAAACTGCGGGGAGTTATAAAGATAAAGTCGCCATCACGTTTCAGTAAAGACGCCGCCACAGCCATAAAGAGAAAATAAATATTCGGCTGTCCATGAACAATTGACTCTGCAGCGATGGATCGAGGGTCACTCTTTGCCAATTTAAAATAGGGCGGATTAGAAATGCAGATATCATATTCCTGTTTTGTTGCCGGACTAAACAATGGAGGGGTATCATGCAGTGATTCTGCATGGTGCAGGATGAAGTCTCTCTGCTCAATGGAATATGAAAGATGGACTTTGCAAACATGCAAATAATCCGCGAGGTGTGACATGGTTTTTTCCAGCAGCGGATATACGTTACCGTCCATTTCAAATAAATCCAGATGGATAGAGTGGGGTTTCGTTTTTAAATGTGCGAGTGATTCGCAAACAGAACAGGATAATATGCCACAACCTGCACCTGGATCCAGGATATTCAGATTTCCGGATTTTTTGGAAATTAAAGATCCCATAAAATGAGCCACCGAAAGAGGCGTAAAATATTGCCCCCTTTTTTTTCGGTCATTGGAACTGGAAATAGAAGAGTACCAGTGTCCGATTCTTTCTGAATAATGCGAGGGCAGTTCATTTTTGAAAGGCTCTGGTATTGCCAGCCCCCTGTCTGTTTTTTTGATTTTTTCAGAAAGAACCTGAACCATAATATGACCCAAATTTAAATCTTATCTCTATTTTCCAAAAAAACAGAATACAGGATATGACATAAAAAAACAATATATTATTGTAAGCACTTGAATAAAAAGGCTTTACTGTAGGCACAGTATGGTTTCATATTGCACTATTCAAATACAGAGTTGAACGACTTTGTATAATTGCGCTGCTGAGTTTACTTTTTGTCCACAGGGATTAACTTGCCCTGTGACCAGGTGAATTTTTTGAAGTTTCCGTTGCCCAGAGATTCCTGAAAGACGGTTCCGTCCGGCATATTCATTTCAAATGCGCCCAACGCTTTGAAGTCCGGATTGAAAATAATGCTGCGGCGGCGGATTTGATACTGATTGTCCATGCGAGAACCATCGTTGAATGTCCAGTGTTCCGTATAAAGCCCACCGACAGGAATTGTTTTGCCATCGACAGTCTCCGTTTTCACATCACTCAGAATAATTTCCATGCTTTGATAATGCCGCCGGTTATCAGGACCGTAACACTGGGTTGGGATAGAGGACTCTTTTAGCGGTTTGCCCCAGACTCGGTCATTGGAATCCATGATGATGTGGGCTTTGCGCAGGCTGTATTTTTCTTTCGGGTCCAGCCAGAGGGTATAATTGCCGCAGGCGGTATCAGCCTTCAGGACCAGACAAGAAATCCCATCTACAGTTTCTTCCTGGTCGGATAAAACAACTCTATGAATATCTTTTTCAAACACCTCCGTCCAGTGGCCATCCCGGTTATTGTGACTGAAATATCCATCCAGGCTATTTCCGTGTGCAGAAACAAACATTGCGTCAATTTGAACGGACTCAGGTGACTGAAGGGTGAATGTTTGGTAACCAGCACTGTTCTGGCTGAAAAAGGCAACAGTACCATTGAAAAATCGACGCGTTGAAAAATCGTCGGAAATGAATTGGCCGCTTTTGTCGGGGGCAAATCGGTCGGTGACGATATCGATACGCCGGCCGTCAATTCGATATTGAACAATCTCCTTCTGCAACACTTTTGGAGGCTTGAGACCATTTGGATCGAGGGCGGAGGTGATTGTCTCAATATCCATTGCCGCCGGCGGACGCTGAAGATTTGCTCGAACCGCCGAGAGGATTTCCTGAATGGATGGATTGCCCGCAGGTTGTGCCCATCCACTGACCGACAAGAGGGTCAGGCAGATTGCTATGATTTTCCCTTTCATAGTCAACTCCTTTCGTGATACAGCGATATCTCCGGTTCAGCCTTTGGACCGCTTGAAGATCACAACAACATCTCTGGTCTCGCCGTAGGCTTCGTTGGTATCCAGGGCCGCGGCCAGTTCCCAGCCCTGCTGACCCAGGTCGTTCATCATCTGGTCCAGCCGGAGTTCATCAATTTTGCCGCCTACCCAGCCCGTCGCCTCCAACTTGATTGTTTTGTATTCCCAGATCATGTGCCGCCATGCAATGCGTCGAAAATCGCTCCTTGCGATTTCAAGACTGATATTCTCCTTTACACTCTCAAGCTCTCTGCCGCCTTACTATACTTATTATGACAGCCGTAAGGCAAGAATGTTTCCAAAAATCCGTAGAAAATAGTATTGGAGCCGAAACGTCCTTTTCTATCTATTGTATTTCGTCTATAATGCCATTCTGAGTGGGTCGGGCGACCGCCGGAGTGAAAGCTCCGGAGGAAAGTCCGAGCAGGAC
>CAZKAI010000212.1:0-4341 GCA_964550565.1 uncultured Pirellulales bacterium
TCACCGATGGCCTGGGGCATACGACCTCGTTTGACTACGATGCCCTCGGCCGGGTGATTACGACCATCCATCCAGCAGTGCTTGTCGAAGGCTCCGGAACCACGCCTGTGGAGACGTATTCTCATGTTGGCTATGACAGCCTGGGACGGAAGCGGTGGGAAGCTGAACAGACAACGATTGAGTCTTATATTGGACCCGGTGATCCTGATTTTGATCGTAACAATCCAGCGCATGTGGCGATGTATAAGAGTGTTAATACGAAGGAGTTTGAGTATGATTCCGCGGGGCGGCTGATTGCGGTGGTTCTGCCGCTGGTGGAAATCAATGATCCGACGACACCGGGGGTGGATTCGATCTGGGTTTATCCGCGGTATGAATATGCATATGATGCCTATGGCAATCAAAGCATTATCCGGGAGAATCTCTATCAGCTTAAGCGTTCGTGGGAAGACGGTTTTGACCCTGCCACCGACATTGTGTCTGCCTATGCACGCCAGACCACGTTTGCATACGACGGCCTGCATCGGCAGATTTCGCGGACGGTTCCGGGGTGCGGCACGGAATACAAGGGCTATGACGGCCATAACCGGCTGCAGTGGGAGATGGACTTTAAGGAGCAGGTGACGGGATATGCCTATGATGCCCTCGGCCGTCTGGAATACAAGCGGTATTATGCGGCTGATGCGACGCCGGGTGATTTCCAGAACAGCCATTACCCATTGACTCCGGCCGAAGTGCTGCACTATACATACGACAATCTCGGGCGGAAATTGACCGAAACGGTGACGGATTATGCCGGCACGCCGACGGTAACATACAATGCCAGTTACAGTTATGATGATGAAGGCAATGTGACGGCGATTGTCACACCGCAGGGGACGGTCCATTATGATTATCACCCGACGACCGGCCGGAAGAGCTTTACCCGCAAGGGCAGTGAGCTTGCGACGGAGTATGGGTATGATGAACTGGGTCGGCTCAAGACCACTCGGGCGATGGTTCGCAACGGGCTGCTATTAAGCCCGACGGAATTGACGACGTATGAGTATGATCTGGTGGGCAACCGCAAGTCTGCAACTCTGCCCAATGGGGTCTATACGGAATACAGTTATAACGGCCTGAACCGGCTGACGGACCTGGTGCATTACCAGACGACGGCCAAGACCACGGTGGTGGGATCTTATTCCTATCAGCTTAATGCGTCGGGGATGCGGAAGGGGGCTGGTGAATTCCTGGCTTATCCTTCCGGCAGTCAGTCGCCGGTGGTTGAATATGATTATGACGGCCTGAATCGTCTGGTTGGTGAAAGCAACAAACATAACGGGACGACGGGATTTGAGGCCGGATATGTGTATGATCTGGTTGGCAACCGGCTTGGGCGGACGGTGATTGCTCCCAATGACACGCTGGATACCACCTATGATTATTATCCCGGGACTGACCGGCTGTATCATGAATACCAGACTGGCCCTGTGGCGGCGATTCCTTTGGGGCGGAATGAGACGGTCTATGCCTATCACACGCCATCCGGCGGGCTGAGCTATCAGATGCCGGGAGAGACGGGGCGGATTGGGGCTTTGACAGCATTTCTGTATGGGGTGCCTTCGGTCTGGGGAACGATTCTGCTGGTATCGCTGCTGGTTTGCCTGCCGGTGGCGGGGTTGTGGCCGGTATCGGTAAGGGGGCTGAGGGGGCAGGCGGGCGGTCCGCATCCGAGCCTGAGTCTTTATCACCGATGCTTGTGTGTGCTGCTGGCGTATGTTTTCCTGATTGGGCCAGAGTGCGTGGTGTATTTGTCGCAGGCGGCGACACAGTATAGCCAGATTTCGACGCTTGCCTGGGGCCGGGGAAACAGTATAATAACATACGGCTATGATGCCAACGGCTCTTTGACAAGTAAAACGACCACCAGCGGCGGCCAGACGGCCGAGAGTGTGGTTTATACGTATAACCTGCAGAACCGGCTGGCGCGGGTGGAGACGACGCCTTATACGGGCGGGGTGGCAGGGGCTGTGACTGCGGTTGACTACGCCTATAATCCGGACGGGATTCGGGTTGGCAAGACCGAGACGACACTGGCCGGAACGACGGCGACGGCGTATCTGATTGACCCGGCCAATCCGACCGGCTATGCCCAGGTGCTGGAAGAGACGACGGCGCGGTACGATGCGGCGGATGTGCTGTGGAGCGTGGAGCGGACGGATTATGTCATTGGCGAGGATGTGATCTCGCAGACGAAGTCGAACTGCGATTTGAGTACCAATGCCTGGACGGCCAATGCGACGCAGTATCTGCTGTATGATGGGCATGGCAGCACGCGGCAGTTGGTGAATGCCAATCTGACGGTGCAGGACAGCTACAGTTACGATGGGTATGGGGTGATGCTGGGCAGCGCGGCGGGTTCGGCCAATGCGGCTCAGACGAATCTGCTGTATTGCGGCGAGCAGTACGACAGCGCCTTGTCGCAGTATTATCTGCGTGCGAGGTACTATAACCCGGCCAACGGTCTGTTCAACCAGCTTGATCCCTATGCGGGCAACATGCAGGACCCGCAGAGTCTGCATAAGTACCTATATTGCCATGCGAATCCGGTGAATGGAATTGATCCGAGTGGAATGGCTGGGGATTTTACACTGGTCGGGCTTATGATGACAATGACCATCATAAGCATTCTTGCCAGCAGCCCTAATATTGGTAATGCTCCCGGGCCTAATGATGACCCTGTTGCGGATTCCGGCGGAGAGATTATTCTGGATACGGGGATCACTTTAGGCATGGCAGTTGGTGGGATTCTGGTGGCCCGTTTTGTAATTCAGCCACTGCGAGCAGCTGTGTCGCCGTATATTAACGGCCTGCTCAATCGGCTCAGATTTCGCAATGCGACGCCGGTTCCGACGATTCAGTCGCCTATTACAAATCCGAGCCGATTGCTTCCCGGACCAACGCAGTCGGAATTGAATCAAATCAACGGTTTGTCTTTTGAAGATGCCGTTCGGTCTTCGCTGCGGACAACAAAAGGCCAATCTGTTGTAACATCTTATGGGACAGTCAAGCCAGATTTTCCTGTTGGGAATTTATATGGTGTGACGGATGCCAAAAATGTGATAAAATTGTCTCAGTCTTCGCAGACAAGAGGATTCGAAGAAATAGCCAGGACACAAAATATGCCATTTAACCTGATAATCAGTCCAAGAACAGAGACTGTTTCTGAACCATTGAAGGCGGCAATATATCGTACAGGTGGAGCTATCTTTGAATTTAATCCTGCAAGTGGTACATTTAACAATATAACCTTTAAAGGAAATAAGGTGGTTCGATGAAATCCAAAATATCTGCCCATTTTTCAACGTCATTGCTTTTACCGATCGACATAAGTGACATATCTTTTGGTCGCGTTTTTTTTGAGATGCTACAAGAAAACTATCCGGAGATGATGCCCAGAAAATATGGCAACACAGAACCTGTGAAAAATGTATTTGATGGCGATCTGGAGAAAATGCTGTCAACATGCTGGCAGCATCAGTTTATATGGAAGTCAAAGGTTAGAGGCGTTGAAGCTCTTTGGGGATTTAGCTGTTTAATGGGGGAACAAAAGCTTCATTCCGAATTGCTTTTATATGGTGATTTCGGTAAATTCAAGATGGATAACATTAAGTTGCTTCATCACAGATTGATGTTGCATCATAATGTTGATATTGGTCATATACATATTCTTGGGGAACCGGAATTAAAACGATATAAGAATTATTATAATGAGGTAGTGTCAGCCCTTAATGTTGGATTTAGCACAGTTGTCTTAAAACGATATATTGGCAATCTTGCATGGGGGATGTATTTTGGCAAACCGTATATTGAACTGATAGGTTTGGAAAAGTTACTAAAAGCCCCCGCATTTCTTGTTGAACAATTCAATGATGTTGTGTATTTGCAGATCACTGAGCATATCGAGGATGTGATTTGCAATTATGATGAATTTGATCGGTTGCGCACTCAGATTAAGGAATATTTGGGCCGTCAGTATTTCTTTAGTCCTGATTTGGCTTATAATGAATATTCCGTACCAACTTTTCACATTCCATCATAAGCCATGTGGAAATCAACTCTATCGAAGTTTAGAAATTGGGATTGGCGTAAAATATATAGTCCGGCCAGTAACCGTCTTGGACGGACGGTGATTGCTCCCAGCAATACGCTGGATACCACTTATGATTATTATCACGGGACCGACCGGCTGTATCATGAGTACCAGGCCGGGCCTGTGGCGGCGATTCCTTTGGGTCGGAATGAGACGGTCTATGCCTATCACACGCCATCCGGCGGGCTGAGCTATCAGATGCCGGG
>CAZKAI010000213.1:0-4268 GCA_964550565.1 uncultured Pirellulales bacterium
ACCAGACGAAGGCCCTGCCAGGTGGCGTGGGGATAAAAGGTCAGAGACATTTTATTCGAATTGAGAGTTGAGAATTGAGAATTGAGAATTAAATTAGAGCTTCCAGCTTCCAGCGGCAGGCTGTCGGCGTTGGATGTCTGGGTTCCCGTCTGCACGGCAATGACATTATTGATGTTTAAAGAGTTCGTAGTTGGTAGTTGGTCGTTCGTAGAGGGATTGGATTGTAGATTGTCGGCGAGGTTGAGTTTTTGGACTAATTCGGTTTTGGTCTGCCAGGTATTGGGAGAAAGAATCCTGGTCAGGCCGGTGGGCAGCGGGACTAATTGCAATACGGGCACCAGGACAAAAACCCCTACCGGGACCAGTACCCAGGACCCCAAACGCACCCCGGCGGCACGCTGACGCAATCCGCACAGTAGCATCAAGACGCCGGCGGCCAGAATGACCACCTCCTCGGACCAGGCATGCACCACCCCAAAGGCCAGAGGCATAAAGGCCAGGAGGGCGTAAAAGACGGCCTCGATGGCGGTGTCGAGTTTATGAGCGAGCGATGGAGATTTTAAGGACATGGGAAATTAAGAATATAGGTATACAGGTATACAGGTATACAGGTATGCAGGTATGCAGGTATGCAGGGAGACAGGAATATAAGTATACAGGTATGCAGGTATGCAGGTATACAAGTATACGGGAATACAGGGAGACGGGAATACAGGTATTTTCCATTTTCGATTTACTATTTTCCATTTATTTTTGCCGCCGAGAGCACGTTAAAATTGAGAATTGAGAATTGAAAATTTAGAAATTCAATATTAACCACGAAAGACACGAACGATATTTTAACGCAAGAGACGCTATTTTTCTGACAGGATTAACATAATTTGACAGGATAGTTCAAACTCGTTTCGGAATCCGAAACAAGGGGCTGAATACTCAAGACGGTTTTCGAAGCGAGCTTCTGCAATCCGCCCTTGATATTCATCCCGACAACCTTGCTGCTGGGATTTGAACAGAATATGATTCTCCATTTTCGATTTTCAATTTATTTTGCCGCAGAGCAAACAGCTTCCAGCGGCCGGGGGTCAGCGTTGCAAGAGCTGGGTTCCCGTCTGCACGGGAATGACAGCAACAGAGCTGGATGCAGGGGGCTGCTTGTAAATCCTGTCGCTATCGCTCATGACTGCTGTTATTAATCAGGTTGTTTGGGGCTGGGGCTGGGATTTTCTTCCGTAATATTTGCCGTAGCCATAGCCGGAATAGTAACCATATCGACTATGAGTACTTGTGATATCGTTGACAACCACTCCCAGGAGACTGCTGCCGACGGCCAGAAGGCCATCACGGGCCTGCTGGCTGGCTTTGCGGGTGGATTTTTCGGCACGCAGGACCAAGACCGTCTTATCGCACAACGCCCCCAGAATCCGGGCATCGGTGACCGGCATCACCGGCGGGGAATCGATGATAATGCGGTCATACCGGCCTTTGAGCTCCTGCATCAATTTATTGAAGGCGGCACTGTTGAGCATTTCCGAGGGATTGGGGACTTCGGGGCCCGCAGGCAGGACATGCAGGTTTTCCACTTTTGTTTTGCATAGACAGCTTTCTAACGTTTGCTGTCCGGCCAGAACGGAGGTCAGGCCCGATTTGTCGGAGAGGGTAAAGATTTCATGCTGGCGGGCTTTGCGGATGTCGGCATCAATAATCAGGGTGTTCTGCTCGGCCTGAGCCATGGTTAAGGCCAGATTGCTAACCAGAGTGGATTTGCCATCGCCGGGGGCAGGCGAGGTGACCAACAGCGTTTTGGCCTGACCATCGGGGGCACCAAAAAAGACTGAGGTGCGGATGGTGCGGTACGCTTCGGAAATACCGGAGGCAGAATCCAACAGGACCTTACGGCCCCGCTGGGTGACGGATTCCTTCTGGGACATGTGCGGGACGGTCCCCAGGACGGGGACACCCAGGATCGCGGAAATCTCGTCGGCAGAACGCAAGCGGGTATCGAGCCAGTCACGGACCAGCGACAGCCCGCCGCCGAGCATCAGGCCAATAACCAGGGCCATGGCCAGAATACGAGCCTTTTGGGGCTTGGAAGGCTTGTCGGCAAGCGCAGCGGTTTCCAGGATGCTGATATTCAGGGCACCGGTATCTTCGGTGACGTTGATCTGCTTGATACGGTCGTCGAGGATGGCGATCAGATCTTCGGCACGCTGGGCGTCGGTCTGAAATATTTGATACTGCAGGACTTTTTCGTTGAGACTGAGGGCCTCCTGACGCTGTTTTTCAAAATAGTCGCGGATCTGCTTTTCCGATTCCTGGGCGGATAGATAGTCCTGATTCGCAACAGCCAGAAGCGAGTCGGCATATTGCTTATCCACCTCGACCATGCGGGACCGGATGTCTTCGATTTTGTCGGCCAGGGCCGCGACGGCGGGATGGTCGGCGGTGAGCTGTTTTCTGGCATCGGCGAATTGAAGTTCTAATTCCTGCTTTTCCGTCTGGAGTCGGCTAATTTCACTTGAGCCGTATACGTATAAACTGCGGGCACGCTGGGCCTCAACAAACTTTCGCAGTTTCTCCGGGTCGTTCATGAACTGCTTGACGGCCTCATAGGCGGAATGAGCCTCAACAGTCTTGAGTTCGGCGGTTGTCAGGGCCTCAGAAAGCTTGCCCAGACGCTCGATAATGATATTGCCCTGGCTGGTTTGAAAGGTCAGGGATGGGTTTTCCTTCTGATAGGCCAGCATTTGTTCTCTTTTTTTGTCCAGCTCCGAGACGGCTTTATCTTTCTGGGTCTGAAGAATTTTGAGGACTTCGCCGGCAGAGGATTTTTTCTGAGTCGCATTGTAGGTGATATAGGCATCGACGATGGTATTGACCACCTGGGCGGCTTCAGCGGGATAAGGCGAATCAAAAGCTACCGACAGGATATCATCCTTTTTGCCGACCTGGACATCAAGCATTTTTTTCAGATAGGCTACGGGATTGTCAATCTCTGTAAAAGACCGCAGCTGACGAATGCCGGTCTGGTCCATGGCCGCGGCGACAATCGGGGTGGACTTGAGCAGTTCGGCCTGTGTGTACAGATAGTTTTTTGACTGGGTCATGATTCCCTGCGAGTCTTCAATGATTTTGGGACCACTCTGCTCGACATAAATGCGGGAGGTACTGGTAAAGATGGGGGTGGCGTTGAGGATATAAATAAATCCGGCCGCCAGGGCCGCAATGACACAGATTAAAACAACCCACCGGTGACGCCATATCACTTCAAAAAGACTGTCAGACACCAAACCGGACTGCGAATCCGGAGCCGAGAAATCAGAGCTGCTATTTTGCTGTGTCAGATTTTCGTTTGCCATATTTTAAGATCCTGAAAGAATTTATTCTTTTTGTCGCGGAGCGGTTGGTATTTTCAATTGGAACCACAGATTACACAGATTTCACAAATTATTTTAGACAGGATTTGCAGGATGAACAGAATCAAACAGGATAATATTTTTTACCACAGAGAACACGAAGGGCACGGAGGTCAGTTTTGGCGGTCGAGGACCTGTGGACCATTTTTCCATGAGTCTTCTCGAAACTCATTTCTGCGATACTCCTGGAAATATTGCCCAGCAACCTATTGTCTGCCCAAAACAGAATAGAGAAACTACAGATTGACACAGAACTAAAGAACCTAAGAACGCAAGAATATAGGGAGACGGGAAGATGGGTATATAAGTATACACGTATGCAGGTATACAGGGAGACGATTTTTGATTTTCCATTTTCCATTTTCAATTTATTTTTGCCACAGAGCGAACCGAGGGCTCAGAGATTTTTGATTGTCGATTGATGATTTTCCATTTTTTGTTAATGATTCCTGTTTATTCAGCGTGGACAGGGTCCACCCTACGGATTGGTTGACGGCTGCAGCCGGCGCGTAACTTCGGCGGGGATGTCGATAATCCGCCGGGAAGAACGCGGCTGGCCAAACAGCGGATGCAGCGGCTGGGCGGAGACAATCCGGGCGGGATTGTCCTGACATAACCTGTCGGCCAAGGACCGACCCAGACGGCTGGCCAGACTATCATATACCTGCCGGAGACGGGAGGCGCGAAGCTGGTCATCGTGCACATCGGAGGCTACCAGGGACGCCAGACCGGACAAAACCAGATACCACCCGAAATCACGGACTGCCCCCCCCCACTGGCCCGCAAGACCGGCGGCAGTGACCTGCAGGACGGCCCCATGCTCCAGCCAGCGATGCAGCAGACGCGGATCACGCC
>CAZKAI010000214.1:0-4249 GCA_964550565.1 uncultured Pirellulales bacterium
AAACAGCGTGGGCATGGTCCACCCGCGAAAAACCGCGTGGATATGATCCACCCTACGCGATTTTATTGTGAATCAAAGTCGCATGGGCTGGGTCCACCTTACGGATTATTTGCCGGAGGGAGCGTATTGGGGTCGGAGGGCGGAGCGAGGATGGGGCCGGGGGTGGGCCAGTGGTCGGTGGTCCATTCGATGGGGCGGATTTGGAGGACGGGGCGGCCGCGGTTCTGGGCGTCGTAGGTGTGATAGACCAGGAAATCATCGTCGCCATCGCACAGGACAGAGTTGTGCCCCGGGCCGATCCAGCGGCCTTCGGTCTGCAGGATAAGTGAGCCGCCGCCTTCGGCCATCGGGCGGCCTTCGCGGTCGATGTACGGGCCGGTGGGGGATTTGGAGCGGCCAACCATGATTTTATACGTGCTGTTGGTGCCCCGGCAGCAGGCGTCGAAGGAGACGAACAGATAATAGAAGCCGTGGCGATAAATCAGATAGGCGCCTTCAATGGCGGTCTCCGGCGGGGTGCGGCGGGCGATGGAGTGGATGGTCGGGGTGTCGGACAGGAGCTTGCCGGTTTTGGGGTTCAGTTCGGCCAGCTTGATGCCGCCCCAGAAGGAGCCCCATGTCAGCCAGACCCGGCCGTCGGCATCGGTCAGGACGCCGGCGTCGATGGCGTTGAAGTCCATGCCGGGTTTGGATTCGATGACCATGCCTTGGTCGACCCATTTGAAGTCGGGGCTGTTGGGGTCGAGGGTTTTATTCGTGGCCAGGCCGATGAAGGAGCGCTGGCTGCCGAAGGTGGAGGCGGAATAATAGAGGCAGAAACGGTCTCCGATTTTGTGGACATCGGAGGCCCACAGTTCGCGGCATGCGGGGATTTCTTTTTTGACCCAGTCGGGCACGGCGGTAAAGACATCGGCGCTGCGGGTCCAGGTCAGCAGGTCTTTGGATTCGATGACACTGATGACGCGACGCATCCGGCCGGTGGAGAAAATGTAGTAGGCGTCTTTGTCTTTGATGATGTGGGGGTCGTGGACGTCGGTTGCGGCGGTGCACAGGGCCGACAGGCTGCACAGGATCCATGCCAGATGCTTCATGATTCTACTCCGGATTAATTTTTCTTGAGTTTGATGTCGTGGTATTCCTTTTCGAAGCGGCGCTTGTGGTGGGCTTCTTCGATGGCCAGCAGTTCGAGGACTTCGCGGAGCTGTTTGTCGTCGGTGAATTTGGCTAAAATCTGATAGAGCATCATCGCGGCGTGTTCCTTGTTCATGGCCAGACGGATGGCGTCTTCGTAGGTCATGTGGTCGGGGGTGGGGACGGCGGCGATATATTTGGCGACTTCGTTGTGGTCGAGGTTGTCGCCGGGGACGTTTTCAGCGATGCCGATGATGCGTTCAAGGCGCTGCTTGTGCTGGTTTTCTTCTTCGGCCAGGTCCAGCAGGATTTTCTTCATGGCTTCGGTGTCGGCCCGTTTGGATAAATCGATGTAGAACTGGTTGGCCATTTGTTCGAGATTGATGGCGAAGGTCAGAACTTCGCCGAGTGTGTTAAATTTTTTCATGCGATTGTATCCATAATTTTGCGATTATGATTCATATCATGCCCGGCCGGCCGCGGGGACGGCCGGGCTGAAACTATCGACAGCCTAACCGGTTTTGGGGTGTTTGGCAAGGGGGCAGTTGCACGGGAGCAGCAAGCGGGAAAAAGAAAATACTTGACATTGTGAGTATCAATATAGTAGAATGTTCAGGTTTGTATTGTCCATTGCGGGTTAATGGTTTGCAAGTGAGGGTAAATGTTTTTTCTTTCAGGAGGTTGGGATGAGAAACGCTGTGATTGTGTGTCTGCTGGGCGCGGTTAGTACACTCTGTTTTGCTGGTTTTACCATTTCGGGGATGGTGAGAGATCCGGGGGGGAATCCTGTCGAATATCAGTATGTTACACTCCGCCAGGATGATCCCTATTTCGAAGTTACGGTTCGAGCGGATGCGTTCGGTCTATTCAGCTTTAATAATATATCAGCAGGTGAGACGATCTTGTTTGTGAAAGGCCATCTTCTGCCTGCGGGTCTGGCCTCATTCCGGCACATGATGGAGGTGAATTCCAACGTTTCCGGCTTGAACCTGCAATTGACTCCGGAAGCGGTGATTGAGGGGTGGGTGGTCGATAAAGACACGGCTGAACCGATTGGCGGGGCTTGGGTTAGTGCCTGGCAATCACCGATGAATTTCTATGTGGCTACAGATGCTTCGGGTTTTTTCAGATTGAGCCATCTTCCAGCCGGAAGCATTGAAGTGAGTGCCAACGCAGAAGCTTATGGCTACGCCAAGAAAGAACATAATGTAATTTTACAGGCGGAGGAGCATAGGGAGGATGTTTTGATTGCCTTGAGCAAGGGGGCTTTGCTGACCTGTACGTTCAAAGATCCTTATGGCAATCCTGTTCCAAAGGACTACGATATCTATTTAGATGGATTGGATTTTTATGATCTTCGAACAGATACTTTAGGAAAAGTTTCGGGGCTTGTCGCGCCGGGCAATTATCGTATAGCCTCTGACGATGATAATGAACCGTGGAAGTCTAATGGCCGTATTATTACAATCAGTGATACCGCTCCAGTCGATCTGGGTACCATTGTTCTGTATAATGACGCGACTGGCGGGACGCTGAGCGGGACGGTGAGCAATCCTCAAAATACTCCCAACCAGGGTATTCACTGGATTTTTGCCGTTGAGCCGGGACTTGTGATGACTCCTGAAAACAATTATTATACGGTTGAAACACCCCGGCGGAGCTGGGCCTCGGGCAATCCGGGACCTTATGCGGTGACAGCTCTTGCGCCGGGCCGTTATGATTTGTATTTTTCCGTGGGCTATCAGGAAGAGCTTATTGAACATGAGGTCGAGCGAATGTGGGTCTCGTTACGCGATGTTCGGACCAATGTTTTAACCGGCACTGGAAATCTCAACTTTACCTATTCCGGGCAGGGGGGAAGTGTTCAGGGGCGTGTGTATTCTCCGACCGGGGATGTTCTGCCGGAATTTAAAGTCTTTCTGACTGACAGCGCCGGCAAAGTGGTTGCACTGACGGAACTTGAGGGGCAGTATGACACGTACGAGATCCATCATATCAAGCCGGGGACTTATACGCCGGCGGCCACGACGTGTGAATTTGGTGTTACGCGGGGCAGTCCGATTGTTGTTGTGGAGGGTAAGACGACGGTGATTAATGATATCTATATGCTGCCGGGGGGACAGAAATACGGGCCGGATCTGGACGGCGACGGATATGTGAATCTGGCCGATATGGTCGAGCTCAGTGAGCAATGGCTTAAAACCGGCAGCAATGCGGCCGATTTTGACCGGTCGGGGCGGGTGAGTTTGAGCGATGTAGTGCCGCTGGCCCGGTTCTGGCAGGGACATCAACTGGTTTATCCAAATTAAGAGACGTTCAAAATAAAGAGGGGAGCGTGTAAGAGTTATAACTAAGAATGGCAGTGTGGCAGAAAAAACTTGACCGTGTGGGCGGGTTATGGGTAAAATTACCGATGTCGTTAGGAAAAAAAGCCATTTAAATCATTAATGCCCTCTTTTCATGGAGACTGACATGACAATCAGACACTGCATTCTTAGCACGCTTCTAATCGTTTTATCCATTTCGACTGTTTTTGGTGCGGATTGGCCGCAATGGCGCGGGCCGGAGCGCGACGGCGTATCCAAAGAAACGGGGCTGCTTGGGCAATGGCCTGAATCCGGACCTAAATTGGCATGGAAAGCGACAGGGTTTGGTGCCGGCTACTCCGGCGTTGCGATTTCCGGCGACCGCATCTATACGATGGGGGATGAAGGTTCCGATTGCTACGCCATGGCATGTAAGCTGTCTGATGGCCAGCGGATCTGGCGAACTAAGGTCGGCAAGGCCGGTGCTCCCGGTTGGGGCGGTTTTACAGGCCCCCGGGCCACGCCTACCGTTGATGGCGAGATGGTCTATGTGATCGGGCAGTATGGCGAATTGGTCTGTCTTAAGGCCGCCGACGGCACACAGGTCTGGTCCAAACACCTCGTGAGTGATTTTGGCGGAAAAATGCCAGAATGGGGCTATAGCGAATCCGTTCTGGTTGACGGCGACAAGGCCCTGTGCACTCCCGGCGGTTCGAAGGGAGCCATCATTGCACTTAATAAAACAACAGGCCAGACGCTCTGGCAAACCAAAGACTTTCAGGATGCGGCACATTATTCTTCGCTGGTCGTCT
>CAZKAI010000215.1:0-4187 GCA_964550565.1 uncultured Pirellulales bacterium
ACCCGGCCGAGGGCATCGTAGTCAAACGAGGTCGTATGCCCCAGGCCATCGGTGACGGACTGCCGGCGGGTGCCGTCATACACAGTCACCGTCTCGGATCGCTTCCCCGTGGTATCGTTAGGCAGCGTAATAGTCCGAATCTGCCTGCCGGCGGTATCATAGCGATATTCCGCCGTACAGATTTCCGCATTGGATTCATTGAGGCTGTAGGACTTCCACGCCCGCCCCGCCGCATCGTATTCCGTCCGGCTGTAGGACAGCGGCCCCGCCTGCCACCATGCCAGATTCGCCGTAATCACCGGCACCTTGCCGTCGCTGGTCCAGGCAAGCTGCGTCTGCCCCTGCGTACTCGTCCACGCGTTGCCCGCCACACGATCCTGTGCCAGCGTGACATACAGCAACGTATTTTCACCGGATTTCATCATATAATCAAACAGAATATCCACATCCGCCCACCGCCGGGTCTGTTCCACCCGGCCGAGGTCATCATAGACCGTCTCCGTCCCGACCGGCGAATGCTCGGTATCGGCCGGATCATACGGCCCGACAGCAACAATCGCCCGCCCTTCCGTATCATAAAGGGTGCGGGATATCGTCAAAATCCCCGTCGTATTCCCGGTAGTCAGATAACTGGTATAATGGGTCTGATACGCTGCAAATGAGGAATAAACCAGCGTCTCCACGAGATTGCCCGTCTCATCATAATGGTACTGAGTCAGAATCCCATTTTCATCGATGCTGGTATTGACCTTTCCGATGGAGTTATAATCGGAGTACGATAACGCAACCGCATCCACACCTGTCTGCTGTTCATTAATATGCGCCAGCAATTCCGCAACCTCCGGCGTTCCTGCGACCGTCAGATCCTGGATCACACGATAGGTCGCGATGGTCCGACCCTGGACATCCGGCTGGTTATAAGTCAATATCCGCTTATCAGGATTGGCACCAGTCGCAGTGTCGTCCCACAATGTCCAACTGGCAAGCTGATGATTGTCGGCATCATACCAGAAATACTGCGTCTGCCCATCCGGCCCGGTTACCGAATACGGCTGATCCGGCGAGTAGCCCGAATCAGTGGTATACTCAAAATAGGTGTACGAGGTAACACTGCTGTTACTGGTATTAGCACTCCAGTTATTGAACAATTCACTATACGACTTTGGCTCGTTGATCGAATCCATCAATTGTAACACAATCGAATTATCTATCTTGACCTGCATCGACTGTTGAATCCGGCCGCTCGTATCATACCGTGTCAAACTGATGGAATGCCATACCATAGCCGAGTCCTCTCCGGTCGTTGTGCCCGTAAAGTACGGCAGATTCTTAAGTCCGGAGGAGTCATTGGCTCCGATATACGAAGTCCGCGTAGTCAACACTTCCACATAAGCACTTGTACTTTCATCCCATTTCTTTTGTGTTACACGGATGACATTGCCATTCGTGTCATATTCCGTTTCTGAAAGATTCTTCGCCGGATCAATAACAGTCTGTGTTCTCAACCGTCCATACTCCGGTTTACTCGAATCTTCATAATATGCGTAATCATAAAGCGTTACCGCATCCACAACCTGCTGCGGATCGTCCGGATTCGGAACCCGAGTCGTCACCGAAAGCTGACGGTCCGGCCCAAACTGATTTTCAGAATCGTAGGTGTATCGCGTCACCTTCGCGGCCGAATCAGTCACCGACAGCACATTCCCCCGCTTGTCATATTCATAAATCGTGGGATTGCCGGCGCGATCTGTGACTATCTCCTGCCGGCTGGCAACGTTATGCACAATCGCAATCCGATTGCCTTTGGCATCCACGGTGGCAATCAGGCGGCCGGCCGTATCATATTCATACCGAATCGGCTGCAAACCCCGCGGATCGATAATCGCAGTCACATAATGATCCGAAAGTGTATGATTATCATCCTCATAGCTATAAGTCAGAATCTCATACCGTGAATTCGGATCAGCATTCGGTTTGACCAGCTTGGAAACTTTCCATAAATTACCCGCGGTATCATATTCATATTTCACCGTCGGCAAAGCCCCACTCTGTTCCCCGGGTCCACAGACTTCCACAATGCGCCCGTAGGTATCATAGCCAATCTTGATCGCTTTGGTCGGAGCGCCAAGTAAATCGATATGTTCCACACCGGCCGAATCAATCTGCCCTATCCGCCCTGTGGTTAAATCGACATTCAAATCAATCCGTTCCCCTGTCGGCAGCCCAATCTCGGACAAATACAGCGGTCCTTTGGGTTCAACATAGACAGTAGAAGTTTCACCCTCAACAAGATAACCGCCTATATTTGACCGTCTGAACATGTATGACGTCCCATCCTCCATAATCAGACGATAACCTTCGAATTCGTAGAACCTCGGATCAGTGCTTGTCCCTGTACCCCAGAAATTTGAGGACGTATCCTGATTCCCCCAGTAATTCAGTAGCGTCAGTCGCTCTTCATTCAGCGTCTCCAGTCGTGCCGACACCCCTTCCGGCGAGGTATATTTGGCAACATAATACTGCATCTGGCCGTTGTAGAGTTGCGCATTTTTCAGTTCCAGTCCAAATGTGAATGTCGTCCGCCTGCCGTCCGGCAGTGTCAGGGTCACATCCCGGTCATAATTGTCCCCCACACGGACAGATACCGTCGAACTGTCCATATAAATTTGCATCGGCTGGCGGGTTTCATGGAGCTGGATATCCATATTGGCGATGGAATAACTCCAGCCATAGCCGAATTCGCTGTTCTTATCTTTCTGGAAGCTGTTATAGGTCCGAACGACCCGCAGCGGAACCCCGCCCACATCAATCGCCACGTCTTCCTGCGAAAATTTAAGATTGCCAATCTTGAGCGGACTATTCAGCTTAATCTTCTTATAAACATAAGAATAGACAAAGGCAAAGGTGGTACCATCCTCCAAGGGCTTGGGCCTTGAACGAACCGTCAAAAGCAGATAATAGGTCCCATTCTCCACGCCGGTCAAATCCAACTGACCAAATGATTTATTATCATACCCCAGGCTATTCGCATCATTGCAAAGTCCTATAGGACCAGCATAGTAACTTTGATCCTCATTTGATCTCGTTAAATCGGGATTTTCAACCTTAAGATTCTGTATTAGATAATCCGGATAAGGCGGATTCTGACCGTTCAATGTCGCCCAGCTCTCCGGGGCATATCCAACCGCCGCCTCATTAAACAACTCAAACTTAAACTCCACATCCTGCAACGCAGGAAATGCATGACAGGCCAGACCTTTGACCTCGTATAAACCATCCGTAATCTCCGGCAAAACGACCTGGTCTCCCAGCTTGCCGATTTCTACCAGCGTAGGTTCCAGATTGGAAATCCATGCAAACGGTTTTGCCGTCGGATTATCCAAATCCCGGCCAACCGTAAAAGCAACCGTCTGCTCGGTGATATTATTTGCCCGGTCTGCAGCAGTCACCTTGACAGAGTGCGCTCCTGTGGCCAGTTTCATAATCTCAAGATACCAGGTGACTTGCATTTGCGAGGGATACTCCGGATCCGTTTCCGAAAAGTCGAAATTCTTCACCAGAGTCGTAATGCTGTTACAGGTATCCTCGATTTTAACAAATTTCAGCCTTGATCCGGCATCAAGGGCATAAATATCAAGGGCAACAGACCCGGTCTTAATAACATCACCGGGGGCAGGCATGGGCTTAAGTTTATTTGCATCATCCAGAAGACCCGGCGTCAGAGTAAGAATCGGAGCCGCCGTGTCTGAATCCAGTCCCGGGTCGCTGCCGGTTACGGCCTGAATGGTCACACTGGCCGAGCCGAGCAGGGTGCTCCCCTGAGATACCTTGAGAGTCAATTCATAAGATTTGGCCAGACCCGCCGCAAAAAGAACTGTGGGCTGCAAAGCATCTGAAGTTTTGCCTTCGTCTGAAGATGGGTAAAATAAAACATGCTGCTCATCGTCTGAAGACCACTCGATGCTCAGCGGCGCATTCTGGCTATACCAGACATAGGCGTCCTCGAGTGTAAACGCCCGGCCTGCCAGAACCGGCCCATAATTCCCCGTCCGAATCAGCAGTGAATCGACCGGCTGCGGATGAACCGTAATTTGAACCTCATCCTCCGCCGTTTCCTGCCCGCGCGTGGCTTTTAATTTATAACGATAAACACCCGGCTGCGTAAACGTCAAGGTGGAATTCACCGA
>CAZKAI010000216.1:0-4096 GCA_964550565.1 uncultured Pirellulales bacterium
GCGGTTGCGGCGGTCTCGGTGCGAAGAATATGCTGCCCGATTCGCAAGGGTATGGCACCGTGGTGTTCGAGCAGACGATGTTCCAGCTCGGTCATGCCGCCTTCGGGGCCGACGAAGACGATGGTGTCCCCGTCCCAAGATGACAGTTCGGCTAAGCTGGCAGGCTTGCCCTCGAGGCCGCCGTAGAGGAGGCGGGAATGGGGGTATTGTTTTTTGAGATCGGCGATGACTTCGATGAGCCGGGCGGGGCCGGTGATTTGCGGCAAGTAAAGCCGGCCGCATTGCTTACAGGCGGCGATAGCCATGCTCTGATAGCGTTCAATGGCAGATTCCCGACCCAGACGTACGCTGCGGTCGAACTGGACTAAGGCGATGTGGTCAATCCCTAACTCGGTGGTCTTGGTCAGCATCCAGTCGAAGCGCTGGCCTTTGGCAACTGCGGTGGCAAGGATGAGCCTGCGGGTCTGGCGAGAGGGCTGCTGAGTCAGAGTCTGGACCTCGGCATAGACATCATGCTTGCGGATCTGAGTAACCGTAGCCTGGGCGAGGGTGCCCTGGCCATCAAATAACTCGATGCTGTCGTTGAGCTTGCCGCGCAGGACGCTGACGAAATGGTGGGCCTCCGCCGTGGTTAACTGGACCCGGCCGGGGGTTAGAGGATTCTGATAAAACCGATATAATTCCACGTCAATGCTCCGCAAAGCCTTTTTTATACAGGTATATACAGGTCTTTTAATACCGCTATATCGCCTGAATGAAAAAACCGGCGATAAGTTTACTTTTTGAACAGGGTTGATGCAATACCCTACCCCGATTCTCACAAAAAGCTAACTTACCGCCGGTAATAAATACCTTCGGAATAAGTTCAAATGATGGCTATTTGGTCTCGACTTCAACCGTGGGGGCGGTCTTTTCCTGCTGGAGGAGTTCCTGGAGCAGATTGTTATAGGCCGCGACGCTGTCACCGCTGCCGACGGGACGAGCCGGCTGAGCGGGTTTGGCCGTGGGGGCGGGAATCACGTTGACGTTTTCACAGTTTTTACACCGTGCTTTCTTGCCCGCATATTCATCAGCGACCTTGTACTCATGGCCGCACTTTGAGCATTTGAAAATGATCATTTTCTTCCTTTCTCTATATGTTTCTCTCTTTTTTCTCTCTTCTATGTGTACTATAAAAGTACTCTCTCTATTATATAATGCCCAAAAAGTCGGAAAATCTATCAAGATTTTTGAAAAAATCAAGAAAATTTATTTATAAGACGTTACCTAAGCCTCTTTTGTTCCATATTTTATTGCATTGTCAGGAATTTGCATAAGCCTTTTGGCTTTTATGTTAATAAGTCGATTTTTATAAGACTTATTCATCCGCTTCAATCGGGATATAAAGGTGTCCTATTTTATCCAGACGTTACTATTAACAGATACGACAGCCGGGGTGTTTTGACCCGCAAATATAAATATTTTCAGCGTTTTTTTGAAATTGGCTTCGTTTCGCCGGACACAGTCCGGTTCTATGCCGCGAGGGCGCACAGGGTAATGCGATTCTACATAGGCGCGACGGGAGAAATTGGGTTTGTTTGGTGAGATACAAGAATATAAGGATGCATGGATACAGGGATTCAAGAATGTCGAATTGGGTTTGTTTTGCAAAAAAATGAAACCACAGATTTCGCTGATTACACCGATGGGTAGTATTAGGATTGGGTTCGTTTGGTAAAATACAGGTATGCAAGTATACAGGAACACAGGTATACAGGAATTGCAAATTGGCTTTGTTTTGAAATTTCGTGCTCATTAAATCCTTCTTATATTTCCCTGTTTTATAGCTCCTATTTAGCCCCTATCTCCTTGTGCCTGTCTTTCCTGATCAGGCCTTATTTATATTATGTCAGATGGAGAGGAAATGTTGCTAACAAAACTAAAAATATTTTAAAATGTAAATTGGATAATTTAAATTGATTATCAGCGAATCCATTGTTTTATCTGTTTTACCATGAAGGGCATAAAGAAAATGAACTCAATAACCCAAGAATGATCGGAAATAGAGTATTCAAGGTGGTCATTGACTTTATGTTGTGAATTATTATTGTAAAATCGAGAGAGAATTTATACAATATTGCCACATCAATTAAAACGGTATGTTTTTCATTAAAAAGTTCGTAGTTCAGAGTTCTTAGTTCGCAGCAAAAGGGTTCCAAGCATGAGTAATGCTGGACACTGGGAAAATGGAAGCACAGGGTGTCCCGCCACCGTCAAACAGAGTTTGGCGGTGCCACCCTCGGTTCCGGCAATGGTATCACGCTTGCTGCCGATTGACGCGTTTTGTCCCGACGCCGTGCGGCTGGTTTGAAAGGAAATGGATCGTGTCGGTAAGCGATGATTATCTTGAATTTGTCCGAGAGCAGTTAGAGCGGCTGGGGACGATTGCCGTCAAGCGGATGTTTGGCGGAGCAGGCATCTATTACAGCGGCCATTTCTTTGCTATTGTTGTGGATGATGTGCTTTATTTTAAGGTGGATGATTCCAATCGAGGCGATTATGAGGCGGCCGGGATGGAGCCTTTTACGTTTACGGCCAACGGCAAGACGTCGGTGATGAGCTTTTATGAGGTGCCCGGCGAGGTGCTGGAAGACCGGGAGCAGGTCAAACACTGGGCGTTGAAGGCCGTCGGGGTCGCGCAGGCGGCGAAAAAGAAAAAACGCAAGAATGGAAAACGTAATAATAAATAAGTGTGAATGTGGAGAAATAATGAGGTCGAAAAAAATGGCCGGTAGTTTTAAAGAAATTAAACAAATGAAAAGGATTATAATAATGATGAGCTTAATCTCATCACTTTTTGCATTTTTGGGATGCGATAAACAACCAGATAAATCTACTCAACAGGAGACATTTGCTTTCTATGTTCAGATTCCCGAACGTATTCTGCCTTTAGAACGCGGTGAAAAATATGAAGAGCCTCTTAATGATTATCTTGTTGCTCAGGGATTGGGAGAAGTTGTTGGAGGAGGTACGATGCTGACGAAAGAAAATGAAATTGAATACATTGGTCTTGATGTGGATATTATCGATCCTGACAAGGCAATCCCTCTGATGATTGAAAAACTAAAAGAACTCGGTGTTCCCGAGGGCACTGTCCTTTTACAGTACGAGCCTGTCGAGAGAACAATTAAAGTAAAATAGATAACAATTACATGAAGACCCAAGAAAATGAAAGCACAGGGTGCCCCGCCACCGTCAAACAAAGTTTGGCGGTGCCACCCTTCCCTCTAGCACTGGGCGGCAGGCACGAAAAGGAAATGGACAAACCATATTTCCGCCCCAATAATTTATCCACCCCTGCTACCTGCCGCAATAATTTATGAAAATAACAACCTAAGGAGAAAAACATGGCAAACAATGACGTTATCAAAAGAGCAAAAGATTCAAAAGAAACAATGGCGTTCATTTTTTTAACACTTTTCGCAATTCCAGCTTTTCTATTTGCCCTACTCTGGATCATTCTGTCTTATGGGGTTCTTTTAATCTGGGTTGGACTGGGTTTATTAATCGGGGGCTTTATACGCCGCTTTTTTGCCGCCTATATCAAGAGTAATGCCGTTCGTGTTTCTGAGGAGCAGTTGCCGGAAATCGCACAGATTGCCCGGGATTTTTGCGAGAAAGCGTCTTATTCATCGCCCGATATTTATGTGATTCAGCACAATCTCTGGAATGCATTTGCCGCGAAACTGGCGGGCAAAAGGATCGTTGTTCTGTATTCCGGCGCCGTCGATTCATTATTGCTGACAGGTGACATGAAACAGCTTGCGTGGCTGGTAGGGCATGAACTGGGACATCATATCGCCGGACATTTGGATTTTTGGGTTCAATTGGTGGAATTTTTTGGCGGCTGGTGTATCTGGATCAATCTCTGGTACAGTCGCCGCCGTGAATTGACCTGCGACAATATCGGATTGTTATGTGCAGATAATCTGGATTCCACGCTGAAGGCCATGGCAAATATGACGGTCGGTTCGCAACTGGCTCATAAAATCAATATTGATGCGGCAGAAAAACAATGGGAGGCACATCGCAAAGAATTATTTGTCCGCTGGAAAAC
>CAZKAI010000217.1:0-2324 GCA_964550565.1 uncultured Pirellulales bacterium
TGCGGCGGGTAGAAGTAGCCCATCGAGACCATCGCTGCATCGTTGCGATAGATGGGATCCTGCATCAGGGTCACACGGCGGTTTTTGGCGGGGATCGTCGTGGTATAAATTCGCAGTTCGCCTTCGACGACGGTAATCATCTCCTCCCGCCAGTCGCCCAGGCAATCGGCCACGGCCAGAATCTGTCCTGCGTAATTGCCAACACTGTCGCCCTTATAATGCTGAATGCGTCCCCGCCCGGCCAGCAGTTTTGTCGTGCCCTCGGCCCAGTACAACGTAATCGCCGACCCGCCGGCCAGCGGCTCTTCCGACAGCAGCGTGCCGTCCATGCCGTACAGATAATGCTTCTGGATTTCCTTTTCGCGGGCGTAAAATTCCATCCCCGGATTAGCCGGGTCATAATCGCCGAACACCCCCTGCGAATGCACATGCGTTGTCGGTTCCTGCCGCCCCCAGAGGATTTCGCCCGTTCGTGCATCGGCCAGGCAGATGCCGTTTTTCTTTTGAGCCGGCTCGATGCCGTAGATAATCTCCAGCCCCGGCCGGTCGGGCAGGATATCGGTCACATAGCAGGCATCCGGGTGCCCCAGCCGCGTATTCCACAGGCATTTGCTGGTATCATCCAACACTGCCGAGCCGAGGATGATTTCATCTTTGCTGTCATTATCAATATCGACAGCGTGCATCCCGTGCATACCCTGACCGCGGACAGGCGGAGTTTCGTTATCCCCGTTCCAACTCCAGACCGGCTTGAGTTTCTTATCGTCCAGATTATACGCATCCACCCGCATCGTGGTGTAGGTCCCGCGGCACACCAGCAGACTGGGCCGCTTGCCGTCCAGATATGCCATCCCCATTAAATGCCGCGAGGCCCGGTTATTTTTGGCATCGCCCCAGTCCTGCAACTTCCCGCGAGCGGGCCAGTCCACCCGGTCGATCTCCTTGCCAGTCATGCCATCCAGTATCGAACAATACTCCGGCCCCGAACAGACCTTGCCCGCCAGTTCGCCTTCCTTTTCACGATAATCCGGCTCCAGCGGGGCGGTCTTGAGTGCGACTTCCGCCTTGCCGTCACCATCAAAATCATACACCATCATCGGCGACCACCAGATGCCCTGTTCGATATTCCAGCCCAGATCCTTTCGCCACAAAAACGTGCCGTCATGCAGATAGGCCTCGATTTTCCACGTATCGGTGCTGGCCTGCCAGACCCCGGGGTCGCTCGTCTGTCGGGGCTGCTTGATGACATAATCATACTGTCCATCGCCATTCAGGTCGGCGATAGCGACTTTATTGCAGACATATTTGCCCTGCAATGGAATGGCGATGTAAGGTTTGACCGGTGCGTTGGCGGGTAAGGCGGTTTTGCCGCCAGAGGCCTGTTCCTTGCCGTCGATGAGCGGGCAGACCCACCAGTGATTGGCCTTGTCCATCGGAGCGGTGGTGTCGAGAAAATCCGTCGTCCGGGTCAGCGGCTCGGGATTGAGTTTGACCGGCTGGGCATCACCGGTCTGGCGATAGAGATTGAAGGCTGCACCGGCCGGGTCGGAACCGAGCAACCGCCACCCCAGATACACCTTGCCTTCCCCCGCAACCACCGCAACCATGCCGCGGTCAAGCGGTTCTGTCTGCCGCTGTGCCCACAGCGTGCCGCACATGCCCGCCAGCGCTGTCATCATTCCAAAGACAAGAGCCTTATTCCGAATAGCCATTGTTCACCTCGCAAGCAAAATTCCGGTTTCACATGTCAAGCCTCGGTGCAGCCGCATTCCATCACAGGACCTCCGGCCTATTGTATCAGGACGAATACTTTCTGCGAGCAGTTACATCACCAAATTCGGAAGGAATTTATGCTTTTCATTTCATGTCGATTTCTGGTACAACAGGGATGCAGCAATAGGCCGGCAGGGTGGTTCAGAAGGTATTTCACCAGAACGACAGGTGCGAAAGGACAGGTATGCAAAAGCTATTGTTGTGTCCCCGGACGGAGATTTGTTTTGTCTATTCCCTGTATGTCGAGCGGACCCGCGATGAAAGCGTGGGGATTATTGAGATGGAAAGCATCGAAAACCGGGATTTCTATAGCTGTAAAGCCCTGAATGTCGTACTGGAACTGGCCCAGAAACATCAGCTCCCCCCGGAGACCACCGCCCGCCTGCAGGGAATTATCGATTGCCTCCTGACCAACCAGGCCAACCGCGCCGTCGAAAAACGCCGTTCGGATTTTTAATCCTGCCGGATTGAAACACCCTAAGTTCACAGATTAATACTGCCTGAAACAGGCAATACAATATCCATTTTAAAATTGCAATAAATATAAAAAT
>CAZKAI010000217.1:2424-4077 GCA_964550565.1 uncultured Pirellulales bacterium
CCAGGCGAATCAAACTCTAACACGACGCTAACACTATGCTAACATTTGACATAGACAATACCGGTGAAATGATATATTAATAGAATGATAACTTTTGCCGTTTGTCGGGCAGCGCGATAAAGGGAAATCCGATGGCTGATGAGAAAATACTGATTGTGGAAGATGAAGAGGATGTACTGGAGCTGATTCGGTACAATCTGGATAAAAACGGCTACCGCACCGAGACGGCCATGACTGGCCCGGCGGCCCTGACAAAGGCCCAGACGGTGGGGCCGGACTTGATTCTGCTGGACCTGATGCTTCCGGGGGTGGATGGGCTGGAGGTCTGCCGGACGTTGAAAAAAGACCCGAAAACCAATGCAATTCCCGTGGTCATGGTGACTGCCAAAGGCACGGAAGTCGATGTGGTGACAGGACTTGAGATGGGGGCGGCCGATTATATCACCAAGCCATTCAGTCCCCGCGTACTGCTGGCCCGGATTCGGGCGGTGCTTCGTCGGGAACAGCCTGCCGAAACTGCGGACAATCAGACCCTGCGTATCCATGACATCGAGATTGATTCCGGCCGGCATCGTGTGGCCGTCAAGGGCAAAGATATCCCTATGACCAGTACCGAATTCAGCCTCCTGCGATTCCTGGCGGCCCGGCCTGGCTGGGTCTTTACCCGCTATCAGATTGTTGACGCCATTCACGGTTCGGATTATCCTGTAACCGACCGCTCCATTGATGTGCAGATTGTCGGACTTCGCAAGAAACTCGGCCCTGCGGGCAAGTATATCGAAACCGTCCGCGGTGTCGGTTATCGGATGAAAGACCAAAGCTGAACAAACCAAACGGAAGCGCCCCGATGAAAAGACGATTGCTCTGGCAGATATTTCCCTCGTACCTGGTGATTACGATTCTCGCCCTCGTGGCGTTTTCGATCAATGTTTCCTTTCTGGTGGATACATTCCTGACCCGACAAACCCGACAGATGCTCGAGGTGCGCGCTCGACTGGTCAGTTCAGCCCTGGAGCCTCTGCTGCAAACCGGGGACTTGAGCCGGATCGATGCACTATGCAAGAAGCTCGGGCAGGAAAACAAGACCCGTGTAACCATGATTGAGCCGACCGGCCGGGTGCTGGGGGAATCAGACAAAGACCCGCAGGCGATGGAAAATCATCTGAACCGACCTGAAATTCAGCAGGCCATGACCGGAGCCATTGGTTTCTCCGAACGCCGTCCCAGCACCACGCTCAAGCAGCGGATGATGTATGTCGCTGTGCCCATTTTGCATGATAATCAGGTCGTGGCAGTCGTGCGCACCGCGATGCCGCTGGTGGAAATCGAACATGCCATCGGCTCTCTGACGCAGCAGGTCATTCGCTATGCGATTGTGATCGCCGTGGTTCTGGCGCTGGTCAGTCTGTATTTTTCGTGGCGACTGACGCGTCCGCTGGCACTGCTGCAGCAGGGTGCCCGGCGATTTGCCCAGGGGCAACTGACGCACAAGCTGGATGTGGGCGGACCTGGCGAGATTGCTGAACTGGCCGGTGCGATGAACGTGATGGCCACAGAACTGAATCAGCGTATCGAGGCCTCGACCCGGCAGCGCAACCAGCAGCAGGCGGTCTTTACCGCGATGCTGGAAGGGATTATCGCCTTTGAAACCGA
>CAZKAI010000218.1:0-4076 GCA_964550565.1 uncultured Pirellulales bacterium
AATTGTCTCGGATGGCGAACCGGCGGGTACTGCGGTGAAGGTAAGGCTGGGCTGGGCGGCGGTATCCCAGATCAGCGGGACTGGCGGTCAGCTCTTTTTTAATGAGAATAATACCGGCAGGGCGATTAGCGTGACGATCAACAGTAATCCGAATGATTCGACGCCCGATATGAACACCATTATCTATTCTTCCAATGGATTGTATTTCACCGCTGACGATTCTGTGGAAGATACGGTTGATTTTATTGCCCGCGTAGGTGATACCATTGGAATCTATCTTGGCGGGAATGCCCAGGTGCATTTTAATAAATCGGTCGGAAGCGGTACCGTCCACGGCGAATTTGCCGCGTCGATGGAAATTGCCGCAGTGCGGAATAATGTCGCCGACATCAACAAAGACCGCAAGGTCAACCTCGAAGACCTGGCAATCCTGGCGGAAAACTGGCTGTGGGAGGCTCCGCCGGCGGAGAATCAGACGTGCGAGACGGCGTTCCTGATTCTGCCCGGACTGGTCTATGAGGAGAACACCATAGACACCGCAGCAGGAGAGTTGTGGTATAAAATGACGCCGAATGCGGATGGACGCTATACGGTCAGTCTGTGCGGTAGTGATTTTGATACACGGCTGACGGTGTATTATGATTATTCGGGTGTCTGCCCGGGATATTACTGGGGGGAAAACGAAGATTATTGCGGACTCCAGTCGCAGTTGACGGTGGATTGCTGGGCGGGGACAACCTATTTCTTCAAAATCGACAGTTCCACCGGCCAGCGCGGCAATATGCGTTTGGAAGTGACGCCGATAGCGAGGCCGGGCAACGATGAGTATTGGTTCGCGCAGGAGGCCATTGAAGGAAGCGTTTATACGGGTAACACGGAAGGGTCTATTGGAGATGGATATGTGTGGTACTCGTTTATGCCGATGATCAGTAATTATTATACGCTGAGCCTGTGCGGGAGCAGTTTTGATACGAGTATCGAACTGTACGATGGATCGATCAGTATTCTGGATTATAATGACCATGGTTCCAATTGCAATCCGCAGTCAGAACTGCCGGCCTGGCTGGAGGCGGGTGTGATGTACTATATTGCTGTTGGCAGCAGCTATGGTGAGCGCGGGGATTACCAGTTTCAGATCACCGCAGGAGCGCCGCTGCCGGCCAACGATGACTGTGCCAATGCAGAAGTGATTGGGCGATGGTATTGGATTGATGACAGTACGCTGCTTGCAGGCGGATCGGATATCTCTTCCTGCGGAACGGACGATTCGCAGGACCTGTGGTATCGGTTTACGGCGCCGCAGGATGGTACTTTTCATTTTCAGTTTGATGGGAGATATTTGCCCGGCGAAAAGACCCTCACCCTGTATGATACAACCGGCTGCCCGGGAACAGAAATCCTGTGTAATGCCGTCGATTCCAGTACGGGCTGGATTACGGAGCAATATACGATGACGGCCGGACAGGAGGTTCTGATTCGCATCGCAGGGGTTCCGGGCCAAAGCGGATATTTTTCCCTGTATGTGTATTAGGGAATCCTGATTCAATATCCAAAGCCCTGCCTGATGGCTGCCAGGCGGGGCTTTTTTATTTGAGCGAAAGAGTGCTTATTTGCCCCAGAGCCAGTCTTCACAGAAATAAGTCAGGTCCAGTGCGTCAACCTTGCCGGAGTTGTCAAAATCGGCTCCATTGCATTGATTATGCAGCGCACAGTCGGTACGCAGCCACCATGGACTGAATGCCGCAAAATCCACCAGGTCCACACCCCACGGATCGACTAAATCGGTGACGGGTCGCTGAGGTTTGGTACCGATGGAAACGGCTGCCATTCTGAATGGGACGATGCAATCGACCTTTTTACCACTGCCGTCGAGGCCGTGATTATGGTACCACAGGTCCCAGATGATGTTGCCCCACGGACGCAGTTTAGCGAAGAACGGGTCGGATTGAATGATATAGGCCTGCGTCTGGCCGGAGGGGGTTGGCGAGACCAGCGATGCGGCGGTGCCGTTGATTTCATTTTTCAGGAATTCGATATATTCGCGGCTGGTGCCCTGGTAGTACAGTTCCACGCTGACATAATCGCAGCCGGGGGGCAATTGGAGGTCCACCTGATCATAGCCTCCGGCATATTCTTCCGCGGTGAAGTAATCCGGGGTGTCGGTGCCGTGCCAGACAGGAACGCTGATGCGTTCGGCGGCAGCGCTGATATTGAATCCCCTCGGTGGGATGCGATTGTCCTTATAGCGTCCGGTTGCCAGGACGAAATGGAAGGTTTTGTTCTCCCCGGTCAGGTCGCTTTTGGGGTGAATCTCATAGACCAATTCATCGACATAGTATTGATGTGGGGCCAGACTCGGAGAATGGGGTGAATATGCGGGACTCAGACCTTTCAGTGTGCCGGCAGCCATATCGTATGGATTGGCTTCATAACGAAGGGCACCATTGGCATAGGCCTCGATATGGATAAACATCCGACGGCCTTCGGGGAATCCGGAAATCAGCTTATGTGCAGTGTTGTTCTGGATGCGGAAGGTCAGGGCGCCGGTTGCGGCCTGATAACTGAAGTTTTTAATGGTTGCCGCTAGGCGCAGTTGATCTCGGGCGCGGACAGCCCCCGCATTGACTTTGGCTCCATTGACCTTGGGTGTCTGGCCTGCGTTCAAATCCAGTGTGATGGCTGTCGCCGGCTGTCCCAGAATCTGTGCATTGACCGGATCATATACAGGGCCTGTGGGGTCAAGGCTTGCCAGGATGTGCGAAATCCATGCGTTGCCGCCGGTCATGTCGTGCATGGGCAATCCGCTGTTGGGATTGGCGGGGGTGCCGCCGGCGGGGTGTTCGGTGCTCTGGGTTGGGCGAATAGGTGCCCGGTTTTTGTTGCAGGCCCGACCGGTCACGTCAAACATGTGGCAGTCCTGGCATTTGGCGGCGGTGGTAATACCTCCGCTGGCAGCGGCAAATTCCGGATTGGTAGCCATGCCGCCCTGTTGGGCATAGCCGGACAGCATGAATTCCGAGAAGGTTCGCTCGACGTGAAAATAACGGAATGCCGAATATTGTTCACTGATCAGATGAGCACCGCCGGATTGGTTCGGCAGGCCGGAAAGCCCGAGATTAGCCAGTGCGGGATTGGAAACATCGTGGCAGGTGGCACAGAAGTATTTGGATTTATGATAGCGGCTATAAAAGAACTGGTGGCTCGGTTCGGCATCGGCAAAGCTGGCGCGCTTGGTGGCGTTAGCTGCGACAAAATACTGGCCGCTGCCGTTTTCGGTATAGCTGCTGTACCAGGGCATGAAGGTCTTGGTGTAAAAGCTGTCGGTGCCGTTGAACATCTTAATAGCGGCTGATTCGCTACTGTCCTGACTATAGGTGGCGGTGGCGGAAGTCTGTGACAACGATGTGGCTTCGTTCCAATAGACCAGCCAATGATTGCCTTCGCGGGTGCCATTGTAGGTGGTTTCATAAAAGGGATCATACATCCGATGACAGAAATCGCATGACAGGCCATCATAGTCATCACCGGTCATGGCAGAGGCATTCGGCGGATCCGACCGGCCGCCCAGCCACCCAGCGGGAAAATGGCAACGTTCACACAGGTCCACGGCATTGGCGTTACCCAAAGCCCAGACACTGTCCTGTGCGGCTACGGTCAGGCAGGCCCAGAAGATTGGGTCGCGGCCGGCCTGGGCCATCATCGAGCCTTTCCAGCCGTCGCCGGGCTCAATCTCGGAACCTGCGACGTAGTCGGCATGGCAATTCAGGCAGCGGTTAGCTCCTTCCAGCACAACCCCCTGTGCAGGCTGGGTCCCGGGCATACGGACCAGGGGATCATCAGCGACAATCAGAGGAATCCATGCATACGCAGTAACGAACAGGCAGGCCAACCCCAAACCGACCATCGCGATTAGAAGACGATGTCTTTTAGCCATAATGCCCTCATCTTTTCAGGCGTTGATAAACCGCCGCAGTTTATGCCCCTTCCTGCATTTAATAGCATTATATAAATTGCTGGCTGACAAGTCAAATTTGCGGCCTAAAAAACGTGGAAATAATAAAGACCATCGCTGTCTA
>CAZKAI010000219.1:0-4042 GCA_964550565.1 uncultured Pirellulales bacterium
AACTCCCTATTGACTATCAAAAATAATAATCCATATTTCGGGGATATAAAGGATAAATTCTAATCAGCCTCTTTTTATCAACTATTCCGAATAATAAAACGATATGTTATAGCTGTAAATAGACTATAATATATTTTACAAAAATTATAATTTTGTTTGCAACATTTCCTCGTCTTCTGACATATATATAGGGCCTTTCAAGAAGGATAGGCAGAAGGAAAAAAAGGACAGAAGAAGGAGGGATAACATGATAACAATCGAAAAACATAACAAGCCCATTTCAATCCTGAATCATCTGTGTAATCTGCGAAATCTGTTGTTGCCTGTTTCCTACCGCTTACGATTGCCAAAGATATGGACATAAAACATTGAAAATCTATCCTTCCTTGGTATCATAAATACCAATCTATCCTCACCGGCCACTCCGGCAGGATGGATAAGAACCACGGCTGGTCGAAGTTTTCTGACAAATAATGGTCATGAATTTAAGGAGATGTCTGCCATGTTTAGAACGAAGAAATTCAGTGCGTTATCAACCCGAAATAAAGGATTTGGATTGTTTGTATTGGGATTAATTAAGGTATTTATTATTGGAGGTGCCTGGGTGATGGGAATGAACACAGATGCGGCAGGTCCCGAAAATCTGGCTTTGTATCGCCCGACGACGGCTTCGTCGGTCGGCCATTACCCGACCATCGCAGAGTTTGCAGTCGATGGTGAGCCGGACACCGGCTGGCGTTCGGTTCGGGATATCGTGTCCAAAGATGGCGTGGGCATAGCTGAAGCCGGCGACTGGCTGACGGTGGACCTGCAGGCTTCATGTAAAATCGATTCGATTGGTCTGGTCTGGGCCAGCAAATCCGACAAGCCCGTTTTCGAAGATCCTCGAACCTCATCCCTGTTCGGCGGCGAGCAGGTCGCATCCTACGGACAGGAATATGCGGTTTATCTGTCGGCGGATGGCCAGGATTGGAAAAAAGTTTACGCCACGACCATAGGAGCCGGCGGCAGTGAACGGATTCATCTGGAACCTGCCCAGGCCCGTTTTGTGCGTGTGACCATCCTGAAACGGTCCAATCTCAAATGCGGCGTCGGCATCAATGAACTGCAGGTCTTCGGCGCATGTGACACTCAACGTCCGGCCGGCGACTGCTGGAAGTTTCGCCGCAAAGGCAAAATCCAATCCGAACCCGCAGCGGCTGACGCCAAAGACCGCGTCCTGCTGCTAAATCGCGGCTGGGAAATGACCCGCGAAGACTGGGCCGCCGCAGGTGCCGCCCGTATTGCCGAGGCTGGGCTGGATACAACCGGCTGGTATAATGCTACCGTCCCCGGAACCGTACTGACGACGCTTGTGGAGCAGGAGGTCTTCCCCGAGCCGACCATTGCACTCAATAATCTCCAGATTCCCGAATCCCTGTGTCGCCATGTGTGGTGGTACCGGACCGAACTGTCGGTTCCGACAGAATGGACACAGACTCAGCAGCGGCTCTGGCTGGAGTTTGACGGGATTAACTACCTCGCCGAAATCTGGATGAATGGCAAACGCCTGGGCCATATCAACGGCGCCTTCATACGCGGCAAATTTGATATCACGGATGTAATCAGCAAGGCCGGAAAGAACATCCTGGCTGTGCGGATTCTCCCGCCGCTGCATCCGGGTATTCCGATTGAAAAAAACGAGGTGGACTGGGTCTATAACGGCGGCGCACTGGGCAAAGACAGCCCGACATTTTTAGCCAGCATCGGTTGGGACTGGATTCCCCCCGTGCGTGACCGCGGCATCGGGATATGGAATGCCGTTCGCGTCCGCCGGACGGGTCCGGTGGTTATCGAAAATCCCCGCATCGTAACAGACCTGCCGTTGCCGGATACAACAAAGGCGGATATCCTGATTACGGTCCCTGTCCGCAATGACTCCGACCGTCCGCAGGACGTTACGGTTCAGGCTGCATTTGATGCGGTTAAGGTCTCAAAGATGGTTACTGTTCCTGCTCATGGAACAGCCGAGGCGGCCTTTACCCCCGCCAGTCATCCTGAACTGACGTTGAAAAATCCAAAACTGTGGTGGCCCGTGGGTTACGGTGCTCAGCCTCTGTACGATTTGACCCTTTCCGCCGAGGTCGATAAGGCGGTCAGTGATACCCATGCCATGCGTTTCGGTGTGCGGGAACTATCTTTCCGCGGCGGCAAGCAGAATCCGGGTGCTGGCGATATCATCGAATTTTCGCCGGCTCAGGCCCGTTATGTACGAATCCATTGCCTGGACCGTGCGACAAATTTCGGCTTTTCGCTGTTTACAGTATCCGTGTTCAACAGCAAGGATAAAAATAAAGATTTAGCCCGCGGTGCAGTTGCGACAGCCTCGAGCATCGAAGGCGAGATTCATCCTGCCGCCCATGCCATTGATGGCAATACCGAAACCCGCTGGGCCTCGAAGACGGGCCAGCCGGAGTGGCTGTGTGTGGACCTGGGCAAGACCCAAATGGTCGATCAGGTGGGCTTGCTATGGGAAGCCGCATACGCCAAGCGGTATGATATCGAGGTTTCCACCGACGGTCAAAGCTGGACGAAGGTCAAAGAATGCAATGCCGCCGACAAGCCCGGCGAACTGGAACTTAGCGTCAACGGCCATCGCATCCTCTGTCGCGGCGGCAACTGGGGCTATCCGGAAATCCTGCTGCGGCTGGACCGCCAGCGTCTGGAAGCGGCGGTTCGCCTGCATCATGAGGCCAATATGAACATCATCCGCAACTGGATCGGGATGACTACTTATGAGCCATTCTACGACCTGTGCGACCAATACGGCATCCTGATTTGGAATGACTTCTGGCTTGCCAATCCCAGTGATGGTCCCAATCCGGATAACCATAAGCTGTTTCTCGATAATGTAGAGGACACGATTCTGCGATACCGCAATCATCCGTCGATTGCCGTCTGGTGCGGCCGCAATGAAGGCATGCCGCCAGAAGCCCTTGATGAGGGGATGCGGGAACTGACGACCCGGCTGGACGGCACGCGATTCTATCAGCCGCATTCGTCCGGCGAAGGCGTCAATGGCGGCGGGCCGTACAAATACGTTGACCCGACGCGTTACTTTACCGAATACAATCACGGCTTCAAGACGGAAATGGGGATGCCCTCGGTACCCAGCGCCGAAACGATGCGGCGGATGGCCGGCGGGCATGAACCGTGGCCGATGGACCTGGTCTGGACCTATCACGATTTCAGCCCGCAGGGCAACCAGTATCGCAACGAATACAACAAGGCGATTGATGACACCTTTGGCCCGGCCCGGGATCTGGACGATTATTGCCGCAAGGCACAGATGATTAACTATGAAGGCTATCGGGCCATCTTTGAAGGCTGCAACCACAAGATTTGGAACGATTGCACCGCCATCATGCTCTGGATGAGTCACCCGACATGGCCCAGCACGGTCTGGCAGGTCTATGATTACTGGTTCGGGACCGACGGGGCCTTTTTCGGCTCCAAGAAGGCCAACGAGCCGATTCATATCCAGCTTTGCCGCAGTGACTGGACGGTCGAAGCGATCAATCACACCGCCGGGCCGGTCACAGGAACTATCGCAGCCAGGATACTCGGTCTGGATGCTAAGGTACTGTGGGAAAAGAGCGTCCCAGTGACTGCGGCCACCGATAATCGCACAACGGCCTTTGCGATCGCTTGGCCTGCGAATTTGCCTGCGGCTTATTTGGTCAGGCTGACATGGACTGATGACAAGGGACAACTTTTGTCTGAGAATGTCTATTGGCTGGGCAAAGATAAAGGCGGCCTCAAGTCGCTGGATTCCATGCCCAAAGTCAAGCTCAAAGGTACCGCCTCATTTACCTCCGGCGGTAATAATGGGCAGGTGGCTAAAGTCGAACTGACCAATCCTACCGGCGATATCGCCCTGATGACACAGCTTACCCTGCGCGATGCCGCCACCGGCCAGCGCATCCTGCCGGCCTATTACAGCGATAACTACCTGACCCTGCTGCCCGGCGAGTCGAAGACCGTGACCATTTCCTGCAGCGAG
>CAZKAI010000220.1:0-1279 GCA_964550565.1 uncultured Pirellulales bacterium
GTGACGATCTGGCCGTCTTTTTCGGCGGTGCCGGCATGGAAGACCATGACATCCTTGAGCTTGGCGGCGGCGTCAAGGCCGGTGATGACTTTGCCTTTTTCGTAATTGCCGGGGTAGCCGCCGGAGGCCATGACCACACAGACCGCGGGGCGCTGGTCCCAGCGGATGGTCACGTCATCGAGCTTGCCCTGACAGACTGCAACGAGGACTTCCAGCAGGTCGCTTTTCATCCGCATCAGGATGGGCTGGGTCTCGGGGTCGCCAAAGCGGGCGTTGAACTCGAGCACGCGCGGGCCGCCCTGGGTGAGCATCATCCCCGCATAGAGCACGCCTTTGTACGGCGTGTCGTTGCGATTCATGCCATCGACAGTGGGGATGAGCACTTCGCGGATAATCTGATTCATCATCGCATCGGATACGACGGGGGCGGGGCTGTAGGCACCCATGCCGCCGGTGTTGTCGCCGGTGTCGCCGTCGCCGATGGGCTTGTGGTCCTGGGCGGACTCCATCACGTAGATGCTCTTGCCATCGACAAAGGCGAGGATGGAGGCTTCCTGACCGAGCAGTTTGTCTTCGACGACGACGGTCTTGCCCGCATCGCCAAAGAGCTTGCCGACCATGATTTTCTCAGCGGCAAGGATAGCCTCGGCGGGATCATCGCAGACGAAGACGCCTTTGCCCTTGGCCAGGCCGGCGGCCTTGACCACGACGGGTTCGTCGCGGGTGGCGATGAAGGCCTTGGCATCTTCGAACTTGTCGAAGGTCCGGCCTTCGGCGGTGGGGATACTGTTGGACCGCATGATCTGCTTGGAGAAGGCCTTGTCGGCTTCAATCTGGGCGGCGGCGCCGGAGGGACCGAAGGCCATGATGCCGGCCTTTTCCATCTCATCGACGATGCCGGCTGACAGCGGGTCTTCCGGACCGATGACGGCCAGGTCGATCTTTTTGCTTTTGGCAAAGGCGACCAGGGCCAGGATGTCGGTGTCGGATATGGTTACATTCTCGCCGAATTGGGCGGTACCGGGGTTGCCGGGGGCAATGTAGAGTTTCCGGAGCTTTTTTGATTGAGACAGCTTCCACGCAATCGCATGTTCTCTGCCGCCTGAGCCTACAAGTAAAACGTTCATATCTTATCCTCTTTTATTGAAATTCCAGGCCGCTGCCGCGGTTCTATTCAGGTGCGGCCCCGTTTCCTGGGGTTCTCTGCCGAGGGGGAATAGTACCCCGAACGGGTGCAAAAAACAAGGCAAAACAAGAATACATGGATACAAGGAATACA
>CAZKAI010000220.1:1379-4023 GCA_964550565.1 uncultured Pirellulales bacterium
TTTATTTTAAAATATTGTTTGTATAGCAGAGGGAGATTTTGTACAATTCGGGGGCATCCATTAAAGCGGTATGTTTTTGCATAGTCTGAAAAGGAAGGTTTGGAGTTTGGAGTTCATCAGAGGTTACGATGGAGGTTTGGGATTGGGAACGATAACGATTAAAAAAATCAGATGGATTGGAGGTGTCGCAGCACTGATTCTGGTGGCAGGAGGAATTCTGCTTTATCCCCGGTTCAAGTTATTGGTTCAGTACCAACGATTATGTTCTGATCCTCATGTTCTGATGCGTCTGAAGCACCAGCCGTCGGTTGATGCTATTCAAAGTGTCAATGCACCGGACAGCATATCGCTTGGATATGTTCGGTTTGTTCTCCCGAAAGAAGATATTCAAAAAATATCGTATTTTTCCAACAATAGCGTGGTTGCTATCTCTTCGCCATCAGGACAGATTGGATTCATGAGGCCGTTTGCGGTCCTGGATGAAACACAATCAGAGCCTGTGAATCTATTGGGATGGGAACCGGTCAAAGGCAAGGTTTCTGTCTGTGACAACGGGAACAATAAACAGAAGATCCGTTTCCTGACTGAGTGGCACCAGAAGCCCTATGATTTTGAAAAACGGATTATGCACACTGTTCCTTCCTCATTATTCAGCCTGGTTTTCATGAGCAAAGACCAGTTATTTGATTATGTAAACCGCCTGGAATGGAAAGCGTGGATGACCGATGGGAGCGACTACCGTTTTTTAGAAAATAATCTCTTCAATGCAATTGTTATTATGACGCCAGTTCAAGCGGAAATTAAAACAGATATCAAGATATTTCATAAAACGATAAATCTTCGACAGTTTATTGTCGTAAACAGGCCTGTCGAACAGTACGGGCAGGATTGGATCAATGTATTCATTTCTCATCTGATCTATAATGATGCATGTGACATTGAGGATATGAACTTGCTGAAGAATGTTATCTGCTCCGCGTTGAGTGAACTGAAAAAGAATTACCCTGTGGACATTGCGGCCGCATCCAACCACACCGCAGAGTCTAAGATGGATATTCAGGATGTCATGGCAGGCCTCACATTGCTTGAAGAATGATGAGTACTCCGATCAATAAGTGTTTGAGCGACTACGTGGAATAATTGAAGGAGACTGGGTTATTGTCAGGCGTTTTTAAAGGATTTACAGGGATTCAAGGATTTTTTGAGAGTTTGTAATAATCGAAAGAATAGTACGTCTTCCTTTGAACTATAGAACGTGATTTCAGATTGTTAAACCGAAGGCTTAATAATGTCTGATGATGTTATCAAAAATACATTTTTGAAAATGGCCGGCCAGGTGTGCTGGGAAATATATTGTGGTCAATTCGGCTTGAGTTTTAATGCAGGGAATCCCCGGCTGGTTGTTCATTGCTGTAAAACAGATCCTGTCAGAGACAGACGGATACGCCGATTAACTGGTATTAAGGCGGAATGGAATTTTTGGGTGCTTCATGCGTATTGGAAGCTTACCGTACTTTCTGCGGATGGAAAAAAACAAATGGCAGCAACCAGTGCTTCGTCCTATAAGCATCAATCCTCAG
The DNA here is from genome assembly GCA_964550565.1 of uncultured Pirellulales bacterium. GTDB lineage: Bacteria > Planctomycetota > Phycisphaerae > Sedimentisphaerales > Anaerohalosphaeraceae > Anaeroglomus. The sequence continues at coordinate 2,960 of CAZKAI010000220.1, forward strand.
TCTGCAGGTTCCTGAATGGGCAACGCTTGACTTGTGTTGACATCGATCACAAGAACGGAAAAACCGTTTTGGGGTTTGATTTGGGTGCTGAATTGTCCATCCGTCGCTGGGCGGCCGACGGCAATGACCTTTGGAGTCTGGCCAAACCCAATGGATATTTTCTTGAAGTCCATGGCGACGGCACCTATAGCCATAACCCCGGCTCAGGGATTGATAAACGGCCCGCCGTTCATAATCGACCTTTGCACAAACCGATTCATATTCAATAATGAGAACGACAGTGTGACAGTGAAGTATTGCAGTTTGGAGTCCATCGTTGGGAGATAGCAATGCAAAAAGAATTCAAGGATGAAAGACTTTTTCTGTTAAACAAAAAGGATGCAAGTCAATGGACTCGACAGGATCTGCTGAAAGCTATTGATGATTGCGAAACGAAAATCCATACTGGTCATGGTCAAAAAGGCAGACAGGAATGGATTGCCATCAAGATAAAACTTCAGGAGAGACTGCAATTATTTACTGAAACTCCGGCAGCGGAAGAAGAAATCTCGTCTGGTACAGTTGAAGCGTCAAGTGAGACCGTTGAGATACCGACTGGTAAAAACAAAAGCCGGATTATGTATATGGAGTATAAAGGGGGCGGGCTGACGGGGCCAGCACGCATCGGACGGGTGCGGTTTTCCAAGACGGGCAAAAGCATTTATTATCGCGATCAGAAGTTTCAGAGCCTCAAGGGCGGAGGATACAAGGCCAACTATTTTGATGCTGCCACCGGTGAGGAATACTGGATTTCCGGGCCACGGAAAGATGGTCTGGATCGGCTTTACGGGGAACGGCAGCCGGTGGAGATTGATGAGGATGTGCGGGAGGAATACTGGCTTACGATTCGAAACCTGCCGGCGAAGGTAAACAGCAGGCTGGCATGGCCGTAAGGAAGGTACATGCAAACATAGGGAGAATGAACACACGGGGTGCCCCGCCACCGTCAAACAGAGTTTGGCGGTGCCACCCTTTGCCAGGGCACCGGGCAATTTGCGTCAATGACAACGAGCGGCACGGGATTT
>CAZKAI010000221.1:0-2467 GCA_964550565.1 uncultured Pirellulales bacterium
GACGTTAACATGATCAAGTATCACTGCCCCAAATGCAACCAGAAACTCGGAGTCCCCGACAACTACGCCGGCCGGCGCGTCCGCTGCAACAAATGCAGCGAGCCGTCCATCGTCCCCAGGCCGCTGACCGAAATCGACATCACCGCCGCCCAGCCCGTCGCCGCAGCTAAACCTGCCTCACCCGAGCTGTCGCCCGAGCAGGTCGCCGCATCGATTTTCCAGACACCCGCAGCCGCCAAACCCGCTCCCGTGCAGATCGAACTCCAGAAACCCATGCCCAAACCGCAACAGCTCGACGAGCTCCAGCTTATCCCCGAAGATGATAACCAGGCCCAGGAAGACCTCCGCAAAGCCGAGATACTCCGCGAGGCCTCCCGCCAGCGTGCCGCCAGCTCCATGGCCGCTGCACCCAGGGCAGCCAAAGAAGCCTCCTCCCGCCGCGCCATCTCCGGCGGCGAACTCGCCAAAGGCATGGGAAAAATCCCCCTGTCCGTGGCAACATGCTTCGCCGCAATGCTGGCCGTCATCGTCGTCTGGGTCGTCGTCGGCATGATCACCGGCTTTGAATTCTGGTATATTGTACTGTGCGTTCCGGTAGCCGGGGCATGGGGCCTGGTCGCATTCACCGAAAACCGCGGCATCATGCTGGGCATCCTGGCCGTAATCTTCGGCCTGGTCGGCATGCTCATCGGCCGCGCCGGCATTGCCAAATGGGTCATTATGCCCTCGTGGAATGAAAACGAAAACTACACCGCCGAAGTGGATGACTTTTACCGTGAAGTAGTCGGATTTCCAGACACCCTGCCCGCCGAACAAGCCCAGCTTGAAGGCCTCATCCGCAACGAGCGAGTGATGCTCCGCATCGCCGCATGGGACCTGGTCCAGGCCGGCCAAATGGACGACGACCTCTATAACCAACTGTTTCTGGCCAGCATCGAAGACCCCAACAACCTCGATGAAGAAATTCAAAATGGCCTCTATGATGCCGCGGACCATCTGGACGTCATGCCCACCGCCCAGCGCGTGAATCTGCTCAAAACCCACTTTGACGGCATCCGCGAAAATTATCAGCAAAATATCCAGCCTAAACTGGATTCGCTTATCCAGAAAGCCACTTTTTTCTACGCATTTTACAAATCCTTCCACCCGCTGGATTTACTGTTGTTTCCAATGGGTCTTTTCGGAGCCTTTAAATACGCCGCCGGCACGGAGGATTAATCACATTCAGAAGGAGATAATCCATGATCAAATACACCTGCCCGTCCTGTCATCAAAAGCTCGGCGTTCCGGATAACTACGCCGGGCATCGCGTTCGCTGCAATAAATGCAATACGCCGTCCATCGTCCCCAAACCCGTCGCCGAAGTCGTCGTTACCTCAACTGCAGCACCCGCGGCCCAGCCTCAGCCCGCACCCGCCGCCAGGCCCTCCTCTGTGCAGCCGCAGGTCGAACCACTGGAAACCCTCGACATCGTTTCCGACGCCGACATCCCGGCCGAAACGGACCCCAACGCCGAAATCCTCCGACAGGCCCGCTCCGAAAAATCCGCCAGGGAATTCAAGGCCTCGCCCAAACAATCCAAAACAAAATCCTCCGGCACATCCGCCCGGCCCGGCAAATCGGACTCCGGCGGCTTCTCGCTGACCGATATCGTCCCCGACGTCCTGCATCTGCCGCTGTCAATCGTACTGGCGTGCATCTTCGCCGGCGTGCTGATTGTCGTCTGGTGCGCAGCCACCCGCACCGTTGAAAAATCGCTGTTCATCTTCGAGATGTTTATCCCGCTGGCCGCCGCCACAGGGATTCGCCTTCTGGCCGTCAACCGCACTTTCGTGCACGGCCTGCTGGCCTTAGTCATCGGCCTGGCCGCCATTGCTATTGGCCGCTCTATGATGACTCGGCAATTCGTCATTCCACTTCTCCACAAACAGGTCAACCAGGAAGTCCTCGTCGATCTTAAAGCCACCCAATCCGACCCGAGGTTTCAGCCTGAAGAAGGCGAAAGCGTCAGCTTCATCGCAAAGGATGGCGACTTCATGCAGTGTGTCGCCCTGATTGCCGCCGTGGACCAGGCAGACGCCGATCCTAAAATCGCACGCAAACTCGCCGTCCAGCACTTGCGTGTCACCAACAAAACCAGCTTCCTCGACTTTATAGCCAATGTCTCATCATCTAGCACAGGCCGCTCCCGCCCGGAACTGAACGACGCCGAAATGGACGTGTTGAGCAAAGCCGACAGCGTTTCAGCACAGTGGGAAGAAGACATCGACCTCCGTGACGCCGCCAGAAAATATTACCCCGCCCTGGCCGCCATTTTTTATCAGGCCGATACCCAGCGGAAACTGGAAGCTCCCGACGGCGGATTTCGCTTTGCCCTGTTGAGTTCACTCGGATTATTGGAAGTGTTCTGGATTTTCGTCGGCCTGTCCGGTGCCTACAGCATGTCCGTCTTTGAATCCTGAATCGC
>CAZKAI010000221.1:2567-3991 GCA_964550565.1 uncultured Pirellulales bacterium
CTCGCGCCGGCCTTCTCCATCCGACGCGAGATTTTAAATTTGCAATCTAAACTGCTCCTGCTTGAAATTTTTCGGTTCGTCGCGGCTAACGAGCTTTCAGCCGCCAGCGTCCAGCAATAGCATGATCACCGCGGCTATGTAGGGTAACGTGATCCTGTGAATACACGCGGCATAAAAGCGGCCTGCGGCCGCCGCGGAATAATCATACCCGTTGGGTATACTAACGTGCCGCGCCGACCAACTGACGCTGCGCGATAAAAGCACCATATTGCTTGTCCTGACCCTGGATATGATTGACCAGCCAGTCTTTCAGGAACGTCGCCACGCTGACCGTCGGCACCATCTTGCCGCTTTTGAATTTATCCATCAGGTCGCTGACTTGCTGAGCCAGTTTGTGATGCAGGGCCTGATGAGCCGCAATATTCGGATAGCCCGCGTCGTGCATGAATTTTTCTTCTGAATTAAAATGGGTTTTGGTGTACTGCACCAGCGCCGGCAGAATCGTCTGCATCGCCGCATCGCCCTTGCTGGTCCGCATCGCTTCGTAAAGCTGGTTGACCATCGCCACCAACTGCTTGTGCTGAATGTCCATCGCCGGGACTCCAACCGAATAACTGTCCTGCCACTGCATGAATGCCATTGCCGGTCTCCTGTAATTGATTATATCTGATTTCTTATGCGTCGATTTATCGGACGCTTCCGATCCGATAGACCCGAATAAGATCATCTTTGACTTTACTTCGTCAAAATCGCCAAAGAGATTAATCATTTTCTCACACAAAAGACCGACGCCGTCGACATCCGAAAAGAACCGTTTTATGCCGACGGCGTCCGCCGACCGGCTACCCGGAAACCTTCTCCTCAGCCACCAGTTTTCGCGTCGCGGGCGACTGCCCCTGCTGAGCGGCCTTGAACGCCTCCGCCTGCGAAGGATAGTCCCGCTTGAACAACTCATTACCCGCAATAATCTCCTTCAATGCCCGGGATTTTTCCTGAGCCTGCCGCAAAAACTGCACTACTCTGGCCCCGTACATCCCGCCGAGCAGCCCCGCCAGCCCGATGCCCAGCTCCAGTGCTCCCTCTGCCGCCTGCCACATGTCCGGCCGCTCCAGGCTCTGCTGGTATGCCGACTCCGCAACCACCCCTCCCGCCGCCAGGACTTCCTCGGCCGTATCCGCCGCGGGCAGTTCCTCCGGCAATCCATAGTCGGCCACAAACGCCCGGCTCTGCTGCGCCGACAGCGCCGTCAGCCCCTGCAGTTCCGGCGTCGTGTTTTCCGACTTCGCTTCCGCCGCCGCCAGCTCCGTCGCCCGCCAGTGCAGATATGCATTGGCCTTCTGCTCCTGACCCGGCGCGAACCGAATAGCATCGCACCCGCAAAACATCACCCCGCACCATACCAATACCACCACACTCATGATTTG
>CAZKAI010000222.1:0-3955 GCA_964550565.1 uncultured Pirellulales bacterium
GCGATGAATAATGCAATTGAGTTACATTCTGCGCTATGATAATAAGCATAAATTGTTTGATGGCGACAGTATGTGGATAAAAAGAGTCCAGTTGGCTAGGCCGTTGCATCTGTTTACATTCTACTATTAATGATCCAAAATTATACCATTAGACAAAAATGCATTTGATATGCATCCTCTGATAATATCAATGGTGGTATGATCTGCGTACCGGCGAGGCGACATTAATTGGCGAGATGCCCAGGGAGGATACAAAGCAGTTTGCGCCTCCGATTCATGGTGAGGATCAAGGCTGGGTGCTGGATGATGCGGCTAAAAATTACTTTACATCCGGTCACGCATAGACGCACGTTATCTTAGCCTATGGTGAACTGATGGATCACAGTCCGAGTGATTGGCGGCTGGAGATATTCTGTCGGCTTAGCAAAAGCCCCTTGTTTTTTAACCGGAGTACAGGTACACTGCTGCATCATTATCGATTAGCCGTAAAATTCCGGCTGGAAAGTGAATCACATTGCAGGATACAAGGACCATTCCGCGAGTATTGCTGTTGCTGGAAACCGGTAACGAGTATGGACATGGGCTGGCGCGGGGAGTAGCCCGGTATGCTCGTTTGCATGGCCCCTGGTCCTTTTATCGTATGCCGCCATTTTACAGGACCAAACCTATCCGAAATAATAAGCTGCGTTTGCCTTTGCTCAAAAATGATGATGCCGATGGTATCATCGCCCATGTCAATGACCCCAGTTACGCCGAGGAAATCCTGACCAGCGGCATTCCAGCGATTGTGACTTATGTATTTAAGCCTATTCCGGGTCTGATTAATATCAAAAGCGACAGTATTGCTGTTGGCCGATTGGGGGCGGAACATCTACTCGAGCGAGGCTTTCTTCACTTTGCTTATTGTGGTTATGATGATGCAGTCTGGTCTGTGCATCGCGCTGAGAGCTTTGCAGCACGGCTTGCAGAGGCGGGATTTTCGACGGTTATCTATCATCAGCCTCAATCGGCCAGAAATCGAGCATGGGAAAAAGAACAATTAATACTGGCCGAGTGGATAGGTGCTTTACCCAAGCCGGTTGCCATTATGGCCTGTAATGATGCACGTGCCCAGGAAATCAGTGAAGTCTGCAAGATTGCAGGTTTTTCGGTCCCTGAACAGGTTGCCATTCTTGGGGTTGATAATGATGCGGTGATTTGTGAATTGTCTGATCCTCCCTTATCCAGTATCCCTCTGAATTCCGAGCGTGCCGGCTTTGAAGCGGCCGAATGTCTGGACCGCATGATGCGGGGGGATTTGCCGGATATCGACTCTATCTGTGTTCATCCGGAGCCCGTGGTAGTCCGTCAATCCACCGATATCGTGGCCATTGAGGATGAGGTCGTCGCCATGGCGCTGCGGTATATCCGTTTATATGCAGACAAAATCCGAAGTGTTGAAGAAGTCGCCGAAAAGGTCCACTTGTCATTAAGGCAGCTCCAAAAGCGATTTCGTAAGGCCATCGGGCTTCAGATCTACGAGGAAATTCGCCGGGTACGCATGCAAAAGGTTGCCCGACTGCTGGTTGAAACGACGATGCCTATATCACAAATTGCCTATGAAGTCGGATATGAAAGTCCGAAGAATATGGCCCATTGCTTCTGCAAAGAAACAGGGATGGGATTATCCCAATATCGCAAGACCTACGGCAAGCACAATTGATTTACTCATACAGGCAAAATGAGGCCTGAATAGTCTGGTATTATTGAAAGGGCGCAAAAAAGGTGTATAAAAGTCGTTTTACGCCCTTGTTTTGATTCATTATATCTGCCACTATTGAGTTGTTTTCTGGTTATCACCACAGAAACCATCATATTATTGCGATGCAGGAGAAGATGTAATGAATCCAGTCGATGGATACGCATGTCGAGAAGGCAGACGGGAATCTTTCCCCAAGGCATTTAGCTTGATTGAATTGCTGGTTGTCATCGCAATCATTGCACTATTATTAAGTATCGTGGTCCCGGCTCTTCGCAAGGCAAAAGTGCTTGCCAGAAATGTGATTTGCCATTCCAATCTGAGTCAGTGGGGAAAGATGTTTGGTGCCTATGCTGTGGATTATGATGCCTGTTTTCCGATTGGCTGGTATGGTGACGGATCGAATCGTAATGGTCAATGGATGTACGCCCTTCGCGGTTATACCGGAACTGATCATGAAATCTGGTGCTGTCCTCATGCGAATGATCCTCAGAAATGTCCGATCGATCCTTTCGGGAATCGGGTCAAAGATTTCACATTTACTTCACCCTGGGGGCATATAACCGGTCTTCAGCACGGCGGCTATGATACTGACGCCCATGATTACGGCAGTTATGGAATCAATGGATTCATATACAGCACGCCGTCGCATCTTACGAAACTCGATCCGAACAAATACTGGCGAAAGACGACGGTGACGGGGGTGTCAACTTCTTCGATTCCGGTGTTTTCAGATATGATGTGGTGCGAGGTGTGGCCTGAGCCGAGCGATATTCCAGTATATTATGAAGGCGAGTGGGGTGGATACACCTTGTCTGCCGTTGCGATTGATCGCCACAGGAATGGTCGTATCAACATATTGATGCTGGATTTTTCGATGCATAGCACCGAATTAAAGGAAATTTGGACCCTGAAATGGCATAAGAAATGGCAGATACGTACACCGAACTGGCCGGATTGGCTTGAAGATGCAACAAAATGAAAACGGTGCTGTAAGTAATGAAACACGATATGATTTGCTGGTATGCAGCAGGCTGCGATGCCATATTGGACTTTTATACCCAACGGGTGGTTATTCCACGAGCAAAACAAGCACGTGGTTAAAGCTGCTGTGCTTGGCTGTGTCGAAACGGATAATTTCGAGTGGGATTCAGTATAAAAAGCATTTGAAAGGGTGAAAAAATGAAGATGAAGAAAGTCAACTGGCAGATGTTTTTAGGGTTGTTCCTGTCACTGGTCCTGGTCAGTGAAGTTTTTGCAGCTACGACTTATACGTGGATAGGAACCCAGGAGGGGGACGATTGGCTTGTAACGACGAATTGGAGCCCTGAAGGGCAACCGACGATGACCGATAAAGACCTGGCTCATATTAACACTCTGCCCGGTCCTACTCTTTATGATGAAACGGCTTCCGCACAGAGCGTAATTCCAGGTGCCGCCGCAGGGACTACGGGAAGAATTGATCTCAGGGGCGGGGCGCTGACCTGCGGGGGGCTTGATATCGCCAATACCGCAACTAGTGTAGGGATTGTGAATGTGTATGGCGGAAGTCATACCTGCACATCCTATCTGGTGCCTGGGCGCATTGGTCACGGTACGGTCAACATGTATGGCGGTTATTTCTGGGTTGGCAGTCAGCTCCGGATTTCATACAGCGGTGCCGCTGCTCAGGGTTTCCTTAATTTGTACGGAGGCCTCATTGAAGCGAATAACATCAATTATCCCCAGCCGTCAAAGGGCAAGATCAGAGTTGGGGATGGGGTACTGAAAGTCAAGGGGGATCGATTGACAGTGATGCAGAATCTCATGAATGTGGGAGCAATTGAATCGCTCTACCCTGAAGATCCCTTCCGCTATGTGCTGCTGGATTATAATATTACACATTCCGGATGGACTACTCTTCGGTCGGAAGTGGATACGCTGAAGCGAATTCCCCGTGATGGTTCTACGGTCGGTCTGGCTAATAATGTGCTTGAATGGGCCTTGCCGGAACCCAATGATCCGGTGACTCCGAGTGTTGTGTCCTGTGATGTATATTTTGGCACAGAGCCGAATGCCTTGCTGCTGCCCAGGATCGTTGATAAACAGTCGGTTGAATCTGTATCGGTGACCTTTGAATCCGGGAAAGTGTATTATTGGCGAATTGATGTCTATGACTCCACTATCAGTACAACAACCCCGTATTTCAAGAGCCGAGTCTTTACGTTTAATACGTTC
>CAZKAI010000223.1:0-3914 GCA_964550565.1 uncultured Pirellulales bacterium
GATTAATTCGTGTCGGTACTATACAAGTCGGTATCATAGCCTTCGCCGCCTTCTTTGCCGTCAGCTCCATAGCTGATAATCACAAAAGGCTTTCCACTTTCAGGATTTAATTGATAGATAAAATCATTCTTCCAACTATCCTTAGGCAGCGTGGTGCTTTCCAAATAACCGTCTTGTGCCCAACCTTCCACATCTGTCGGTTGTTCGACCAACTCTAATAAGCCAGTCTCCTCGGTTGGATATCTTCCTGTATCCATTTTGAAGTCCACCACAGCCTGATGAAGCACTTTTAAAGATGCTTTAGTTGTAGTAACTTTACCCACTTCAATACGTCCAATAAAATTGCGTGCTGCCACTGCCGCCAGAAGGCCGATGATGACAATGACCGCCATCACTTCCACCAGCGTAAAACCGCGATTTTTCTGTGTTCCTGCTTTTTGATTCATAAACACCTCACTTTACGTATAAAAGTCCAATTTTTGTATTCACATTGGATTGTAAATTGCAGATTGTAAATTGTACACAAACGGACTTTACCATTTTACAATTTAAAATTAACAATTTACAATTTCTTAAAACTGTCCTGCCGAGAATTTAATCAGCGGCATCATGGTCGCATAGGCTATCACGCCGATAACCAGCGCCATCACCACAATAATCACCGGCTCGATGGCCGCACTGAGCCGTTCGATCACCAGGTCGCTGGAGGCGTCCAGGTTTTCACTGATGATCTTGAGCATCTGTTCCAGTTCGCCGCTTTTTTCGCCGACGGCCACCATGTGGGCCACGGATGGATCGATCACGCCGCTGTCGCGCAGGGGTGTGGCAATATCCGCTCCGGCCAGAATCCGGTCACGGGCCTGCTTGACGGCGTCGTTCATAATCTGGTTGCCGGTCACCTGGGCAACCACCCGCAGGCTCTCGGCCATCGACAATCCCGCCCCCAGCAATGTCGCTAATGTCGATGCAAAACGGGAGACAATCCGCTGTTTGACCAGCGGTCCAATACCCGGCAGGCTCAGCAGGATTTTATCCCGCCAATACGAGCCTTTGGCGGTACTCATGATCTTTTTGTACCCCCAGCCGATACCAAACAAACCCGCCAGAATCGGAAACACCCACCAACTGGTTAATATGTCCGACGTGGAGACAAGGGCCTTGGTTATCCACGGCAATTCCTGTCCGGTTTTCGATATCTGTTCGGCAATAATCGGAATCACTTTAATCGTGATAATCAGCACCGCCCCAATCGAACCGACAATCAGCAGGGCCGGATAAATCATCGCGGTGGTCATCTTGGCCTCAAGCCGCTGGCGTTTATCCATGAACGCGGCGGTGGTGGCCAGACTTTTGTCGAGGCTGCCGGTCACTTCGCCGACCCGCATCATACTGACATAAATCACATCGAAATACTGGCCATACTCGGTCAGCGTTTCAGCAAAGGACTCGCCGGTGACAACGCGATCGCGAATGTCGGTCACGGCCACACGCAATCCATTGTCGCTAATCTGGGTAATCAGTACCGTCAATGCGTCGGTCAGCTTGATTCCCGCCGACAGCATGGTGGACAGTTCCTTGGTAAAGGCCGTCACCGCCCCGCGGGCGCTTTTGCCGAACAGCGAAAACCGCCGCCTGGCTTCGCCGGCCGCGACTTCCCGGACATCGGTCGGGTGCAGCCCCTTGGCGCGGAGGTGCTTGCGGGCCGCAAAGGCGCTTTCAGCGGTAATGATGCCTTTGTCGGTCTTTTTGGCAGAATTAATGGCAATGTAACTGAATCTTGGCATAAAAGAATTTTAAATTTTCTATTTTCTATTTTCCATTTTTTCTTCGCGTCGTCTTCTGCGATGCAATAAAAATAGCCGTCAGTTCTTTTGCTTCCTGCAAAAGCGGCTGACAGCGCTTCTGGGATATCAGTTCCTCATCTGCAATAAACTCGATCCAGAACATGGATTCATCAATCTCTTCCACAACAATTCCGAGCTTTTGCAGAAAAGCTCTTATCGACTGGGCAGAACAAGCCGACCGATAATTTGCTGCAACCGAAGTTGCAGAGCGAAACAACTGGCTTCGCAAATGTTTTCCCATCCAATTTTCGGGCAATGCCTGACATAACTTCATGCATCGTTTGGCAAATTCTTTTGTTCGATCTTGTAGTTCTGCCTTGTTCATTTTAGTGCGCCCATTCTCATCAATTGAAAATGGAAAATTTACAATTTAAAATCCCTATCCCGCGTCCGCCTGGGTCACACGCAGCACTTCGGCGATCGTGGTCGTGCCGGATAAGACCTTTCGGGCGCCGTCCATACGCAGGGTCTGCATCCCCTGCTCAAGGGCTTTTTTCTTGATGGCCCCGGCACTCTGCCGCTGATACACCATTTCGCGGATTTCCTCGGTAATCGTCATCAGTTCATAAATCCCGGTTCGCCCGCGATAGCCCGTCTCGAAACACTTAGCACAGCCGGCCCCGGTATAAAAATGCGTTCCCTCGGCGTTTTCGGCGATGCCCAGCTCCCGCAGCTCGTGCAGCGGAGGCTCATAGGCCTGCTTGCAGTCCGGGCAAATCCGCCGGACCAGACGCTGGGCCAGCGTACAAATCAGCGACGAACTGACCAGGTAAGGCTCGACGCCGAAATCCAGCAGACGGCTGACCGCGCCGGCGGCATCGTTGGTGTGAAGCGTCGAAAACACAAGGTGGCCCGTCAGAGACGACTGAATCGCCATCGCCGCGGTTTCGCGGTCGCGGACTTCGCCGACCATGATGACATCCGGGTCCTGACGCAGGATATGCCGCAGCGAGTTGACGAAGGTCATGCCTTTCTTGCTGGACACCTGCATCTGGCTGATGCCTTCAAGCTGGTATTCGATGGGGTCTTCGACGGTCATGATATTCTTGACTTTGGAGTCGATCCGGTTCAAACAGGCATACAGCGTGGTGCTTTTGCCGCTGCCGGTCGGGCCGGTCACAAAAATCACACCGTGTGAACGATTGATCATCCGGTCGAACACTTCGCGGTCTTCTTCCCAGAAACCCAGTTCCTCCAGCGACAAAACGCCCGTGCTTTTATCCAGAATACGCAGCACCGCCCGTTCGCCATAACTGGTCGGCACGGTACTGACACGCAGGTCGATTTCGCGCTGGCCGACACGCACACTGCACCGGCCATCCTGCGGCATACGCCGTTCGGCGATATCCATCCCGGCCATGACCTTGATACGCGAGATAATCAGCGACAGGACGTTGCGGTTCAGCGACAGCGTATCGTATAAAATACCATCGACGCGATACCGCACCTGAATTTTGGTTTCGTAGGGATGGATGTGAATATCGCTGGCCCGCATCTGCAGGGCGCGAAACAGGATATCGTTGACCAGACGAATTACCGGCGGGCGATTGACCACGTCCAGCAGGTCGTCGCTGCTCTGGGCTTCATCGACCAACTGGTCGAGATTCTGCTGGTCCAGTTCCTCGGCGACTTCTTCGATGACGGTGTTTTTCTGCTCGTAGGCAATATCGATGGCCGCGGTAATCGCCGCCCGCGTCGCCAGTGCCGTCCGCACCGGCCGGGCCAGCATCTTGGACACGTTATCCACAATCGCCACCGCCAGCGGTGACGACACGACCACGGTCGTGGAGCCGTTATCCTCGGGACGTTCCAGGCCGATCAGGTAATGATGCTGGGCGTAGGTGGCGGGCACCGCCTCGACAAAAGACTTTGGGACGTCGCTGCCGTGAATCTCGTCGATATAGTCCATCTTCAGCGCCGCGGCAAACAGCTTCAAAATGGCATCCTCGGTAAAGTTGGGTGCCATCAGCAGAAGCTGATCGACCCGCCGCTTGTCTTCGGCATGTTCGTCGAAATAACGCTTCAGCGCCCCGGCATCCAGGATGCCGGTCTGTTGGGCGGTTTGTATCA
>CAZKAI010000224.1:0-1215 GCA_964550565.1 uncultured Pirellulales bacterium
TTTTTTTGACGGGATAAGCTATGTAACCGGAGCCTCCGGGTAGGGGCGACCCGCCCGGTCGCCCTTTCAGCAAGCCCAGCAGAGCATCGACGTTTCCGCAATAGGCAACCACAGGGGGTTGCCACTACGTGTGTACATCGCGGACACACTCATTTCAAGCTAAACACTACCAATATCCAGATATATATAATTTCACGCATAGTCTTGACATTAACAGACAGAAAAGATATAATAATATCTGATATAATTGTTTGCAAACTGCAAATCAGGAGAGAGGATATGAGACACTATCGAAATTTGTGCATTGCCGTTACCGCATGTCTTTGTTCAACCTTTTGTTTTGGATTAAATGGTTCCGGTACGTCGGGAGACCCTTATCTCATCCAATCCATGGACGATTTTAATGAATTCCGGACGAGTTCTTCCTTTTGGTCAGGGCATGTCCGGCTGGACTGCGAACTGGATTTTTCGGGCACGACGTTTTATGGTGCCTGCATCAGTTATTTTTCGGGGGTCTTTGACGGAAATCACCAGCCTATTCGCAATCTCAGGCTGGACAGCAGCAGCGAGGAGGTGGGATTTTTCGGGTCATTGTATTCGGCCAAGATTTACGATGTGGAGTTTGTTGATCCGGATGTTGAAGGGTATATGCAATTTGGGATTTTGTGCGGGTATGCCGAAACCTCGACGATCCATAATTGTACGGTCACGAATATGCAGATGCTGGTTCATCGCTATGGCGGCGGGATTGCGGGGTACGATTCAGGATCGACGATTGTCGGCTGCTCCGTATCCGGGGAGATTACAGGCTATGAAGATTACGGCGACGAGTCGAAATACCTGGGCGGGATTCTTGGATATTGCTTCAATGGAACCGTGGTGGAAGATTGCCACAGTCAGATTACGATAAAAAAATACACAGCGTACCATAAGCTATCATCACTGGGCGGACTGGTTGGCAACCTTGGACAGGGACAGGTCCGCCGCTGCAACAGCATCTGTACGATTACCGGCAGGAATTATATTGGCGGGCTTCTGGGCGAGTCGATCTGGAAGACAAATATTGTGGAGGATTGTTATGCCGAGGCGACCCTGGAAGGATATGAATGTGTTGGCGGTCTGATTGGACGCAACGGCAACAGCACTGCTTCCAACAATGTTGGAGGCACGGTCCGGCGGTGTTCCAGTAAAGCGACAGTGACCAGCACCAGCCGA
>CAZKAI010000224.1:1315-3885 GCA_964550565.1 uncultured Pirellulales bacterium
TGGCTTGCGAATCCATAAGATTTCATCTTGACTGTCATTGTGTCATATCCTATGCTGAAGGCATGACAGAACATAAGCATAATCCTGCTATTACGATATCGTTTGTCAACTGGGAAGACAAGAAGGCGGACCTGTTTTTTGTCCGCAAGACCGTCTTCGTGGATGAGCAAAACGTGCCGGCGGACATCGAGATCGATGAAAAAGACCCGCTGTGCAGGCATGTCCTGGCCTGCGATGGGGATCAGCCAATCGGAACAGGCCGAATCGACCCGAAAGGAAAAGTCGGCAGGATGGCGATTCTGCCGGCCTATCGCGGAACCGGAGTGGGCCGCAGGATTCTGGAGGCCCTGATCCAGTACGGCAAAGACAGCGGACTTCGGCATTTTTATCTGTCCGCCCAGACCCATGCGGTTGGATTTTATGAAAAGGCCGGATTTGTCCGATATGGTGAGGAGTTCGAGGAGGCCGGGATACCGCATGTCATGATGGCGCTGGATATTCAGCACCACCCCTGTTGAATCGCCATGACAATCCGTTTTTTCTTGCATATCAAACCGCTGCACGGTATGAACAACATCCATGAATAAGAAGGCTCTATTATCGCTATTGCTGCTGGTTCCGGCACCGAGTCTTGGCGTGCTGGCGGGGATGATTATCTGGCCGGACACGCCGCTGGGGCAGGGTATCTTTGCATTCAGCAAGCTGTGGCTGTTTGGGCTGCCGGCGGCGTGGTATCTGCTGATTGACAAGGCCCGGCCAAGCCTGTCCAAATCCCGTAAAGGCGGCTTTGGATTTGGATTGTTCTCCGGGCTGCTGATCAGCGGGATCATTCTGGCGGCTTATTTTCTGCTGGGAGGGATGTTCATCGACAAGGGCATGATGGCAGATCGTATCAAGGCTATCGGCCTGATGAATCCGATGCTCTATCTGGGCGGGGCAGCTTACTGGATATGCATCAATTCAGTCCTGGAAGAATATGTCTGGCGATGGTTTGTCGTCAGGCAGTGCAAGAGCCTGCTGGGCCCCATTGCCGCCGTTATTGCCTCGGCACTCTGCTTTACGGTGCATCATATCGTCGCACTGCAAACATTTCTTCCGCTGACCGCCACGGTCGTCTGCTCGGTGGGGGTTTTTGTCGGCGGTGCTGTCTGGTCGTGGATGTATGTTAAATATGAATCCATCTGGCCGGGCTATCTGAGCCATGCTATCGTGGATTTGTGCATCTTTGGCATCGGAGCCGCGATTCTCTGGGCACCTTAGTATAGAGTGTTTCAATCAGCCGGCAGCAAGATATTTATGCTGATCCTACTTGAAATTTCCCGTTTCGTCGCGGCTAAGTACAGTAGCTTCAACCTCTTGCTTCTTTTGCTCGCGGAATAATCATACCCGTCGGGTATACAAGCCCCGTTTCAGGCTGTCGTCGCCGTATTTTTCGCGGATACGGTCAAAGACCCCGTCGAGTTTCTTGTGCTTCTCATCTTCCGGCTCGGCAAACAGCATCTGCTGGCCTGAGCCGGCAGCAGACAGTCCGGATGTACCAAAACCCAGCAGTCGCAATGGACCCTGTGCGGTTTTAAACCACTGATTGAATATCTTCTGGGCTTCCTGAAGTAGGACGCAGGTAATCTGGGTGGGGCAATCCATCGTCACACTGCGGGTAATGGTCCGGAAGTCGCCATAGCGAAATTTCAGCGTGAGGGTTCTGCACTGAAGATGATCTGCCCGAAGCCGCTGGGAGACCTCTTCAACCTGATGAATCAGGATGCCCAGCAGGATTTGTTTATCCCGGATATCCGCAGGGAAGGTTTCTTCGGCGGAGATGCTTTTGGTTTCGCGGTTCATTTCAACGGGCCGGTCGTCAAGGCCCTCTGCCAGTCTGAGCACTTCCTCCACCTGATTGCCGAAAACCATGGACAGTTGATAACGAGGGGCAGAACGAAGTTGTCCGATCGTGTGAATTCCCAACTTTTCGAGGGCTTTATTGGTGACCTGGCCAATGCCCCAGACTTTCGAGACAGGCAGCGGGTCCAGAATTGCCTGCTTATTCTCTTCGGTGATGACGACAAAACCATCGGGCTTGTGCAGGTCCGAGGCCAGCTTGGCAAGAAATTTGTTGGGAGCCAGGCCGACGGAGGCGGTCAAACCGGTTTTCTCGCGGATATCCTGCTTAATCTTTTGGCCGATGGTCTCGGCGGGGCCAAACAGCGATATGCAGCCGGAGATATCCAGAAACGCTTCATCGAGCGACAGCGGCTCAACCTGGGGGGTATAGGTCAGGAAGATGCGGCAGATATCTCGGGATATTTCGACATAACGAGCCATCCGGACCGGCAGCACAATCGCATGGGGACAAAGGCGAATCGCCTGGCTCATCGGCATGGCCGAATGAATGCCGAACTTGCGGGCTTCATAGGAACAGGCCGCCACCACTCCGCGCTGCTGGGGCGAGGCCCCTACCAGAACGGGCTTGCCTGCAAGGGTGGGATTATCCCTGACCTCGACGGAGGCATAAAACGCATCCATATCGACATGGAGGATATAACGGGCGGTTTTCATGTGGGTATTATAAT
>CAZKAI010000225.1:0-3853 GCA_964550565.1 uncultured Pirellulales bacterium
GGTAAGAATACAGTGGTTCAGGGAGGCCGGGCGGTATGGGTGCCGGCTTTGGCCTGTCAAAAGCAGCAAAACCAGGACAATACACGGAGGGCATCATGTTTAAGGAACTCCAACTCGGACCCAAACAGCGGACGACGGTAGCCGCGGCGCTGACGGTATTGTCGGTGCTGGTGCTGGTGATTTTCTTTTATGCGGCGGTCGCGGGGCTGGCCCGGTTTGTCAATACGTTTCAGAACGTCCTGCTGCCGCCGGTGGTGGCGTGCATCCTGGCGATGCTGCTGCGGCCGTATTATAACTGGCTGCTGCGGCTGTGCCGGGGGACGCAGGCGGCGGCGCTGATTCTGTTTTTTCTGTCGGGGATTATCCCGCTGGCGGTGTTTATCGGATTTGCAGGCGTTTTTGTCGTTAATCAACTGGTTCAGTTGTTCGAGGAACTGCCGGCTGCGATTGACAGCATGGTCCAGACGGGGCGGCAGCATTGGCCGGAGGTGGCCGCGGTGATGGATAAATACGGGCTGACGTCGGAATTTGGAAGCCTGCTGGACAACCCCGGGCAGACGGCGGTCAAGGCCCTGCAGGCGGTGGGCAGGCGGATGTCGCAGTCGGTGGTGCAGATGTTTCAATCCGTGGCGGGGCTGTTTACCTGGGCGGTGCTGCCGGTGTACCTGGCGTTTTTTCTGATGGCAAAACCTTTCCGGCCCCGACAGCTTGCCGAGTTTCTGCCGTTTTTGAAGCCGAAAACGAAAAATGATGTGATTTATCTGCTGGAGCAGTTTGTCGATATCCTGCTGACGTTTTTCCGCGGGCAGATTATCATCGCGCTGGCTCAGGGGGGGCTGTTTGCGGTCGGCTTTGTGATTGTCGGGCTGCCGTATGGTGTCATCATCGGGATGGGGCTGGGACTGCTCAATATCATCCCTTACCTGGGGAGCATCGCGGGGCTGTGTGCGGCGATTCCGCTGGCGTATTTCGGCGCGGGGGGAAGCATCCTGCGGGTGGTGCTGGTGCTGGTGGTCTTCTGTGTGGTGCAGGCGATTGAAGGCAATATTCTGACGCCGCGGATTATGGGCAACCGCACGGGGCTGCATCCGGCGCTGATTATCTTTGCGGTGTTTTTCTGGGGTGTGGCGCTGGGCGGGATTCTCGGGATGATGCTGGCGATTCCGCTGACGGCGTTTGCGGTGGTGTTCTGGCGGCTGCTCAAGAAGAATTATATTACGGAAGTCGCGTAGCGGGTGGAGGGGTCGGACCAGGTATTTGAGATTTCATGATTTGAGATTTGAAATGAGACCTCGATATCTCCGTATGGTCTCACCCTGAAGCCCATGAAGAACAGGAAGGATAAGGCGAAAATTATATTTTCATTTTCTTCATGCCCATGTGCTCTTCATGGTGATGCCTGTATTTTTAAACGAATCCACCCTGTGCGGCCCTATCCCGAAACCGTAGGACTCCCCCACCCATACCGTCGATTCTGTATCCTTGTATTCTTGTATACCTGATTTAAGGTTGCCAGATGAGGACGCGAGGGGTAAAATCGGCCGGTTGATAACACTATTTCAGGAGAACAACATGACACACGGATATGGACGCAGGATTTGTGCACTCGGAATCGTACTGGTAGGTCTTTTGGCTTCGTGCATGATAGGGCAGGAGGCGGGCAAGACCGAGGTTAACAAGTGGGAAAACGACATCAAGACGTTTGAAGCCTGGGATGCGAAGAATTCGTTCCCGAAGGATGCGGTGCTGTTTGCGGGCAGTTCGAGTATCCGGATGTGGGATACGGCAAAGCTGTTTGCGGAGTATCCGGTGATTAATCGGGGCTTTGGCGGGTCGCAGATTTCGGATGTGAACCTGTACGTCGAGCGGATTGTGCTGCCGTATAAGCCGAAGGTGATTGTATTTTATTGCGGGGTGAACGATATCGTCGGTGGGGGGAAGGCGCCGGAGCAGGTGCTGGCCGATTTTAAGCAATTTCTTGCGACGGTTCATGCCGCCCTGCCCGAGACGCCGGTTATCTTT
The DNA here is from genome assembly GCA_964550565.1 of uncultured Pirellulales bacterium. Lineage (GTDB taxonomy): Bacteria > Planctomycetota > Phycisphaerae > Sedimentisphaerales > Anaerohalosphaeraceae > Anaeroglomus. The sequence continues at coordinate 2,023 of CAZKAI010000225.1, forward strand.
TTGTCGATTCGGCTGGGGCCGGCGTGGTGGCCGCATCATCCCAAGGCCGACCGCGTCAATGCCAGTGTTCGGGACATGGCCCAGACGCTGGAGTACCTGCATTATGCGGATGTGACGACGGGGATGATGGGCGCCGATGGGACGCCGGAGCCGAGCCTGTTTCTGGACGATAAGATTCATCTGACCAGCGAGGGCAATGTTAAGTGGGCGGATTTGCTGCGGCCGACGCTGAAGAAGGTCTATGAGGCGGCGATTAAAAAATAAATCCGAAGCACGAAATTCGAAATTCTAAACAAATTCGAAATATATAAATGAGTAAATTCAAAACGAATGGATTCCCGCCTCCGCGGGAATGACAAATTATTTGTTCAGCAAAATCATTTTTGGGCGCAGGAAAAAGGGGCGCATCCATGCGCCCCATAATATGTCTTCTTTGGCTGGCACTGCGGCCAGGTGCTATGCGATAGTCGATTATTCTTTCACGCGGGTGACGTATTCGCCGGTGCGGGTATCGACGCGGATCATTTCGCCCTGTTTAATAAACGGCGGGACGGAGACTTCCAGGCCGGTTTCGAGGGTGGCCGGTTTGTACTGGTTGGTGGCGGTAGCGCCCTTGATTTCCGGGGCGGTATCGGTCACCTTCAGGTCCACCGTGGTCGGCAGAGAAATCTGGACGGGCTTGTTCTGATACATGCTGACCTGAAGCTGGGTGTTCGGCTTGAGGTACTTGGGGCCGTCGCCGAACGCATCGTCATCGAGGGAAATCTGGTCGTAGGTCTCTAGATCCATCAGAATATGTTCCGAGCCGGTCGAATACAGATATTCATAATTGCGTTTGTCCAGATATGCATCTTCGAGCACTTCTTCAGCGCGGATGCGGATATCGCGGATGGAGCCGTCGGTCAGGCTTTTGAGTTTGGTCTGATAGACCGCGCCGCCCTTGCCGAGTTTAACATGCTGATAATCTACAATCGAATAAAGGGTATTATCGACCTTGATGGTCTGGCCCCTTTTCATTTCCGATGCCTTCATCGAACACCTTGTCATAAGATACCCAAATCAGCCGACGGGACACGCTCCCGGCCTGGATTTAGGGAAAATTTGTGGGCAAGAGTATCGCATAAACGGCCCGAAAAGTCAAGAGGCGGATTGATTTACTTAGACAGGCGGCGGTGTGCGACCTATGAATACGGGCGCAAGAACCTGACAGAACAGGAGTTATAGTGAGCGACTGCGTATTTTGCAGAATTAATTTGCATCAGCTCCAGGACACGCCGGTACCCAGATACAGCAGGTTGACCGCGGCTAGGTGGATGGGCGGGAAGATGATTTTCATAATATACCAGGCAATCAGAATGCCGAAGGTACGCAGGCCCGATTCATGTACCAGACTGCGGTATTTGTAGAGGGACTCGCCGGAGAGGATGAACTCCATCGTCGAAGTGCCGTCCAATGGCGGCAGAGGGATGAGATTAAACACCATCAGCAGCAGATTGAGCATAAACAGGATGCTGACGCCGACGGCCAGGCCATGAGAAATCCCCTCGCTGGCTCCCATGACGGTCTGTGAAAAATAGACACTATCCGGAGCCATAAAAAAACCCGTGGCCAGACCGATACGAACCAGGACGGCGGCAATAAGCATGATTATAAGATTGGCCGCAGGTCCGGCAAGTCCCATCAGAGCGGCCTGTTTGGGGTGACGCTGTGCCCAGTAAGGGTCATAGGGGGCGCTGGCCCAGCCGATCATCCAGCCGCCCATGGCATAGGATAACAGCGGAACAACGACCATGCCGAACGGCTCGCGCTTCATGTGGGGAACGGGGTTGAG
>CAZKAI010000226.1:0-3826 GCA_964550565.1 uncultured Pirellulales bacterium
ATTATGGCTAAAAAGGAATTGACGCTGAAAGACAGGTTGTCACGATTGACGTTTACTCAGGCTTGTAAGCTGTTGGGGGATAACGGCAATAAGCTGATTATACAAGGAGGCAAGTTTCCAGTAGATTCGCTTGAAGAAAGGGTTTATCTGGGCGATGATTTATTTCGCCTGTCGGTGGATGGCGCCGTAGTCACTATTACGCTGATGGCCGAGGTTCGCAATCGGCTGCATTTCAACTGTACATCCTGCCAGGGAGTATGTGAACATATTGGGGCGGCTTTTTCATTGATTCTGGAGGAGAAGACCGCGCTGGGGCTGGCCAAACCTCCTGTCGAGCGTATCCCGGCTGAAAGTCTCAGCGAAACAGAGTTAATTGCTCGGGCGCTGGAAGAAAGAGCGGAACGGGCCAAAGCCGAGCGGATGAAGATCGAAAGCATCAACTCCCGTCTCCTGTGGACGGACTACATTGTCACCAACAGCTTGAGCGGCAAAAGCTACCGAGTCGCATTGCGAGGCTGGGAGCAGGGACAATCGTACTGCTCCTGTCCGGATTTTCGCAAGAATACGCTGGGTATCTGCAAGCATATTATGAAAGTCCAGCATCATGTCCGGCGGCAGTTCAGTTCCACAACCTGCAATCGTCCCTTTGAACAAAAAGAATTTGCCTTGCATCTGACATACGGTCAAGACCTGCAATTACGGCTGCTGGTTCCGAAAAATATAAACGGTAAAGCAGCGGGGCTCATCAAGCCATTCCGTGATCATGCGATTAAAGATATGGGTGGCCTCTTGCAATGCGTTCAAAAGCTTGAAGCGATGGGGCATGTCGTTACGATTTACCCTGACGCACAGGAGCATATCGAGTTTGTGCTGCAACAGGAACGTTTGGCTCGACTGGCCGCCAAAATCCGCAAAGACCCAGCCGCTCATTCTCTTCGCAAAACCCTGCTCAAAGCCGAGTTGCTGCCATATCAGTTTGACGGGATTGCATTTGCAGTCGGCGCCGGGCGGGCAATTATCGCCGACGATATGGGGCTGGGTAAGACAATTCAGGGTATCGGCGTTGCCGAATTACTGGCACGTGAAGCGGGAATTACCAAGGTACTGATTGTTTGCCCGACGTCGCTCAAGTCGCAATGGCGCAGTGAAATCAACCGTTTCTGTGAACGTCCGTGTCAGTTGGTAATGGGGGTCGCAAAGGAACGTGTTGCGCAGTATGACAACGACTGTTTTTTTACAATCTGTAATTATGAACAGGTGATGCGCGATGCAAAGTCGATTGAGAACATTCGCTGGGATTTGATTATTCTGGACGAAGGCCAGCGAATTAAAAACTGGGAGGCCAAAACCACCCAGATGATGAAATCGCTGCGAAGCCGATTTGCACTGGTACTTTCGGGGACGCCGCTGGAGAACCGGCTGGACGATCTGTTTTCGGTGGTGGAGTTTGTCGATGATCGCCGGCTGGGACCGTCATTTCGATTTTTTAATACCCATCGCGTCGTTGATGAAAAGGGCAAGCTGCTGGGTTACAAAAATCTGGACAAACTGCGCAAGCAACTGGCTCCCATTCTCCTTCGTCGTACACGCAGTGAGGTGATGAAACAATTGCCGCCGCGCACGGATGAGATTATTCGTATCCTGCCGACCGCGGAACAGTATGAGATAAATCGTGCCCAGAAGATGATCATTCAGTCTATCGTGAATAAGGCGTATATTTCCGAAATGGACTTATTGCGTCTTCAAAAGGCATTATTGATCTGCCGGATGGCCGCCGACAGTACATTTTTGGTGGACAAAGAGCCGCCGGGCTATTCGACCAAGCTGGAACGGCTGACGGAACTGCTCGAGACACTGAATGCCGAAAACGATCGTAAGATTGTTTTATTTTCGGAATGGACAACGATGCTTGATCTGATCGAGCCTGTTCTGAAGAAACTGAAGATGGTCTATGTGCGGCTGGACGGTTCGGTACCGCAAAAGAAACGCGCTCAACTTGTGCATACCTTTCAGCATGATCCGAATTGTAAATTATTTATCACCACAAACGCCGGTTCAACCGGATTGAACCTGCAAGCAGCCAATACCGTCATCAATGTCGATCTGCCTTGGAACCCGGCGGTGTTGGAGCAGAGGATCGCTCGTGCCCATCGGATGGGGCAGAAAAATCCCGTCCAGGTGTATATTTTGGTAACAGAACAGACAATTGAAGAAGGGATGCTCGGTACACTTGCGGCTAAAAAAGAGGTTGCGTTGGCTGCGCTGGATATTAACAGCAAGGTTAAAAACGTCGATATAGCTGGCGGTGTCGAGGCACTCAAGCGTCGGCTGGAAATTCTGCTGGGCAGGCCGGAGAGTGCCCCGCTGGATGTCAGCGAACTCGAACGACAAAAGCAGGCCACCGAAGCTGCTGCCCGGAAAGAAAAAGTAGCCGTCGCAGCCGGCGAACTGTTTACCTCGGCATTCAAATTGTTAGCTGAAGTCATCCCTCTGCAATCAAACGAAACGGTGCTGGGACAGAAAACTGAATCCATAAAAACACATTTACAGGACTGCCTTGAAACCAATAAAGAAGGACAGATTGAACTGAAATTGAAATTGCCCAATCAGTCGGCACTGGATAACATCGCCGCCGCATTAGCAAAATTAACAGGATCAAATATTTAGATCGCTCAATTTTGAGGTACCTTGTACAATTATACCAAGTTTTTTGGCAAAAAAGAGCATTTATGCCCTGATTAGCCGGTCTAAAGTGACGGATTGGACAGCTAAAGCAGTTCGATAAGAGATAAGACATAATATGATGAATGACAATCAGCCCAAATTCTTTCACGATGACGGTACGGAGGTCAATCCTGACCTGATTCCTAAACCTGACCTGTGCATCCGTTGCAGAAAAGATGGAATTGGCGGAGAAGAAGATATTCTCTGCATCCTGAACCGTATGGATCAGATGGGAGAGCCAGATTTTAAGTGTTATGCGTATGAACCGAAAGATACAACTAACCCTTTCAAATGAAACGAGGTATATTATGAGCAAAGAATTTCCTGCGGATAATCATAACTGTAAAAGCGATGAACATACCAAACATCTGTGCTATTTCGTGTCTTATGGCTACCATGTGAATAACCCAGCAGAATATAAAGACCTTGTGGAAGAACCCCGATTCCAGTGCCATTTCTGTGGCCGGACGGCACACCTGGCTGAGAACCTTTGTATGCCGATGGATTTATAGGACAACCTGTTGTTCTTTCCACTACGAGGACAGATGCAATGAGGAAACAGAGGCTTATGCAAGCTGCGTATTTCTTCATTATTTCATGCCTATTTATGCCGAATGTTTTTGCTCATCAGCCGCGATTAGTGGGCAACGACACAGACATAGCGGTTGACCAGCCTGAAATATCGAAAGCCTACTACGGGAGCCTCACTGGAAAACCTGCAACCTATCGTATCGAGTCCCCTGAACCTTTCAGACTTTATGTGAACATTCTGGTTCCGGATATTCAAGGAATTGACAAGGACGTTTCTGTAAAGATTATTAAGCAAGGAACCGTGATTGCTATCCTTGACGGAATTGAGCATGACTGGACTCACTTTTACGAACCCTTTGCAGGGGACCATTATTTCAGGGGGTCTGAATATGTCAAAGAACAGGATGCCGGGACTTACGACATCGAAGTATACAGCCCGGACAATGCAGGCAAATATGTGTTGGCCATAGGTGACAGGGAGGCATTTCCCTTGGGTGAACTGGTCAGAACCTATGTAGTACTGCCTCGCCTGAAGTCGGAATTCTTTGGCAAAAGCCCTTTTTCAGCGTAT
>CAZKAI010000227.1:0-3819 GCA_964550565.1 uncultured Pirellulales bacterium
GGCTTCGCGGCCGGTGTAGATGCGGTATTGGGCGATGGCCTGGCGGATGAACATTTCAGTGCCGTTGACGACGCGGCAGCCTGCGGCGGCGGCTTCTTTGAGGAATCGGGTTTCGCGCGGGGTGTAGATGGTGTCGAAGGCAGTCATGTGGGGTTTGAACAAGTCGGCCGACAGCGGCGAGGCGTCCACAGTGGGGGCCATGCCGATACTGGTGCAGTTGATGACGATATCCGCATCGAGGGAGGCCAGCGCCTCCAGGCCTGCACTGCGGCAGCGGTATTCTTCGGCCAGGTGTTTGGCCTTGCTTTCCGTGCGGTTATAGATGGTCACTTCGGCGCCGGCATCGACCAGCCCGGCCACGACCGCCCGCGAGACTCCGCCGGCCCCGATGACGGCGGCCTTTTTGCTGTGGAGCTGGTGGCGTTCGATGCCGAGTGCGTCCGTCAGGGCGTCCATCGCCCCGATGTAGTCGGTGTTATAGGCGGTAATGATTCCATTACATCCGATTTTGAGCGTATTGGCAGCCCCGATGGTCACGGCCAGCGGCTCGACGTATTCGCCCTTGCCGCTGACATAGTTGATCGCGTGGGTCTTGTGGGGGATGGTGACGCTGAAGCCGGCGAAGTTCAGCCACGGCCTGCGGAGCACGTTGTCCAGGAATGCGTCCAGCCCCTCGCGTTCATCCTGCACCCAGAAGGGCAGATACAGGGCGTTGAGGTTGTCTTTGGTAAAGCAGGCGTTATAGACGGCCGGGCTGAGCGAGTGGCCGACCGGGTCGCCGATGACGCCGAGGATATCGGTGCGGGCGTTGATGCTGTCCCAGCGGAAGGATTGTTTGAGCTTGCGAACGGACCACTGGCCGGGCGCGGTGGCCTGCTGGTCGTCGAGTGCGGCGAAGGTCAGGAAGGCACCGAGCTTTTTGGCCAGTATCCGACTGACGGCTCCGGCCGGACCCATCGCGAAGGTTATGGTGTCGGCGTCCTTGTCCTTGAGCAGGTCGAAGGCCGCGAAGCAATCGTTGATGTGTTTGGCGGTGTAGATGAGCTTGGGGATTGCCTGCGGGCAGGCCGTGCGGATGGATTCGTACAGCAGCGGCAGGTCGTCGAAGGTGCCCTCGAACTGGTGGGCCGACAGAATCAGCCGGGTTTGAGGGCGGGCGGCAAGGGCTTTGAGAATAGCCTTTTTTGTACTGCCGTTGAAGTTGGCGAATTCGCAATCGACGAACTCGACGCCGGCTTTGATGGCTTCGACGAGGATTTGGGTTCGGATTTCCTGCGGCCAGGTGCCGATGCCGCCTTCGGCCTTGTCCCGACAGGTCAGGATGATCGGCAGACGGCTCTGGCGGGCGGCCGCAAGGATGGGGGCGACGGCTTCGGGGGTCAGGTTGTCCAGATAATCGACCCGCAATTCGAGCATCTCAGCGCCGGCCTGGGAGGCCTCGGCGAGCCGCTGCTCAAACTGCGACAAATTCCGTCCAGAAATAGAAACTGCCAGATAAGTCATATTTCAAACTTATCTGGCAGTGTGCGAAACTTCAAGTAAAAAAGGGTTATGCCTTCTTTTCGGCACCCTTATTTTCTTTGTCGCAGCCTTTATCACCACCGCAGCCTTCTTTATTTTCTTTGTCGCAGCCTTTGTCTTTGTTTTCTTTCTGGCAGGTGCCGCCGTCTTTCTTACAGCCTTCTTTGGAACAGCCGTCTTTGGAACATGCAGCCATTGCAGAGCTGCCAGCAACCATTACCGCGACCAACAGTGTTATCAGCCAAGTTCTCATTGTTCAATCTCCTAATTTTAGGGGTTCATTATCAAAAGAAACATCTCTTTCGTTGTTGACTCTACGGATACTATACAAAATAAGTTCGGTATCCTGAATTATTTTTCTGCAGGCGTCGGCGGATATTTTACCGAACAGCCATAAGGCTTTACCCAGGGCGTACTTACGGGCTTTTCGGCCAGCAATTCATCGACGGCTTTTTCGACATAATTGGTATAGGTCTGGTTTTCGGGTATCTTGCCGAGCGGGGCATTATCTACGGCGCCGTGATAGACGATCCGGCCTTTGGCGTCGATGACATAGACGTGCGGGGTGGTTTTGGCGCTGTAGGCCTTGCCGGTCTTGCCGTCGGTGTCCAGCAGGATAGCGTAGGGCAGCTTATGCTGGGCGGCGAAGTCCTGGTTGGCCTTGGCGGTGGTGTAATGGGTGCTGTTGACGGCAAACCAGACGACATCCTTTTTGGCGTATTTTTCGGTCAGCTTCTTGAAGGTTTCCGCCTGGTAGTGGGCCTTGACGAAGGGGCAGTCGTAGTTGAACCACTCGAGGACGACGATCTTGCCTTTGTAGTCGGCGAGCTTGACCTCTTTGCCATCCTGATTGGTCAGGGTAAACAGCGGGGCGGCGTTAGGGTCTTTTTTGTCGGCCTTGTCGGGGGTGGTGTCAATGTCGGCAGCGGCAAAAAAAGAACTGCCGCCGGCAGTTCTGTCGGCGGCAGGTTTATCACCACATCCTTTTTTCTCCCCTCCACAGGCTGGATCCTGGGCCTGCGAATTCGTTAGGTCAGTGGCGGCTTTGTTCGTATCTTTCTTTTTTCCATCACACGCGGGTGCTTCATCTTTTTTCTTGTCGCAATCTGCGTTATTATCGGCGCTGCATGTGCTCAAGGCCTGTGTTGCGGTCATAAACGCGGCCTTGTTGTCTTTATCTTTTTTATCGCCGCAGGTGTCGGCGAAAGATTGTGCAGTCAGCAGCAAACCAACTGAAAGCAGACCGACTATCCAGAGGGTCTTTGTCTTCATGATTGGTTTCCTTTCACTGTCTGGGCGATTTGGGTCGCCCGGGCTATTCCATTGTCAAAAAGCAAACGCTTATGTTGTCTATATGCGCTGGGAGGGGTCGAAAAGTTCGGTAAAAAATGGGAAGTGCCTGAAAAACTGTGCTATAGGTGACGCAAGTGATTTTAAAATCTGTGCTTATGGAATATTTGTCAGGAGGGGCGTTTTGCGAGACGGGCGGGTTATTATTGAAGAGGAGTTCTCACTCTTTACGATAACTATTAGGAGTGTCTTTAGACGTTACTGAAAGGATATGCTGCTATGGTGTTGAAGAACGAAAAAATGAGGTTTTCCAGCAAGGCTATCAAGGGCTTGATTGGTTTTGTGCTGTTTATCACAATAGTTGGGGCGCTGGCCGGATGTACGGATCCGTATGCGCCGAAAATTGTCAGTCCTGTTGCAACGACGACGGAGGTTATCGGACATTCGGTGCAGGGTCGGCCGATAGAGTGCCATCGGTTCGGGTCGGGGCCGGAGACGATTTTGTTCCTGGCGTCGATTCACGGCAGTGAGCCTGCCGGGACGCCGCTGATGTGGAAGCTGATTGACCAGATTCAGAAAGACCGGCGGCTGCTGAACGGCCGGACGATTCTGGTGATTCCGGTGGCCAATCCGGATGGGTATGCGGTACGGACGCGGGAGAATATTAACGAGGTGGATTTGAATCGCAATTTCCCGGCGGATAACCGCATCAATATTACCGAATACGGGACGCGGCCGCTGTCGGAGCCGGAGTCGAAGGCGCTGTATGATTTGGTGATGAGCAGTCGGCCGGCGCGTGTGGTGACGCTGCATCAGCCGCTCAAGTGTATTGATTATGACGGCCCGGGGCAGGCGATTGCGGAGAACATGGGGCGGGTGATGCCGCTGCCGGTGACGAAGCTGGGGGCGCGGCCGGGGTCGATGGGGGCGTACGTGGGCGAGACGCTGGGGATTCCGATTATCACGGTCGAACTGCTGGCGACGGATCATCGACTGACGGCCGATGAG
>CAZKAI010000228.1:0-3744 GCA_964550565.1 uncultured Pirellulales bacterium
ATTTAAAGAGGAGGCAAGGATGTTTCGCAATAGTTTAAAAAGAAAAGCATGGGTGCGCGGTTACATGGTATTGCCGGATTGGGGATGGCTATGAAAAAAAGGTATTGGATAGCGGGGGGTGTTCTCTTTTTGTGTCTTGTTGTGCTGTACGAACGTTATGAATATACCCAGGCTGTGATTAGCGACGGCAGGCGAATCAAAACGAATTTAACCATCGGTATTCTTTCAGATGGCATTTCTAAACAAATTGAAATTAATGACAAACGTACGGTGACTGTTCAGGATTTGATTGCGTGGGTGAAAAACAATTCATATCAAGATATCATTCCTCTGGACGATACGGGCCAACAGATTCTGGATGCATGGGATACGCCGATTGTGCTGCGTTTCAGGGAGCCGGCCCATTACACATTCATTAGCCATGGCCCCAATCTCCGTGACGATGCAGGCGTTAACGATGATATCGTGCGGGTATTTGATTACAGCAGTGGGACAAAAGAAGAGATCAAGTCTGAGTTTAAACCCGTCGGGCCGTAAAGGACTTTCGTCCCGTTGGGACTTGACAGAGCTGTAAACTGCCGGCCGGGGGCTTACGCGCCCCGGCTATGAAACGAGCATTCCTTCGGGATTGAATGAATCGAAGAGTGTCGGGTGACTCTACAATATAGTTAGAGCCGCGGCACTGGGGAAACAAGGCTTGACCGGGGGGTGCAAACGGGGTAAGCTTGGGACGGACAAGGAAGCGGGGCGGTTGATTCCGGGAACGATTTTATTGACAGAATGTTGAAGATTCAGGAGAGATTATGCTGCGTTATATGCTGATGTTGAGCATTGGATTGATGGCGGGGGCTGCGTGGGCGGGCCTGACGGATTATGTGGATGTGTTTGTCGGGACCGAGGGGGATCATGGGCAGCTTGATCCGGCGGCGGCCGTGCCGTTTGGGCTGGTCAAGCTCGGGCCGGACACCGACGGCGGTGGGCACAGCGGGTATGATTATGCCAATACGACGGTCAAGGGCTTTTCGCATACGCGTGTGGGGGGCGTAGGGTGCAATGGCGGCGGCGGCAGTGTGAAAATCAAGCCGGCCTTCGGCAAGACCAAGACCGACACAATGGATAAATCCGCCGAGAAGGGCCGGCCGGGGTATTATCATACGGCCTTTACCAATGGAATCCAGGCGGATTTGACGGCTTCAACACGGGTGGGATTTCATCGCTATACGTTCCCGGCTTCATCGGAGGAGATGACGATTCGGATTGACCCGGGCTGGAGTTATGGGGGGATTGTGGATTGTCAGTGGACCCAGCAGGATAAGACGCTGATTACCGGATTTACCAAAGGCAAGAATGTCTGCGGGCATGGATATTTCAATTTTTTCTATGCGGTGCGATTTGACAGGCCTATCGGGGGGACGGAGGGTGAGGGCAAGACGGTATGGTGCAAGTTTGGGGTCTCAGCGGATAAACCGGCGGTTATCCGGCTCAAGGTCGGGCTTTCGCCGATCAGTGTGGAGCAGGCGGTGATCGAGGCCGACAACGAGATTGCCGGATGGGATTTTGAGGCGGCGTGTGCCAGTGCTGATGCAGCCTGGGAGAAGATGCTGGGCAAAGTCGAGTTGAAGGATGTACCGAAAGAACTGGATGAATATCGTTATCTGCTTTATACCTGTCTGTATCGGACGTACCTGATGCCGCAGAATGTGACCAGCAGTGTCGGCGAGTATCGGGTGGCAGGCGATGAGAATACGATTCGTTATGCGGATAAAACGGCGAAGGATTATGTGCATTATGCGGGGTGGAGTTCGTGGGATGATTTCCGCAAGTACAGTCTGATTACGCTGCTGGAGCCGCAGGTCGGGCAGAATATCGCGCGGTCGATTGTGGAGTGGTTCAAGGGCGGGACGATGACGCAGTGGGGCAGCGGGTACTGGCCGGCGCCGACGGTGCGGCATGAGTTTATCGGGGCGATTGTAGCCGATGCGTATAACAAGGGACTGGCAGGTTTTGATGCCCAGGCAGCGTATGAGGGATTTCAGAAGGCCGTGCTGGGTAATGACCAGGTGGAAAAGCCGTATCAATATTATCTGATTATGAAGATGGCCGAGTCGCTCGGGAAGGCCGACGATGTGAAGAAATATCGTGAGCTGGCGATGGGGTATCAGCGGTACTGGTGCCCGTCGCAGGTCGATGGCGAAGGCAACGTACGGGGATTTTTTACGCCGGATGGGAAACCGGTGCCGCAAAACGAGGTCAATCGGACTAATGCTTATTTCTATCAGGGCAATCTGTGGCACTATCGCTACTGGGTGCCGTTTGATATGGCCGGGCTGGCGGCACTGCGGGGCGGACAGACGGCGCTGGCCGATGAGCTGGAGTATTATTTTGTGAATTATCAGCATATTCCGCATAACCAGCCGCCGATGACGTATCCGTTTTTGTTTGATTATCTGGGTCGGCCGTGGCGGACGCAGTACTGGAGCCGGTATTTTATTACGGAACCGGCGACGGTGATTCACGAGAGCCGGGGCAAATTTGCCGCGCCTGTTGTGGAGCGGGTATATCGCAGGACGCCCGATGGATTCATGCTGACGATGGATGATGACGGCGGGTCGATGTCCAGCCACTTCGTGTTTTCGGCGCTGGGGCTGTATCCGGCCTGCATGGGCGATCCGTATTATGTGATTGGGTCGCCGCTGTTTGGGGAGGTGACGCTGCGGCTGGGGGATAAGACGTTTGTGATTCGGGCGAAGGGGGCCGGGCTGGCCAATCCGTATATTCAATCGGCGACATTGAATGGGGAACCGTTCAATAAGACGTGGATTGATTACAAGACGCTGTGTGGGGGCGGGGTTCTGGAATTCGAGATGGGGCCGGTACCCAATTTTGACTGGGCCAGCGGGCCGGAGGCGGCACCGCCTTCGCTGTCGCACAAAAATTAAGAATACAAGGATACAGGAATACAGGAAGGAAATTCTAAAACATAAATTCTAAATCCTAAACAAATTTCAAGGTCAAAAAAGGGGAAATTTAAAACGAGTGGAGGAAAGTTCAGAGTTCATAGTTCGTAGAATAGATGGATTCCTGCTTTTGCGGGAATGACAAAGGATAGCACAGGGTGATGTATCACGGTCAAGCGGGGCTTGGCCGTGCCACGGATAAAGAACAGGGTAAAAGGGCAGGCACGGAGTCGAAATAAATGGCAAAAAAAGGGCGGACACACAGGTCCGCCCGCATGTATTACATCCGATAGCCGTGAGAGCTATTTGGCCAGTTCGTAGGTGTCGCCGGCGATGGCGCGTTCTTCGTCGGTGGGGATGACAAAGACGCTGACCCGGCTGTTGTCTTTGCTGATGAGGCGCTCTTTGGGTTCTCTGGCTTCGTTGCGTTTGTCGCAGATGTCGATGCCGATCTGGGTCTGGCCGGAGCAGACTTCCCTGCGGATGAAGGCGTTGTTTTCGCCGATGCCGCCGGTGAAAACGACCGCATCGAGACGGCCCAGGACCGAGGTGTAGGTGCCGACGTATTTTTTGATGCGGTAGTTGAAGATATCGATGGCCAGCTTGGCCCGTTCGCTGCCCTGGGCACTGAGTTCCAGCAGGTTACGCATGTCGTTGGAGGCGCCGGAGATGCCCAGCAGGCCGCTTTGCTTGTTGCACATGGCGTTGAGCTTTTTGATGTCGTAGCCTTTATCGGCCAGGTAGAACAGGATGGCCGGGTCAATGTCGCCGCAGCGGGTTCCCATGA
>CAZKAI010000229.1:0-1062 GCA_964550565.1 uncultured Pirellulales bacterium
TATTTACAGAAGTGCTCCAGCAGAGACTATACAGATAAACAGATGATGTCTGAGTGCTTGACGCGAGGGGATGGATGGGTAAGATAGGTGGCGGCAGTGATTTAAGTCGGCGGCAGGAACAAGGGAAACGGAATTTTATGAAAGGGAGCAGAATATGAAGATTGCACCGTACTGGGCGAGGGAGACGTTTTCGGGGACCGACAAAAAAGGCAAGACGCATACGTTTGCGGCATACGGGTGGTCTTTTGGGTCGATGGATGAGGCCAAGGCCGATGCGCTGCGGCGGGCGGAGAAGCTCTTTACGCTGTTTACCGGCGGCGAAGAACTCACGACGTATGCGGATTATCTCGACCGGCCGGTGCGGGAGGAAATCATCGAGACATTGACACATGACGGGGAGTCGATTGGTCTGATTACGCGGAATCGCTACGGGGCGCTGGTGCTGAATACGGCGCGGGTGGCGTTTGTGGATGTGGATTTTCCGGCGGCGCGGCCGGCGGGGATCAGGGAGCGGGTGGCGTGGCTGTTTGGGGCGGGCAAGCGGCAAGCCAGGCAAACGGAACTCGAAGACCGGGTCGGTCGGGACATCGAGGACTGGGCCCGGCGGAATCCGCAGAGCCGGTTTCGACTGTATCGGACGTGTGCGGGGTATCGGCTGCTGCTGACGCATCAATTTTATGAGCCGACCTCCGAGGCGACGCGGCGGCTGCTTGACGAGCTGGGGTCCGATCAGCTTTACCGGCGGCTGACCTTCAAGCAGGAGTGCTTCCGGGCGAGGCTGACACCCAAGCCGTGGCGATGCAATTGCCGCAGGCCGAAGATAACATATCCGTGGAGGAATGACCAGGAAGAGCGGGCGTATCGGGACTGGGAGCGGAATTATCAGCGGGCGGCAGCGGGCTATACGACGTGCCGGATGGTACGGGAGTTCGGTAAGCCGGCGACGGAGGCGGTGATTCAGAAGATTATCGCGGTGCATGACCAGTGGACCTGCGGGTCAGAGCAGCGGGCGCTGGCGTGAAAAAACAGGAATACATGTAAAGTATGTCAGTATGCATGTAT
>CAZKAI010000229.1:1162-3741 GCA_964550565.1 uncultured Pirellulales bacterium
AGGATCGGCAGACCTGTTATTTGTAATCTCTGGTCAGGGCGGCGGAGGTCATCTTTTCTGGCTGATATGCATTGCCGCATTTTTTTCGGAATAGCGATTCGAGCCTGTCTTTGGTGGGGAACGCCCATACAAAAAATACCGCAAAGCAAAAGTAGGTGCTCAGATTGAGCCAGTACACGGGCGGATTATGATGAGACCCGTCCAGATACGCGAGCATGCAGATGATTGTTCCGAACAAGGCGGAACCTTCTAAAACAGCAGCTCGTATGATGTGGGCGGAGAAAAGAACAGCAACGTATTTGTCTTCGTCCGTTTGGGGCTGCTTTGATGCGATTCCTATTTTATGCAGATTGCGAGGGTTGGTGATATAGCTGCCGATCAGCGAGATCACGATATACGAGATGACGGCGTTGACGATATGCACTGCCGACAAGAGAGTCAGGGTAAACCGGTCGTCACTGGAGGGAAGGTCCAAAGAGGGGCGAATCCATATTGCGTACAGGATGACGGCCAGAAACAGGGTGGCTCCGATAAATAATGCCGTGTGTATGACCTGGAAGGTCCATATTTTTCGCGGCAGTAATGCTTTCTGAAATTCCCAGTAATCCAGTTGTGTCGGCTGTTCCATCTTTTTATTCTCCCTGACTCTGTTTGAGCCACAGCGTAGCAGAGAGGGTCTGTGTCGTCAATGGTAAAATAGGTTAATCGCTTTGTTTGGTCGGGGTACGAACGACATACATAAAAAGAATCGCTGCAGACACAATCAGCATCGGCGTGTGGCCGAAGCGGGCGAAGGGGGTGACGTCGTCATAGAGCGGGACGTCGGCGATGACGTAGCCTGCGCCGTCGGCGTAGTGGTCGCGTTTGGTTAGGATGCGGCCGGAGGGGCTGATGATGGCGGAGATGCCGTTGGCGGCGCCGCGGGCGATGGCGTAACGGCACTCGATGGCCCGGGCGCGGACGGCCTGCAGGTGGGCGTTTTTGATCGTCCACCAGTCGGCGGTCGGGCAGAAGACCAGCGGCGTTTTGTTCCGGCCGTAACGGCGGGTCAAGGCGCTGAAGTTGTCATCCTGGCAGATCATGCCGCCGACGGGGATGCCGTCAACCTCCATGGTTTTCAGATCGCCGGTGCCTTTTTTGCCCGGTTCGAGAGGGGTCAGATGGCTTTTGGTGTATTCGGCGACGACTTCGCCCTGAGAGTTCATGTAGAACATTCGGTTTTCATCGGCGGTGATGTTGAAGTAGCCGACGACCAGGGCCAGGTGATTGTCGCGGGCGATGGCGGTGAAGCGGTCGAACCATTCGGCGCGGTTGTGGTCGGCGATATAGAAGCCCATCTCGCCGGTGGTGAAGATGCGGGCACCTTCGGCGGCGGCACGGGCAGCGGGTTCGGCGAAGACCTTGCGGAAGCCGTCTTCGCTGTGTGGATCGTCGGTCTTGCTGCGGTCGTCGAAGATCCAGCCGGCGGCGGCGATGCGCATGGTTTTGCCGGGCTGCTGGAATGCGGGGAGGATGTTGGCCAGTGCAATCAGCAGGAGCATTGCGGTCAGTGCGGACAGGAAGACTTTTCGGCGGGCCGGAGCGGCGATGCTGTGTGCGATGAGGGCCTGCACGGTGCCCACGACGAACGCGACGCCGCTGATATCGGTGATGGAGATGAAGCCGATGAGGAATGGATAGGTCGTCCAGCTACGGGCCAGGGACTGGGCCATACCCCAGATGGGGATTGCGGTATAGTTTAGCCAGTCCAGCAGGAACCATGCGGCGCCGAAGGCAAAGCAGCCCAGGACGGTACCGCGGCGGATGGTCCAGCAGGCCAGCATCATCAGCGTTATCAGCAGGACGACGAATTCGACCAGCAGAATCGCCGTGACCGCTACGGGCATACAGAGATAAATCATCTGCGGCAGGGCAAAGGTCAGGCCCATGTAAAAGCCCGCCAGTACCGCCGGTCCGATTTTTTTATCGCGGGCAAACAGAACCAGCAGCGGGACCAACGCCCCAAGCTGCAGCAGACACAGCGGCCCGAGCAGATTGCCTGCCGCCAGCATCAGTCCCCCTGCCGCACCCGCCAGTCGATAACGCCACAGATTCGTTGTCATAGCTGCCTCCTGTTCTAATTGATGTTTTAGTTTTATTAACTCGCCTGTGACTCCTTAAAAGCGAATTCGCTCCGGAAAAGCCGTCCGTTTTGCCTCCGTCCAGACAGTATTGATATACTCCAGCAGCAGCCTGTTTTGCAGCAGGTGAATCCAGAACGCGCCGCTGTCGTGCAATCGGTAGAGGTCGTCGGTCTGGTCCAGAATGCCGGTCTTTCGCAGCATCCATAACAGGCGGTTGATTTTGGGGTCGGCCGGATCAAACATGGTCCAGAATGCCCGGCGGCTGACTGCTGTATCATACAGACGCCAATAGAGCCAGAAATACTGATGCATGGCGGGGGTAAAAGCGATGCCCAGGGCTGTGGGGTATTGGCCGGATTCCAGCCGGGCGTGGTAGGCGGCCATATCGAAGGTGTTCAGCGTAAAGCCCCATGGCAAATGGCTGCCGGCGCCGGAGCCGATGCCGATATAATTGGA
>CAZKAI010000230.1:0-3720 GCA_964550565.1 uncultured Pirellulales bacterium
AGGCTGTGGGGAGACAGACGATGGTTTAAACTATAACTGGCAGGGCAAATATGAAGATCGGTGATAACCTCTATCAAAAACGCTGCAAGCGATATAATATTAACAACCAGGCTCATGAATTGACGTTTAGCTGCTATCATCGAAAAGCCTATCTGCTTAACAAACAAGCGTGTGACTATCTGGCAGAGGCCATCGTCATGGCTCAGCAAAAATACAGTCTGGATTTGTGGGCTTATGTGTTTATGCCGGACCATGTGCATTTATTGATCTGGCCCAGACAAGAAGAGTATTCCATTTCATCCATTTTGCAGACCATCAAGCAATCTGTGTCCAGACGGATGCTGACCCATCTCAAGGCAGAGGCGGCCAAAATTGAAACGCCCTTTCATTTGTGGCAGGCCGGGGGTGGCTATGATCGTAATGTCACTTGCCGGGATACGGCCAGACAAATTATAAAATACATTCATTTGAATCCTGTGCGTAAAAAGCTGGTTCAGCTTCCAAGTGAATGGTATTATTCCAGCTATAAGGATTGGATGGGACTGGGATGCGGCCCCATTGCAATTCAGAAAGAGGGATTTACTGGTTGTGCTGCACGGGGTGACGCTCCACAGCCAAGCGGAGCTTGACTGTGCCACCCTTTTTTAGCACAGGGTAGCGAGCCATGGCCAAGCTCTGCTTGACCATGCCACCCAGTTGGTAACGTAGCATGAGCAAACAAGGCGTGACTATGCCACTTAGCTATTATCCTGTAAATCCTGTCTAAAAGAAATTTTGTCGAAACATATCCATTCCATACAACATCTGTAAGGCGTAGAATTAGCTTTGCTGGGGCTGTTGCCCCTTCGGGTTTAAAACTCAACCAGGGACCATCCCGCAGGACAAGCATCCAGCCAGTACGCTGCCAGGGTATTGAAATCCATCATATTGACCGTGCCGCTGTGATCCATATCCGCCGAACCCGATCCCAGCCACTGTTCGGCCAGCATGGCCAGATCTTCCAGGGTCACCTGGCAGCCTGCAGTACCGGCCCAAAAACCACCGCTCAAAACGTACTGGTCCGCCTGCGCGACGTCGATATCATAATGACCGATCGTGCCCGCGATGGAGTAGATGCCTCCTGAACTGGATGATCCGCCATTGTCAATGCTGACCCAGGTGATGGAATAATCCGAATCGGCCCATACCGGATTGATCATGAATACCAGAATCCCTATTGTAACGGTTGTCAGCAGCGGTGCGACAATAACGCATCTGCTTTTAGGTGTTGCGTCCATCATTTTCTCCTGCACTAATATGTTCAACTGATCTCCCTGCACAAAAGGACTCGTTCTCAAGCGGTCTCTGTGCTCACCTGAAAGAGAATACCATCAGCTTTCCTGAAACAGAGCCGCCATTGGGACCAAACCAGAGGGACGCTATATTATTGTCGGTGTCATAACAGCACCCGCTCGCTCGGCCAAACCCCATCACAGAACCACTGTTCGATACAAACGTGGATTCCCCGAATCCAAGGCGTTTTCTGCCCGTCATTGCACTGATGGTGTATTCCAAAATAACATCTCCATTTTGATTCCAGCCGCTACGACCGGCCAGAAATGCCGTCGTATTCCATTCCGAACCCTGTGAGTCTCCATCCCATACACAATAACTTCTGTATCCTGAGGTATTGCCATTGAAGCGAATGATAAACCGTTTGTCGGAGCCGCCGGCGGACAAGGTTCCCTGAAACAGAATTTTGTACATTTTCTGCCGGTCACCATTGAGACCGGACAGGGTGTACCCGGTTGAATTGACCAGGTCAATGTCTGCGATTTTTACCCAGATATTGTCAGCCGCGATATTTCCGGCAACATCCAGTTCCGCCTGCGGCGTCATCGTCCCGATACCGATATTGCCGGAATCATGGACATAGACGGCATACGCAGTCCCGTTTTTGCCATTCAGTCCCTGGGCGACAGACGCCGTTTGCGCATAGGCGGCGGGTGTCACTTCCTGTCGGGGACTTAACCATGTGAATAATTCAGGATCATCGAGCTGGCCCGCTCTGATTCCGATTGCGATCCAGCGCGGACTGCCGCTGAACAGCGGTTTATCATTTCCAAAGTCCAGCCTGGCGTTCAAATAACCATTCGTAACATCGATATTGTGTAACGTAACTTCCCGGCCTAACGGATTTCCGCCAGTTGGGGTGCTGTATAATTTAAACTGCACATCATATTGCCCCTGTGCAGGATTGCCGGACTCCATCAGCCGGCCCTGATAGGTCAACACCCTGCTCATCGGTACGGCCGACAAGGCCAGATTGTGGTTGCCTCCAGCCGCAATGGCAACAAAGGAAGTTCCCTCCGGTGTATCTGTTTGTCCAAAATCATTGTTTCCCCATCCAAGAATGGCCCCCTCTTCCGTCAAGGCGATGCTGTGCATGGACCCGGCTGCGATCGCAGTGAAATTAGTTCCGGACGGAACTGAGATCTGCCCGCCGATATTGTCTCCCCAGCCATGCAGCGATCCATCCATTCGCAAGGCCAGGCTGTGCATTCCTCCGGCGGCAATGGCGACATAATCATTTCCCGACGGATCATCGGCCTGATTGCTGGTATTCAGTCCCCAGCACACCACATAGCGGTCCGCGTTCAGGGCCAGGGCATGGTTGGCAGTGGCGCTCGAGGCAATCTTCCTGAAATTTTTATCCGTAGGCGGAGAATCATAAGCCAGGGAACCCCATTGAACAAGGGTGCCGTCTGCTCGTAAGCCCACACTATAGGAAGCCGCAGCGGCAACGGCAATGAAATCATCATAATCCGGCGGAGTTGCCTGGCCGTAATTGTCGCGGCCCCATCCTATGATGGTTCCCTGTGCGGTCAGCGCCAGACTATGGTATTCCCCGGCTGCAATAGCGACCACATCCACATCATGCATGTCAGGGATATTGATTTGCCCGGCATTGTTCCTGCCCCAGCCCAGGACTTTACCTTCAAGGGTTAAAGCCAGACTGTGGGACCCACCGGCCGCGATGGCAACAAAATCATTGCCCGCAGGCGGAGCTGCCTGGCCGAATTCATTATCGCCCCATCCGACAATAGCATGCGGCTGCACCGGTAAAGACAGAGTCAACAGGACAACAGCAAGAGATACTACTTTGACATGTTTCGAAATCGTTTCCATTGTGACACCTCCTTACTATACTTAACAAGTATCATTTTGCCGCGAGGTTGGCCACAGAATACATTGAAACGGACCTTAGCCGCGCCTCGGGCGGATAATTTCATCCAGGATCCGTATAAATCTGACGTTTCACTACTACATCACGATTTTTTTATGGTCAACAGATACCCGTTTAACAGGCAAGAGTCGGCTGTTACAGTGTCTGAAATGTGAGTGTAAAAGCTTGTTGTTTTCGGAAATGGTCTTTTCGGCGGTGTGGGTAATCCAATTACTTATTGGCCATTTCGCCTCTCTATACTTGAAAAAATGCAAATCGCGGTGCTTCGATGACAAAACTATTATACAGAAAAACCTGCAGCATGTTCAAATAATTTATTGCCTGTTCCTGATTTTTCAAAAAAACACATGTATTGAATCGATTCCGTCCAAGCAATCTCCCCGTTTGTGAACCATGGTTTTCGTATAGGAGTTATATTTTCCAAAATATTTACATCCTTTTTATCCTGTAAATCCTGTCTAAAAGAAATTTTGCCGAAACATATCCATTCCATA
>CAZKAI010000231.1:0-3676 GCA_964550565.1 uncultured Pirellulales bacterium
GGATGCCTTTACGGATTTGCAGTTGGCGCTGGATGCGGCAGTAGCCGGGGATGAAATCTGGGTGGCGGCGGGGACCTACAAACCGACGAAGATGACAGGCGGCACGGGGGAGCGATTCAAGGCGTATCAATTGAAAAATGACGTTGGGGTTTACGGCGGATTCAACGGTACCGAAACCGACAAATCCCAGCGGAACTGGGATGCGAATCCGACGATTCTGTCGGGCGATTTGAACGGCGATGACAATGATGTCATCCTGCCGACGGAACCGACACGGCAGGATAACTGCTATCATGTCTTTAATCACCTGGCCGGAACGAATCTGACGACTTCGGCGGTGCTGGGTGGATTTATTATCACTGGTGGCAATGGGACAGACACCCAGGCCTTTGGCGGCGGCATGTTTAACGACGGCAGCAGCCCGACGATCAGCCATTGTACCTTCAGGGCTAACAGCGCCGCGTCAACAATGTTGAATTCATTTTTTAGGGCGAGTGGTGGTGCGATCCTGAATTATCAATCGAGTGCTCCGATTATCAGCCACTGTGTGTTTACAGGCAATTATGGATCCTATGGAGGGGGACTTCTCAACACCTATGCCTCGGCTCCGATGATTATCGACTGCAGCTTTACTGCTAATAGCGCCATGGTTGGAGGCGGGATGTATAATGGGGCAAGCCAATCCGGGTGGGCTCCCGCGAACCCAACAATAAGCCGTTGTACTTTCAATAACAATTCAAGCGACTTTTGTGGCGGCGGCATTTACAGTGGGAATGGTACGAGCCTGACGATCACCAATTGTGCCTTCAACCGGAATTCAGCATCATCCGATGGGGGCGGAATCTGTGGTTACTCTTTCACCTTATCCATGTCCAACTGTATTTTCAGTCAGAATTCTGCTGCCTATACCGGCGGAGGGTTGGCTATTTCCATGTCAACTAACCCCTTGATAATCAATTCCACCTTCAGCGGTAATTCATCCGGCAGATACGGCGGGGGGATAGCTATCGATTCTGGATACACGCTGAATAATTGTATCGTGTGGGGCAATACCGCCGGCACACCCTATTCAAAACAGATTACTTTTATTACGGGAATGTCGGTCAATTATTGCAATATTCAGGGCCAGGTGGCATATGGGCCGGGGAGTATAAGCGCCGACCCGCTGTTTGTCGATGCAGCCAATGGCAATCTGCGGCTCAAGCCGGGCTCGCCGTGTATCGATGCGGGCAGTAATGCGGCAATTCCTGCGGGGGTTGCTTCGGATCTGGCCGGGACGCCGCGGATTGTGGATGGCAATTGTGATGGCAATGCCGTGGTGGATATGGGTGCATACGAATATTTCCTGCCCGGCGATTTGAATACGACCTGCAGTGTGAATGTGGAAGATTTGAGCCTGTTTAGCCCATATTGGCTGGCCGTGGATTGCACCAGTCCGGACAATTGCGGTCAGGCCGATATCGACCGCAACGGC
Organism: uncultured Pirellulales bacterium; assembly: GCA_964550565.1. Taxonomy (GTDB): domain Bacteria; phylum Planctomycetota; class Phycisphaerae; order Sedimentisphaerales; family Anaerohalosphaeraceae; genus Anaeroglomus. Next base: position 1,475 of record CAZKAI010000231.1, read on the forward strand.
GTGGTTGATTTGTCGGACTTTGCGATTCTGGCAGGACACTGGATGAAAGGCATATAGGCCAAACATTTGCGGTTCGCAAGCCGCGATTCTGACAAGGTAATCCTTATTTCATCGTGAAGCTCGGGAAGGATTGAAGATCAAAGCATATATCTTCGAGGCCTTCCTGGGCTTTATGTTTGTTTATCGGTTTTATCAGCCGATGGAGGCCATGGGGACCAGGCAGTTGCAAAGCTGCTCGAGTGTGTAGCGCTGGGCAAGGTCAAAGACCAGCAGACATCCGAAGTTGTGTTCGGAGGCGATGATGAGGGTGTTAGTGCCCGCAACGCCCCATCCGATTTCCTGCGGCTGATGGCCCAGGACAAATAAATCCACATCGAATTTTTGGGCAAGATAGTCCAGCGCCTTTTGCGAGTGACGCCGGCCCCAGGTCAGCAGGTACACGGCTTTGGGCCGCTGGATATCGTCCATCGTATAAGGGCGGTCGAAAATGGTGGTATCGAAATCCTCCTCGAAGCCGTCGGCCGGCAGCGAATGCGACAGCCAGATGCGATTGGCACATTTGACGGCCAGCGGCTGGCTCATCATATAATCAGACATGGCCGCTTCGACGTCCTCGAATTTGGCCTTAAAGTGGCGCCGCATCGCGGTTTTCATCGCCAGGTTCATTTCCTTGCCGGCCTTCAGAACGCTCGTGTTGCATACAGCGGCAGTGTCATGGTTACCCAGGATAATGTGGACCTGCTCAGGGAAGCGAATCTTGTATTTGATGACCTCTATGAGTAACTGATACGACAGGCAGCCGCCGAAATCGTCTTCCGGGCCGCCGTGAATGATTTCCTGAAAAATGACGTGGGTTTCGGGGTTGTTTTCCAGGTTGGCATAATGGACGATGCGTTCAAAATTCCGACGGTGGCCGTGCAGATCGCCAGTGACGATAAGCTTGCCGTGGTCAGGCAGATACACAACATTGCCTCGGCGCAGGGAACAGCTTGCGTTGAGCTTTGCCCCCTCGTTAAATAATTGGATTGCCTGCAGGTGCATTGGTCGTCAGCCTTGCTTGGAATATTTCACGAATCATCATATCCAGTTGTGCGATGATTTCCGACATATTGGATGGCCGATCCGCAGGTTTATCCTGGACGCAGTGTGAGACCAGTTCCGACAGCTCGCGAGGTATCTTTTTGTAGATTTCATGAGGGGCCTTGAATTCCGGCGGCTCGGCAACGGACAGTCCGAATTCGTTGGTCCGCTGAATCAGAGTCGGGACGTGCCGGCCGGTCAATGCCCAGTACAGTGTGGCGCCAAGGTTGAAAATGTCGGTGCGGTGGCTCAGATGTTCCCGGCGAACCTGTTCCGGGGCGATATACTCCGGCGTGCCCTGAATGCGTTTTTTGACATGGCCGATCCGGCAGCTCTGTCCGAAGTCAATAATCTTGATGGCCCCGGCCTTGTTGAACAGAATGTTGTTGGGCTTGATGTCGCAGTGGACATACCCTTTCTGATGCATGGCGTTCAGAGCCGAAGCAACCATTCGAAAAACCAGCAGGACATCACCGAGGCTGAGCCGGCCAAGGTCTTCCAGCGACTGGCCGTCGAACAGCTCCATGGTCATGACCAATTCCTGAGTCCGCATGAATTTTCGCTTGCGAATCATCTTGTAGCATTTTCGGAGGTAGGGGTGGTCTAATTGGTTTGCAACCTGATATTCTACCTCCATTTGTTCAAATATACGCTGATCCTCAGGGCTTTCGAATACGGCCCGTTTCAGGGCAACCGTCTGCCGGGACTCTTCGTCCTGTGCCATATAAATGACACTGCGAGCGCCGGTGCCGATGCGCTTGATGATGCTGAATCCATCTATGTCGATTGGCGTTTGAGCCATAGTCTCATCTGCTCCAGGTACAGGGTTCTCCTTCGCAGGCCCTATAATCCGTTGTCGGGCCATCCTTAAACACTTACTGTACCTTATATTATCGGTTTTGTCCAGTGTGCATTTAATTTTTGATTTCTACGAATATTTTTCGTCCAAATCTCTTGACAAATTAGCATTTTTAAGGAAAATATCATCTTTCCTAGGCGGCTTTGTGCCGACAAAGGATAGGAGATGGGTCTGTATCAGGCCCGGACATTCCCCGATAGCTCAATAGGTAGAGCGAGCGGCTGTTAACCGCTAGGTCGTAGGTTCGAGCCCTACTCGGGGAG
>CAZKAI010000232.1:0-3604 GCA_964550565.1 uncultured Pirellulales bacterium
GGAACGCTTGAATGTGCTGTTTTTCCGCTGACCGGCTATCCGGATATGACCGTGACAGGTTGGTCCAGAATCTGCGGAATTGCCAAAGACTACGGTTTAAATCATATTCGCTTTCATTCGTGGTGCCCGCCGGATGCGGCATTTGAAGCCGCTGACCGGGCTGGAGTCTATCTGCAAGTTGAGCTGCCGGCCTGGACCGAAATGGGTATCGATCCCATGCTGAATACTTTTTTTGAACAGGAGATGGGTCGGATCCTGGCAGCCTATGGTAATCACCCCTCCTTTGTAATGCTGTGTGTGGGCAATGAACTGCGTGGTGATTTCGATTATATGGCAAAGCTGATTACACAAGCCAAGCAGGCCGATCCGCGACACTTGTACAGCGGTTCCACAGCACGAAAACATCTACCTGAGGATCAGTTTTACGTCTCTCATGTAACCAGTGCGGGAGGAATTACCACCTATGGTGCTCGCGGGCCGCAAACGGATTACGATTTACGAAAAGCTTATGCAGTATTAACCGTGCCCGGTGTAGCACATGAAGTGGGACAGCGTGCTGTTTACCCCAATTTTGAGGAAATAAAAAAATACACCGGAGTCTTATATCCGCGTAATTTCGACGTATTCCGCGATGCACTGGCTGCCCACGGGATGCTGCATCAGGCACAGGATTTTTTCAGGGTATCGGGGCAGATGACGGCCCTGCTTTACAAGGAAAGTATTGAGGCCCTGCTGCGCACGCCTAATTGCGGCGGATTTCAGCTTCTTGATTTGCACGATTTTCCCGGCCAGGGAACCGCCCTTGTAGGCATCCTGGATCCCTTCTGGGATTCCAAAGGAATTATGACTCCGGAAGCATTTCGCGAGTTCTGCGGTCCGACTGTTCCAATCCTGCGATTACCCAAACGAACCTATTTTGAGAATGAACCTTTTACCGCCATCGCCGAACTGGTTCATTACGGGCCGCATCCCCTCAAAGAGCTTCAGGCCGACTGGGACATTCGAACGGCTGGACCTGATTCCCAGCCTGTGGCTTCCGGGACATTTGAAACAAAGACCATCAGTGTGGGGATGGTCGAGCCATTGGGGACCATTTCTGCGGATTTCAAAAATAGCGGCAAACGACAGAAACTCACCGTCACTCTGAATGCCGGCAAGGGCGTAAAAAATTCCTGGGATATCTGGGTTTATCCGAGAACATTACCCATGGTGGATGAAAGCAACTATATCACTGCGTCAAACCTGGAGACCCAAACTCTTGAAGCGCTGCAGTCCGGCAAAACAGTGCTCCTCCTGCCGGATTTGCGTCTTGTGGAGGGCAAGCCGGGAGAGTTTCAGAATCATTTCTGGACTCCGATTATGTTTCGGTGGGAACCGATGACTCTGGGGGCCTGGATCAATCACAAGCATCCGATTTACACAGAATTCGAGACTGAAGACTATCCCAACTGGCAATGGTGGGATATCCTGACTCATTCAAAAACGCTGGTGCTGGACAATGCACCCCATGAGCTGACACCGCTGCTGCAAGTCATTGACACGTATGACCGATGCCTCAAAGAGGGTGTTATCTTCGAAGCCAGAGCGGGCAAAGGCAAGCTGCTGATGGCAGCCATTGACTTCCAGACCCATATCGAACAGCGTCCGGCCAGCCGGCAATTACTCTATAGTTTAAAACGATATGTCTCCAGTCCTGATTTCAATCCGACGGTTTCGGTAGAAATGGATTTTTTGAAGACGTTGTTCAAGAAGCCGAACCTGATGACCGGTGCCAAAGTGATTCTAAGTGACAGTTATGAAACAGGCAATGAACCCGATAAGGCCATCGACGATAATCCCAATACCATCTGGCACACCTCTTACTACAGTCCCGGAAACTTCGCTGTGACCAACAAGCTGCCTGAAACGGATTATCCGCATGAAATTCAAATCGAATTGGCAACAGAAACTGAATTTCAGGGTTTTATCTATGTACCCCGCCCAGACGGATACAATGGATGGATTGCACAATACGAGTTCTATGTCAGTAAGGACGGCCAGTCCTGGGGGATGCCTGCGGCAAAGGGAACTTTCGCCCGCAGCGCCGGGGAAAAGCGTGTTGTTTTCAATCTCCCGCTGAAGGCAAAGTTTATTCGATTCGTGGGACTCAGAGGATTTGGAGGACAAAAATGGGCAAGTATGGCCGAATTGAAGCTGATTCCGGTTGATAAATAATAGAAATCTGGACAGACTATTCATGTTGGATTATTATACAGCAAAATGAAAGTTTTCTGATTTGAGGAGTTTGCTATGAGACAGTGGATAGCTTGTTTTGTTGTTGTGGCCGGATTTTGGCAATGGAGTCAGGCGGAACAGTCGGCCCGCGAGGCGACAGCGATTGACGGGGACTGGTTTCTGATGACTTCACATCGGGAACCCGACCAGACCAACGGCCTGCATCTGGCGGTCAGTTCAGATGGGCTGAAATGGCAGGTCGTCAACCAGGACCGCAGTGTACTCAAGCCGGCGGTCGGCGAGGTTTTTCGTGACCCTTCCATCGCCCGGGATGAAGCCGGGACCTATCATCTGGTGTGGACGATAGCCTGGGGATGTGCGAAATTCAAGGGTATCGGCTATGCCAGTTCCAAAGACCTGATTCAATGGAGTGAACAACGTATTATTCCCGTCATGGAAAACGAGGCTAAGACTGAATTTGTCTGGGCGCCGGAGCTGTTTTGGGACCGGGAAACGAAGGAATGGGTAATCCACTGGTCTTCGTCGGTAACGGATAAATTCCCGGAGACGCTGGGGTTGTTTGATGGACGGGCAAATCCCCGAATTTATTATACGGTTACGAAGGATTTCCGGCAGTTTTCGCCGTCGAAACTGTTATTTAATGCCGATTGCCTGGCGATTGACTCATATCTGTATCGCGGGCAAGACAAGCAGTATTATGTGTTTTTCAAGGCCGACCGGCAAGCGGAACCCAAACGGGGGATTCTGATGGCGAAGGCTCCGGGCCGGGATGGGCCGTATACGGTGGATCCGAATATGATTACGGCGCCCGAGGAGGGCTGGGCGGAAGGGCCGTGTGCGGTGACCTTCGGCGACAAAATCCGGCTGTACTATGCCTGCCATAACTATTCGAGTGCATACGAGAGCAAGGACATGAAAGCATGGATCTCGATCCGCAAGGATATCGTGCCGCCGGGCGGGTATCGGCATGGCACAGTTATTCGCATCAGCGAGGAGCAGGCAAAACAATTACTGGGGCATGATTATAATATATAGATATTAATACCTCTATTATATCTGATATAAGAATTCGTCAAAATCTAATAAAACATTCATAAGATTATTATATATAATGACTTATATTTCATTAAGAATGTTTTTGCAACCTCATCACACCTTGATTTTTGGGGTATTACAGCTTCATAGTGAGTAGAAAATAGGGGATATGGGAAATACTGTTGATTTCAGGTTTATCGTTATGATATACTTAAGGAGAATTATTTTAGTGTATTTGCCGGCTTGAACGGCGAATAAAATAATCGTGTGTCAATATGTGGAGGAACGTGTGATGAAAAGACTTTTGATTTTGTTGAGTGTGGGGGTGGCCGTA
>CAZKAI010000233.1:0-3556 GCA_964550565.1 uncultured Pirellulales bacterium
ATGACTGGGATTTCTGGGTGTATCCGGCCGGCGTGCCTGCTGTTGAAGCACCTGATGTGCGGATTGCCGAGGAACTGGATGACCAGACTCTCGAATTGCTCAGGCAGGGGGGCAAAGTGCTTCTGATTCCGCCGGCCTATCGGCTCAAGGCCCGCACGCTGGGCACCTTCCGGCCTATCTTCTGGAATCGAATCACCTTTGCCTCGCAGCCGGAGCACACGCTGGGGATTTTATGCGACCCGGCCCACCCGGCCTTTGCGGATTTCCCGACCGATTTTTATTCCAACTGGCAGTGGCAGGACCTGCTGGATCATTCCAAACCGGTGGTTCTGGATGAGTTGGAGGATTCGATTACCCCCATCGTACGGTCGATTGACGACTGGAACCTGTGCCGCAAGCTGGCGATGCTGTTTGAGGTCAATATTGGAAAAGGCAGGCTGTTGCTATGCAGTATGGATATTCGTAACGACCTTGACAAGCGTCCCGTCGCCCGGCAACTGCGTTACAGCCTGCTGCGGTATATGGACTCGGATGCGTTCAAGCCGGCAGCTTCGGTTTCTGTTGAGGCCATGAGGGGATTATTTCAAAAGCCCAGTGCCATGCAGTCGCTTCAGGCCAAAGTAGTATTTACCGACAGCCATGAGCCGGGGTATGAAGGCGGCAAGGCCATTGACGGCGATCCTGCCACGATGTGGCACACGGCATGGACCGAGAATAAAAAGCCCTATCCCCATGAAATCCAGATAGAACTGGCAAAGGAAATCGAAATCTGCGGCTTCAGTTGCCTGCTTCGTCAGGACGGCAATCGCAATGGCCGCGTGGCCGAGTTCGAATGTTATATCAGTCCGGATGGCACAAGCTGGGGGACGCCCGCCGCCAAAGGCGTCCTGAAAGAAGAGCCTGTGCGTTTTGAAAAGCCCGCCAGAGGCCGCATCTTCCGCTTTGTGGCCCTGAAGGGATACAATAACGATCCCTTTGCCTCGGTTGCTGAGTTGAATTTGATTATAGAATAAAAATCGGTATGAGGTAAGATAATGAATCGCCTGAAATGTTGCCTGTTACTCATGGCTCTGTTTATTGTATTCGGATTGCAGATACTATTTGCATCTTCTTCCGAAGGACTCTTGTCGATTGATTTGACGCTGCCGCCTGCCCCCATCATTACTGGCCATCTCGGCATGGGTGCGGCCCAATCGCCTGCCGGTGACAGCATTGATGCTGACAGCCGTTGTCTTTATCGCAATGGCCAGCCATGGCTTCCCGTTATGGGCGAGATTCATTTCAGCCGCTGCCCGCGTCAGGAATGGCGTGATGAATTGCTTAAAATGAAAGCCGGCGGTATTGATGTTGTTGCTACTTATGTCTTCTGGATTCACCACGAACAACAGCAGGGAAATTTTGACTGGACCGGCCAGCGGTCGCTTCGGGATTTTCTGCTGCTTTGTCGCGAATTGAACATGCCGGCGGTTGTTCGTCTGGGGCCATGGTGTCATGGTGAGGTGCGAAACGGCGGTTTTCCGGAGTGGGTTCAGCATGCGGAGTTCTGGGCCGCGCAGAAGGGAATCAAGAAACGGTCTGCCCATCCTGAATTCATGAAGCTGGTCGCTCCCTATTATCGGCAGATTGCCGCTCAGCTCAAAGGTCTGCTATGGAAAGACGGGGGCCCGGTTATCGGTGTTCAGCTAGACAACGAGTGCGGCGACCTTGGGTATCTGATGGCGTTAAAGGCATTGGCATGCGAAAACGGCATAGATGTTCCCTTCTACACCATGACAGGGTGGAACCGTGTTGCGATTCCCAAAGAAGGTCTTCTGCCGCTGTTTGGAGCCTATGCCGATGGCTTCTGGAGCAGTAACAAACAATCGTTTCGCAAGGCGTTTTTCTTCACTCCTGTACGAGATGATGGTGACATGGGGGCCATCGACGGTCGGCTGGGCAATGTCCGCCCTGAACGCAATCTGCAGATTGAACGATTTCCCTATGTCTGCTGCGAGATTGGCGGCGGCATGATGTCCAGTTACGAGCGGCGGCTGTATGTGTTTGCAGACGATACTGCCGCCATCAGCCTGGCTCGGCTGGGCAGCGGCAATAACATGCCCGGTTATTACATGTATCACGGCGGCATAAATCCTGCGTCAGAAGCGATTGCACTCAATGAAACCAAAGCGACCGGCTACCCCAATGACCTGCCGGTGATGGATTATGATTTTAATGCGCCACTGGGGGCATGCGGGCAGGTGCGTGACCACTATCACCTTTTACGGCAGCAGCATCTTTTCCTGCGGGATTTCGGGCATAAACTGGCGGTCATGCGGGCTTTTTTTCCGGAACAGCAGCCGCAGTCACTCGATGATGTTGCTGCAATCCGATGGAGTGTGCGTTCGGATGGTCAGGCGGGATTTCTTTTTTTTAATAATCACCAGCGTTATCAGGAGTTGCCGGACAAAAAGGATATCCAGTTTACGCTTAAGACCAGAAATGGACAGTTACAGATACCTCGCGATCCCATTACGATACCGTCGGGCAGTTACGGTTTCTGGCCGGTCAATCTGGATTGCGGCGGGATCACGGTCCAGTACGCCACGGTCCAGCCGCTTTGTCAACTGGAAGCGGACGGAAAATCATGGTTTTTCTTTATGGCGACCGATGGGATCAGGCCGGAATTTATGCTCAAAACAAAAGATGGGCCGGAGTTTATTGATACCATCCGGCCGGGAAGCGGTATTGCATTTTCTCGGCAGACCGATGCGGGCAAGTCCGTCAACTTTGCAGTCGTTACTGCCAGGCAGGCAAAGCAGCTCTGGAAGATTCCTTTCGCCGGACGGCAGCGTATTATTCTATGTGATCAGGCAGTTTTAGCTGAAGCCGATGGGCGTATCCGAATTGAATCCATGGAGCCTCGGCCTGTGGAATTGGCGATTTTCCCTGCCGGCCAAACAGCATTCTGCGATGAAAAACCGCTTAAAGCAGCGTCTGACGGCCTGTTTGAGCGATTTGCACTGAGTGCGGAAGGTTCTTCGCTGGAGATTCTTGCTCCCCAGTCCATCAGGGCTGCCCAACCGTCCGGCGAACAGTTCGGCAATCCCATGGTGGAGGAATCCTGGAAAGACGCTGCGATGTGGACGGTCACTATCCCCAAAGACAGGCAAAATCAGGACGTTCTGATGCGTATCCATTATGCAGGGGATGTGGCCCGTGTGTATGCCGGTGGGAAACTGGTCGTGGATCACTTTTACAACGGCAGACCGTTTGATGTTGCCCTCTGGCGGCTGGATCCGCAACGTCGGGATTCAATAGCGATTCATATTATGCCCCTGCAGAAAAATACCTCGATTCGTTTGCCGGATGAGGCACGGCCGGATTTTGGCGGAGACCAGTCTTATGCTGTGATATCGAAAGTGGAGCTGATCGAGCGAAAACAATGGGCGATTAGTCTGCAAAATCTTCCTGTAAATTAATCTAAGGGTTGACACATTATCCAATCAGGGGGATAATACCTGTTATGAAAGGGAGACTGTTCAAAAATAGGCTCATTTCGAAAGGAGGTCACTATGAC
>CAZKAI010000234.1:0-3531 GCA_964550565.1 uncultured Pirellulales bacterium
ATCTTTATAACCATAAAATAAGTTGTTGATCGTGTCATTGGGTTCAGATGTCCAAAGCTCCTGGTTAATTTTAAAATATTGAGAAACATATTTAAGCATAATAACACCCTTTTTGAAAATCATTTACTTTTTCCACCCGGCCAATTATACTCCTTTAACATTTTTTATAGTCTTTGCCCATTTCTTGCCCGATTTAGCAGCATCTTTAATCTCTTTCCAAGACATATCAAGCACAGTCGCTATTTTTTGTCCTTTTGATCGGCAACTGTTTCCGGTTTCTAATCTTCAGCATAGCATGAGATAGTCAGGTCTAATCCAAGATCGCCTATCAAAAACAGCGTATCAGCTTTGAACTCCATATTGCATTGCTCGGTATAATAGCGCGCAATGTCTATTTTTTCTTCTGCATGTTCACTTGGAAATACTATCAATATGCCCGCACTGTTTTTATTCAACACATTCCGACGTATTGTTCTGATCCTGCACGTCCCGCAAAAACAAAACCGTCCCCTATTGTCAATACTTCCCCTGTAAAGTCAACCCCTTTCTCTCGCCGGTGCGGGCTAATTTTGGCGGTTTTTATGTGCAAAACGGCGTTCTCTTTAAAGCCCAAAATGATATACTTAACAAAGGGTGAGATTTCCGCACAACAACGTGAGACTGACGAGGTCTCAATAAAAATACCAACTTAATTTTTGGAGGCAGGATGATGAAGAAGAATGGTTTACTTATTGTACTGGTGATGACCATGGCCGTGGCGCCGGCGTTTGCGGCAACCTATTACTGGACCAATGCCGCCGGGGGTAACGATTTTGGTGTCCTGGGCAACTGGAACACCAAGGCCGACGGCAGCGGCAGCATCGCAGCAGATTTGGCTGATGATACGCTGGTGATCAACAAGTCCGGCGCCGCCAACGCGGTGCTTTCCGGAACCCTGGTCAATAATCCGGCCAACGTGCAGGTGGCAACGACCGATAATGCCACCGGTGAACTGATTATTTCCGGCGGAACCCACAACATCACCAACACGCTCAGAGCCGCCATCAGCAAAACCACCACCACCGGCTATGTCACCATCACCGACGGCACAATTAACGTCCTGAACAGCTATACCACCTTCGGCGATACAGGTGCTGCGTTTGTCGCCATGTCCGGCGGCATCCTCAATACCGACCGCGTCACCTTCGGGCAGACCGCCACCTCGGCCTGCACACTGGATATGACCGGCGGAACGATGAATATCACCATCAGCGACGCCACAGCCGCCGCCACCAGCGGCGCCCTGCGAATGGGGCTGGGCAACACCCAACTCAATCTCAGCGGCTCGGCCCAAATCAATATGCAGAAACTGAGCCTGCTCCAGGGCGGCTCGCTCAACATGAACGGCGGCACCGTGAACATTCTGGGCATTACCCCAGACGGCATCCCCGCCGGCATCGATTATTCGCTGGTCGATTTGAACACCTTTGATTTCACCGCGGATTCACTGGCACTCGGCCAGGTGCTCGGCAAAATCCAGTTCAACGCCGGCCAGTTCCTCGTGGCAGGCGACTACAGTCCCCTGCTGGATGCCGCCATCGCCAGCGGCAACATCTACACCAGCGTGGCCGGCAAGAGCGTGGACGCTCAATACGCCGACGGCTATACCTCGCTGGTGCTGGTCCCCGAACCTGCGACACTGATGCTGCTGACTCTCGGCGGCGTTATCCTGCGGCGGCAGAAGAAAGCAAAAGACTAAACATCAACGATTACCCGGAAGCAACCGCAAGGCCTCTGACACAATCAGAGGCCTTTTTTTATGGACAACGTCACCCCTTGCTTGTTAGGTATTTGTATGGTATCATATGCCCATGAAAATCAAGATAAAAACCATCTATCAACCGGATTTGTCGACTTCACTCAGCCAGCCTTACTACGAGGCCCGGGTCCCTGCGGGATTTCCTTCGCCGGCCGCTGATTACGAGGAAGGCCGTCTGGATTTAAACAAATACCTGATTAAAAATCCTCCCGCCACGTTTTTCGTCCGGGTCAGCGGCGATTCGATGGTCGGGGCAGGCATTCACAACGGCGACCTGCTGATTGTGGACCGCTCGCTGGAGCCCAAAGATAAAAACATTGTCATCGCCGCCATTAACGGCTCGCTGACCGTCAAACGCATCCGGATGCACCGCAAAAAAATCTGTCTGGAACCCGAAAACACCGACTACGCCGTCCAGGAAATCAGCACCGATGCGGAATTCCAGGTCTGGGGCGTGGTCACCAATGTGATTCATCCCTTATGACGACGCTGTTTGCCTTAGTCGATTGCAACAATTTCTATGTCTCCTGCGAACGGGTCTTTAACCCGGGGCTGGAACACAGGCCGGTGGTGGTCTTGTCCAACAACGACGGCTGCATCGTCTCGCGTTCCAACGAGGTCAAGGCCCTCGGCATCGGCATGGGCAAGGCGGCATTTGAGGTCCGGGATATCCTGACCCGCCACCATGTTGAGGCCTTTTCCTCCAATTACACCCTCTACGCCGACATGTCCGGCCGGGTCATGCAGACGCTGGCGGATTTTTCCCCCGCGATGGAGGTGTATTCGATTGACGAGGCCTTTCTGGACCTGTCCGGGATAGGCCGGCCGTCCGTCGACTACGGCAGGCAAATCCAGCATACCGTCCGGCAATGGACGGGAATCCCCGTATCGGTCGGTATCGCCCCCACCAAGACGCTGGCCAAATTAGCCAACAAAATCGCCAAAAAATCCCCAAAAGCCGCCGGCGTGCTGAATCTGGCGGATTCCCCCTTCATGGCTCAGGCCCTGCAGCGGATTTCCGTGCAGGATGTCTGGGGGGTGGGCCTGCGAATCGCCCGCAAATTAAATGCCGCCGGAATCATGAACGCTCTTGATTTATCCCGGGCCGACATCGGCTGGATACGGGGACAATTCGGGGTTCAGGGAGTTCGGACCGTCTATGAACTGCAGGCGATAAGTTGTTACCCGCTGGAAGAAAATCCGCAGGACAAAAAAACCATCATCGTCTCCCGCATGTTCGGCAGGTCGGTCACAGCCATCGAAGATCTCATGGAAGCGGCGGCCACCTATGCGGCACGGGCCGGAGAAAAACTCCGACAGGAAGGCCTTGCCGCCGGGATGATGTCGGTCTCGGTCGCCACCAGCCGGTTTATCGAACACCGCTATTACAATGTCCACACGACCGTCTTTCCCACCGCCACCTTTGACAGTGCCGAATTAGTCCAGGCGGCGACGGCGTCGATTGAGCGGATTTATCGGGAGGGATTCGATTATAAGCGGGCCGGCGTCCTGCTGCACGAACTGACCCCGCAGGAACACGTCCAGCGGACCCTGTTCGATACGGCCGACCGGGCCAGAGCAGGCCGCCTGATGCGGACCCTCGACGCCATCAACCGCCGGGGCGACTGCACCGTCCGCTGGGCCGCCGAAGGCATCGACAAACCCTGGCACACCCAGTTCAAACACCTGTCCCCCAAATTCACCACCCGCTGGGACCAACTGCCGGTGGTGTC
>CAZKAI010000235.1:0-3399 GCA_964550565.1 uncultured Pirellulales bacterium
GGGCTTCATGGTGAAGAAAAGTTGGAATTAGCAGAAAAACTGGATTCCCTCTTTCGAGGGAATGACAAGCAGCGGCGCAGGGGGGAGGAGGGAATTTGAAATTTGAAATTTCAGATTTGAGAGCAGGAAATATCGTCGCTTGCGCTGGGGGGCTGCTGTTGTATAAACCTGACCACGTAAAATTACAGTTTTGGGGTGGAAATAACCGACTTTTAGTATTGGAAATCAAATATTGGCCCTTTGGCCGGCCGGGTTGGGTGAATATGACCGGCCGGGATGGGCATTTTGTCGTTATGAGGACGCAATGGAACCCGTATTGGATAAGAAATATCATTTTATCGGTATTGGCGGCATCGGCACCAGCGGCTTAGCGAAGCTGCTCATCCGCCACGGCGCCACGGTCAGCGGCTCGGACATGTCCGACAGCACGCTGATGCAGGAATTGACAGGCAAAGGCATCACTATTTCGGTCGGTCACAAGGCCGAGAATGTCCCCACAGACGCCGATGCGGTCATTATCAGTGCTGCTATCCCGGCTACCAACCCGGAACTGACGCGGGCGGGAGAAAAAGGTAAAAAGATATACAAATATGCCGAAATGCTCGGCAAGGTCTTCGACCAGTTTGCCGGGATTGCCGTCTGCGGCACCCACGGCAAGAGCACGACGAGCGCCTGGACGGCCTATATTCTGGAAAAAGCGGGTCTGAATCCGAGCTTTATCATCGGGGCGGACATCCCCCAGCTTGGCGGGTCCAGCGGTGTCGGGGCAAGCAACTGGTTTGTGGCCGAGGCGTGCGAGTACGACCGCAGCTTCCTGAACCTGCACCCGCAGATCGCCTGTATTCTGAATATCGAGGCGGATCATCTGGATTACTACCGGGATGAGGACGAGATTGTGGATGCGTTTGCGGACTTTTCGCGGAATATCCGGCCCAGCGGGGTGCTGGTGGCCAACGGGCGGGACCGAAATGTGGCTCGCGTGCTGCGTCGGGGCGGGCTGAATGCCAAGGTGGTTACTTACGGTCTGGATCTGGGGTGCCAATATACGGCGATTAATCCGGACCTTGTGGATGGACTTTATCATTTTGATATCTATTATAACGGCAAGCTGTTCGGCAAGACGCATATCTCGCTGCCGGGGCTGCATAATGTGGAAAACGCCCTTGCGGTGACGGCGATTCTGGCGGAGGCGGGGCTGCCGCCGCAACGTATCTGTGAGCTTTTACCGGGGTTTACGGGCACCGACCGGAGGCTGATGTTCAAGGGCAAGGTGCGTGAAATTACCGTGATGGACGACTATGCCCACCACCCCACCGAGATACGGGCGTCGCTGGCGGGGATTCGTCAGCGGTATCTGCCCAAGCGGCTGTGGTGTGTTTTTCAGCCGCATCAGTACAGCCGAACCCGTTTTTTACTTGATGATTTCGCGGAAAGCTTTAAGCTGGCAGACATTACGATAGTCCCGGAGATATACTTTGTCCGGGACACCGCCGAGAGCAAGAGCAAGGTCAATGCCGAGACGCTGGTACAGCGAATCCAGAAGACCGGCAGTCAGGCCTTGTTTCTGAACGATTTTGGCGGTATTCTTGACCACTTGAAAGAGAATGTACAGCCCGGCGACCTGGTCGTGACGATGGGAGCGGGCACAATATGGAAGGTTGCAGATGAGTATCTTTGCTGGCTTGGACAACATAACTAAAAAAGACTGCCCGCTATCGGACTATACGTGGTATCGGCTGGGCGGGAAAGCGGACTGGCTGATCAGCCCGACGACGACCGAACAGCTCCAGACGGCCCTGCGGCGGTGCAGTGAGAATAATCTGCCCGTGCATATTCTGGGCAACGGGTCGAATCTGCTGGTCAGTGATGAAGGCGTTCGCGGTGCGGTGATTCGGCCGTACGGGGACGGCTTCAATCAATATCGCTTTGACGGGATGAAGCTGATGGCCGGAGGTGCGGCGGACCTGCAGCGGGTGCTTCAGGACGCGGTCAAACGCGGACTGGGCGGGCTGGAGGCGCTGGCGGGGATTCCGGGGACTGTCGGCGGCGCGGTGAAGATGAATGCCGGCGGGCGGTTCGGCGATATCGGGACGTGCGTGCACAGCGTGCAGGTGATGGACCTGGAAGGCAATGTGTTCGAGAAGGTCAAGCCGGAGCTGGTATTTGATTACCGGCATGTGAATATTACGGCGAAGGTGATTCTGGAGGCGCGGATGGAACTGTCCGAAGGCGACCCGGAAGAGCTGCTCAAAACCGTCAAGGAAGTCTGGATTTACAAGAAAAACACGCAGCCGCTAGATATGCGCAATGCCGGGTGTGTGTTCAAGAATCCGCGCGGGATGTCGGCGGGGGCGCTGATTGACCGAGCGGGACTCAAGGGCGAAAAGATCGGCGGCGCGCTGGTCAGCTCCAAACATGCCAATTTCATTACCACGGAAAAGGGATGCAGCAGTGCGGATGTCAAGGCGCTGATTGAAAAAATCCGCACTGTGGTGCGCGACCAGTTTGACGTGGAACTGGAGCTGGAAATTGAGATATGGTAGCGAGTTCGGAGTTCGGAGAGGTAGATTCCCGCTTTCGCGGGAATGACAAAGGCAGCAGTTCGGAGTTCACAGGGTGAACCGTGCCCACAAAAAGTTGTGGAGTGCTCTCCGACATAGGCTAAAAAGCGGAAACGTTTTGGAATAGACTTTTTAATGACGATAAAATCGATTACTGATTTACATATTGCCGTGCTGTGCGGCGGCGTCGGGTCGGAACGGGAAGTAAGCCTGCTCAGCGGCGAGAATATTTATAACGCGCTGACGCGCGGCGGGTGCCGGGCGATCCGGCATGACCTGAATCCGCAGGATTTGTCGATCCTGGACGATAAGGCCATCGATGTGTTTTTCCTGGCACTGCACGGGCAGTTCGGGGAAGATGGACAGTTGCAGGCAATTCTGGAGAAAAAGAAGCTGGCGTTCACGGGGTCGGGGTCTAAGGCGAGCCGGCTGGCGTTTGACAAGATTGCTGCCAAGCGGGTTTTTGCGGAGGCGGGACTACCGCTGGCCAAGCAGATTGTGGTCAAGGAAACGGATACGGCGGTGCAGCTTGCGGCTCAACTGAACGGCTGGGCGGCCAGGGTGGTCATCAAGCCGATTTGTCAGGGCAGCAGCGTCGGAGTGGAGATTCATACCGACGTGCCGACGGCGGCCGCGGCGGCGATTCGCTGCCGGGATACGTACGGTGACTGCATGATTGAGGAATTTATCACGGGACGGGAGATGACCGTGGGGCTGCTGGAAGGCAAGGCGCTGCCGGTGCTGGAAATCCGCCCGAAGGTGAAGTTTTACGATTATCACGCCAAGTATCAGGACGACTCGACGGAGTATCTGTTCGATACGCTGACGGATGCGGCGG
>CAZKAI010000236.1:0-3379 GCA_964550565.1 uncultured Pirellulales bacterium
GGCTGCTGCATGAGGCCGGACAGGTGGAGACGTGTTATTATCCGATGGATTATTCAATGGATTCGCCTTTAAGTTCCGCTCTTTTGGAAGATTTTAAAACGACATGTCGATCCTTACAAACTGCTGTGATCTATTATTTACAAACCAATCAGTCCTCAAAAGCATGCCAGGCAATTATCGATCAATTACGGATGGGGCAGTCTTTAAATAATTTGTTTGTCGTTATTCATCTTACCAAACTTGGGGCGATTAGTTTGGGTATCATTGATATAGAAAGGACTGCTAACACAGTAACTCTTAGTGAATCTGATTTGCTGGTTTTTCAGAACATTCTCCAGGGGATCGATAACACGATAAAATCAGGTTCGCCAATGAAGGGGGAATTGTGTTATTGTATGGAAACATGTAATAAATTATTTGCTTCTTTGTCGATTGGTAAACGATTAATTTTGGGGACAACAGGAGTGTATGAGCGTAACATGGTCAAGCTGTTGGATAGTTATCAGAAATTGATTGAAGTTGATAAGCTTCCACTTCAGGATCAGTTGCATGCGATAAGTAAAGTTTTTAAGGCGATTGAAAAAGAGCCTGATTATATACTGCTGCCGCGAATCATATTGTCAGGACTGGATAATTTCTATTTGTATCATTTACGTGTTCGGGCGGATATGGGGTGTGCAATTACGGCGCTGGCGATTGAGCGGTATCGGATGAAGGAGGGGAAGCTGCCGGAGACGGTGGCGGCACTGGTGCCGGAGTATCTGCCGGCGGTGTATGTGGACCCGTTTGACGGGAAGCCGCTGAGGTATAAGCGGGAGGATGCGGGGTATATGGTGTACACGATTGGGGCTGACGGCGTGGATGACGGAGGGCGGAAAGAGAACCCGGATGAGCCGAAGGAAACGTTTGATTGGGTGTTTCGGGTGGAGCGGAAATAACAGGTATACAGGAGAGAAATATTTTCAATTTTCCATTTTCGATTTTCCATTCATAACATGAAACATACATAGTTGGGTTCTTTGTTTTTTACCATGAAGAGCAGGAAGGGCAAAAAAATATCATTTGATTAATTTTCATGTTCTTCAAGGGCTTCATGGTGAATGGATATAGAATGGCATGTACAGAGCGTTAGGCCGGATGGGGTGAATTTTGTTGCATTGGCGGGGGAGTGTGGGTAGGCTGAAAGGTAGAGTGCCGATGGGAATGTCAGATGTGTGCGTAAAACCGGACCTGTTGGCTCGGAATCGGGGGGAGTGAGGCGGTGCGGAGTATGGCTGGGATTGGGATGCAGCGATTGGTGGGCGGCGGGGTGGTGTTGGGCGTTCTGGCCATGTTGTGTGTCAGGCCGGTGCAGGCGGGGGATATTGTCAAGGATTTTGGGCTCAAGACGACCACGGTTGAGGATGCGACCATTTATTATGATGCGGCCTTTGAAACCCGGCTGCCCGAATTTAAGACGCAATATATCACATTCAAGAAAGAGATTTTATCCAATGTAGGGATTTCAGAAGACAAGCTCTCGCCGGTCTGTGAGGCCATTCATCGGATTGTCGGCGTGGAGCGTGATAAAGCGAAAACCACAACCAGGCAGGTCCTGCTGGATTTGAACCGGATGGTTGATGCATTTTCGTTTGACAAGCCGACGTTTTATCTGCTCCAGAAGGGGCTTGTCAAGGACTATCTGCGGCAGGGGGGGACGCTTCCGAATTTTACCTACGATAAACAGACCGACATGGCATCGTATGAGTTCCGTTTTTATTCCGACGGGACCCGAGAAAAGGTTCCGTTTGAATTTGCTGTTCCCGTGGAACCCAATGAAATTTCACCGGAAGTCACCGGCCAGATGTTTGAATTATTGTCGAAGGCGTTTAACCAGTTGATGAAGCCTGTATTGATTCACGAAGCGGCCGAGATGACCATCCTTTATGAAATGAACAGTCAGGACTGGTACCGTCGGTGGTTTACTGACGGGTTTGCCAACGTGGTGGTGTATCAGGTTCTGTGTGAATTGTATTCTCAGAAGGAAGCCGAGGATTATCTGGAGGCGTTCTCGGCGAAACCGTATGCCGATATTCAGAATCAAATCAATCTGCGATACTGGATGGCGATGGAGTATGAGTTTCTGGATATGAATGAGTCGATCGAGGTGGAGTCCCGCATCAAGCAGGCCCGGTATAATTATGCGACCGAAGAGGCGCTGGGGCTGACCAAGCGGCACGGGGCGGACTGTCTCAAGAAGATTGTGGATGTGTATTGTGCGGGAGAGGCTCGGGATAATGCGGCGCTGTATGATGCGATTGAGAAGGTGACGGGAGAGCGGCTCGACAAGGCGTTTGTAAAGTATCAGTCCTTTGCGAATGCGATGGAGGGATTGAAGACTTATACCGCACAGTATGAAGCGGCCCGAAAAAAGGGTGATGATACGGCGGCGCTGGGGGCGGTGCTTCGTATGATGGAGCTGTATAATACGCCGTTCAGTCCGCTGGCCCTGTCGGCCCGGAATGAAACGGCGCTGCTGCTGACGAAGATGGGGCAGGGGGAACTGGCCGACCAGAAGATGCTGGAATTTGCCGGCAAAATGATGGCGTCCAAGGATGCCAAAACGAACCTGACGGGGATGGAGCTGCTGATGCTGTATGCGGGGGAGACGGAACGGCTGGAGATTGCCGGGAGGTATGCGGATGCGATATTGAAAGAGGCTCTTGAGGCGACCAATGCGGCCTCGATCCGGACGCAGATTGTCCAACTTCAAAAGCAGCGGCCGGATGCGGTCGAGAAGGCAAGACAGGCCGAGATCAAAAGCGACTTTTATCTGAAGGCCAAACAACTGCTGGAGGCCAGAGCGGGGAGATAACATGTATACAGGAGAAAAAATCTTAAATGCTAAACACTAAATTCTAAACAAATCCTAAGGAGAAAATTTAAAATGCAAAAAGCAAAAAGCAAAATGACAATGTAAAAATTAAAAAGGGAATGTTTCAGAGTTCGGAGTTCGGAGTTCATAGTTCGTAGTTCATAGAAAATGAATTCCCGTCCCCGCCTGCGCGAGGACAGGCTCTCCGCGGGAATGACAAAGTTGGGAGCGGGAATGATAAGATGGAGGAGGGAATGATGAGAAAGGGCGGGGGTGACACGTGGGAGCGGGAGTGACAAAGATGCGGCACGGGGTGACGCGCCATGGCCAAGCAGAGCTTGACCATGGCACCCTTCGACTGTGCTAAGAAAGACCAAGGCTGGAAGCTTCGGCTGCGCTGTGTTCAACCCCTGCGGGATTGGGAGAAGTAGTGGACAGGTTGGGCGGGGGTGTGGTATAGTGTCTCTGGCGAAAACGAATTATTCGTGGAAAGGGACACACAATGACTTGTATTGAGACCTATCT
>CAZKAI010000237.1:0-3340 GCA_964550565.1 uncultured Pirellulales bacterium
GACTCTTTTTCTCCAGATAGCACAAATTACGCTAACACTATCTTGCTATTCGTCAAAAAAATAAAAAATTTTTTCTCCTTATCCGGCCTGGGTTTATAAAAACTCACGCCCTGCACTATTTCGAATTTTCGAACAAAAACTGCAAATCCGTCCCTTAGGGTAGAGGGCGAGAGAAAACGCCAGGGAGTTGAGAAGTGACACGGGCAAGTCAGGGCGCACGGGCATCCTGCCCGTAAAACATATAGAAAAGGAGAACAGATAGGAAATGATAAAACCAAATACCTCACCGCAGGACGGCCACACACAAGACCACCCCGAAGTCTCCGGGTCCGTCGAAGGTATCCGGCCTAAATTACCATTATGTATGCAGGTCAAACAGCGATTGCGTCTTGATAATCGTCACCTGATCCGGAAACGCATGAAACGCATGGATGTGCAGTTCGTGACGACGTGCTTCAAAATCTATGTAACTGAACGGCTCCAGCCCGCTGGCTGCGTACTCCGGAAATGCGATAAACATTCCCCGGTTTCGCGCGAACCGCTGCAAATCCGTGTGGCTCTGGCGGTACAGGTTGGCGCTCATCTTTTCGATCTGGAAATCGGTCATGTAGTTCAGGCCGCGGCTCAAGGAGCATTTGTGGGTCCGCTGACCCCGGAATTGGAATCGCTCAATCAGGCCGCGTTTGGGCAGCAGCATGCTGTTGGGGCTGATCAGTTCCGTCAGGCACATATCGCCCACGAAAACGCTGACCACGTGCGAGCATCCCGTCGCCCACAGCATCATTTCGTAA
Source organism: uncultured Pirellulales bacterium (assembly GCA_964550565.1). Lineage (GTDB taxonomy): Bacteria > Planctomycetota > Phycisphaerae > Sedimentisphaerales > Anaerohalosphaeraceae > Anaeroglomus. Next base: position 792 of record CAZKAI010000237.1, read on the forward strand.
TTTTCGGTTTTGAGGTGTCTGCGGCCGAAAATGGTGAACAGTTCAGGGTGAAGCGGCCGCTGAAACAGCGAAAACGTCAGTTCACTGACAGCTACATTGGTTTTGGGCGACTCCATAGCTCTCCAATACTTAGCGATTACGATTCTTTCACGCCTGATTATAGCAAAGATGTCGTTTTAAAATCAAGGCCTCTAATAATACTGAAAACGGGGCCGGGGGTTCTTATCGGACGAAAATTTCATAAAGACAAGAGGCAAAATAACTAAAGAAACTTAAATTATTTTTGTAAAAAATTTATTTTTCGGTACTCTGTTCGTTTATAACGGAGTGAATACCAAAATCTGAATCCAGCTAAAGGAGTTTTCGATGCGAAAGACCATGGGATGTGTCGTGTTATCGGTACTGTTTATCGCCGGCTGCCAGACGCGGTCCGGCCGGGAATCGGCCTACTGCAACCCCGGCGGGATGTGGATGCCCAACCAGATGAGCGGGCATATCGAGACCTTGCGAGAATTGGGTGTGGAGCAGCCCGAGCAATTTACCGACCTGACGGGCCATCCGCTGGGGGCGATTGTGTGGCTGGGCGGCTGCTCGGCGTCGTTTGTCTCACCCGACGGCCTGATTATCACCAATCACCATTGTGCGACATCCACGCTGCAATGCAATTCGACCGCCGAGTGCAATCGCCTCGAACAGGGCTTTCTGGCACGCACCCGGGAAGAAGAACTGCCCGGCGAAATCGGCAAAAAGGTCTGGCTCATCCATGATATTCAGGATGTTACCGGACCTGTCCTGGAAGGGCTGGACGCCGTGGCCGACCCGATGGAGCGGACCAACACGATTGAGGATCGCATCAAGGCGATCATTGCCGAGCATGAGAAATCCGACGAAGGCATTCGCTGCTCGGTGCGGTCGTTTTATGAACAGCAGCAGTACTACCTGATTACCCAGTTTGAAATTCGGGATGTGCGGCTGGTCTATGCCCCGCACAGCGGCATCGGCTGGTACGGCGGCGATATCGACAACTGGCACTGGCCGCGGCAGACGGGCGATTATACGTTCCTGCGGGCGTATGTCGGGCCGGACGGCAAGCCGGCGGAGTATTCCAAAGACAACGTGCCTTATCAGCCCAAACATTATCTCAAGATTGCCTCTGAGCCGCTGTGCGAAGGGGATTTCGTGATGGTGGCGGGTTTTCCCGGCAGGACCCAGCGGTGGAGGACCGCCGAGGAACTGGCGTTTGCCTGCAACGTGCAGCAGCCGCAGCAGATTGCGATTATGAAAGAGGTGGCCGACCTGTATCGGCAGCTTGGTCAGCAGAGCGAGGCTATCGAAATCAAGATTACGCCGTCGCTGCGCGGTGTGATGAATCACCTGCAGTTGCTGGAAATGACGCAGGATAATTTCACCCAGTACGGGCTGGTCAAGGTCAAAGAGCAGTCACAGGCCAAGCTGGTGCAGTGGATCCAGAGCGATCCGCAGCGGCAGCAGCAGTGGGGCGATGTGTTTGAGCAGATTAACCAGATTAACGAGCCGCGCCAGCAGCGCTGGTATAGCGATTATCTGACCGGATGTGTGACCGGCTATGTGCAAATGATTCGGGCGGCGCATACGATTGTCCGGATGGCCGAGGAGCGGCCCAAGGCGGACGAGGAACGCGAGCCGGAATTTCAGCAGCGCAACTGGGACCGCATCGCCGACGGCCTGCGTCAGATTCAGGTCAGCTATGATCCGGTTATTGATAAGGCGGTTCTGGGCTTTTACCTGTCCAAACTTCGCGGCCTGTCCGTCGAAGACCAGGCTCCTGTGCTGGCGGCGTTCGGCGAGGAGGTCAACTGGGATGCGGCGGGGACGCAGTTTATGATTGAATCCCTATATCGGGATGTGAAGCTGGCGGATGCGGAGTATCGTGTGAATCTGCTAAACACCGCGACGCTGGAGGAATTGCAGGCGATGCCGGACCCGATTATGCAGCTTGCACTGCGATTGCGGCCGCTGACCAAACAGATGGACGATGACGGCAAAATTTACGAGGGCCAGATGCTGCTGGCACGGAAGGGCTATGTCGAGGCGATGAATGCCTTTGCGGGCAGCCCGGTCGCCCCGGATGCCAACGGCACGCTGCGGATAACCTATGGGACGGTCAAGGGCTATCGGCCGGCGTGGTATGCACCGACCTATCGGCCGTTCTCGACGGTTGAGGAAATGCTGAAAAAGAATACCGGCCAGCCGCCGTTTGATGTGCCCGATGCACTGGTCGAGGCGGCCAAACAGCGGCAGGGCAGCCGGTTCGAGTCGTGGTCGCTGGGGGATATTCCGGTGGACTTTCTGAGTGATCTGGATATTACCGGCGGCAATTCCGGCTCGGCGACGCTCAACCGCAAAGGCGAACTGGTGGGGCTGGTCTTTGACGGCAACTCCGAGGCGCTGGCCAGCAACTGGATCTTTATGCCCGATATCACCCGTGCCATCCATGTGGATATTCGATATGTCCTGTGGATTATGCAGGATGTGGACCACGCGGATAATCTCCTGCAGGAACTGGGCGT
>CAZKAI010000238.1:0-3281 GCA_964550565.1 uncultured Pirellulales bacterium
GGTCTTCGAACATCTTACGCATGTCTTTATAAGTATCAGGCTTATAGCCTTTTTTCTTTTCGATTTCGGCGGCGCGTCTGTCGAGGACATTGCCGTCAGGATCGCAGATGGCCTTGAGGTGAATGCCCGGCAGAGCCATACAATCGCCGGTGATGGCCCAGCCGCGGCTGCGGGCACCGACGACAGCAATATTGATGCGATCATTGGCGCCGAGGGGCTTGAGGGTGGGGATTGCACCGGTCTTTTTGGGGCTTGCACAGGAGGCCAAGGCTCCGGCCGCCATGACTCCGGCAGAGACTTTGCAGCTATCGGCAAGAAACTGTCGGCGGGACAACGAATGATCCGATTGACTCATTGCTAACTCCTTATTCAATAACAAGTAAAGAATAGCTTGTTCGGGACGGTACACGGGCCGTTCCGGCATCTGAATTAGGAATTATTGTGGCCTGCAGGCGAGATTTGTCAAGGAAAAACACCGAATTTTCCCAAGACGTGTGAAATTTCCTTGACAAACAATGATAACTTTCTTTTGATGGTCAGCGTCCTAAAAGAAAAACCTATTTTTGGAGGATACCTAATGCAATCATTCACATCCCGGCGCGACGTATTGAAGCTGGCGGGACTGGGGACACTCGCGGCCGCAAGCGGTCAGAGTCTCGCCCAGACCAATCCGGACACAGCCAATGCAGCAAAAATCCGCAAACCCGCCTATAAAATCGGCTTAGCTTCTTATACCACACGCAAGCTGGACCTGGACCAGACCCTTGCCATCGCCAGGCAATTAAAGCTGGAGTGCATTTCCATCAAGCAGGACTTTCATCTGCAGATGAATAAGCCCGCCGAGGAGCAGAAGGCTCTGGCTCAGAAAGTGCGTGATGCAGGGCTGGATTTTTATGCCTGCGGCGTGATTTACATGAAGACCGCCGACCAGGTCAAGCAGGCCTTTGAATTTGCCAAGACCGTCGGCATTCGTGTTATTGTCGGTGTGCCTAATCATGAATTACTGGATTTGACTGAGGCCTGCTGCAAGGAATATGATATGATTGTGGCTATTCATAATCATGGTCCCGGAGATAAGCTGTATCCGACGGCGGCGGGTGCGTATGAATTGATCAAAAACCGCGACAAGCGGCTGGGGCTGTGCATCGACCTGGGGCATACAATGCGTTCGGGCATTAATCCGGCCGAGGAAATCGAACGCGTGGCCGACCGGCTGCTGGACTTCCATTTCAAGGATGTCAACGCCGCAGAGGCCAAGGGCGGTACTGTCGAAATGGGCCGCGGAGTGATTGATATTCCCGCTGTGGTTCGGGCGCTGGACAAAATCGGCTATGACAAGCTGGCAGCGTTTGAGTATGAGAAAGACCAGGATGCACCGCAGGTCGGGCTGGCCGAGTCAGTTGGTTATCTGCGCGGCGTCATCCGGACATTGCAGGGGTAACCTCGAATCGATATAATCTCTGGCAATAAGGAAACAATTTGAGTCAATTACTGTGGAGAAACCAGATGAAGAAAGCAGTTTTTGTTGTTCTGACAGGGTGTGTGGCTATGATATGCAGTTCATGTCAACAGGCGTCGGCAAACGAGACCTCGTATTCGGTGACCCTGACGACGATGGACCCGGGGCATTTTCATGCGGCGCTGGTACAGAAATCAATGTACCCGCAGGTCAATCCGAATGTATACGTGTATGCCCCGGCCGGCGATGATCTGAACGAGCACCTCAAACGCATTGACGGCTACAACAGCCGGACGGAGTCCCCTACCGCATGGAAACAGCAGGTTTATACCGGAGCGGATTATCAGGCCAAGCTGCTGGAAGAAAAGAAGGGCAACGTGGTGGTGCTGTCGGGCAATAACAAGCTCAAGACCGAATATATCAAAAACTGCGTGGATGCCAAGCTGAATGTGCTTGCCGATAAGCCGATGTGCATCGACGGCAAAGGCTTTGAACTGCTGAAAAAGGCGTTCGAATCGGCCAAAGCCAACAATGTGCTGCTGTATGATATCATGACCGAGCGGTACGAGATTACCACGATCCTGCAAAAGGAACTGGCCCATACGCCGGAGGTTTTCGGTCAGCTCAAGCCCGGCACCGAGCAGGATCCCTCGATTGTCAAGGAAAGCGTACATCATTTCTCCAAGATTGTTTCGGGCAGCCCGCTGAAACGCCCGCCGTGGTTTTTTGACACGACCCAGCAGGGGGAAGGCATTGTCGATGTGACGACGCATCTGGTGGATTTGTCGATGTGGGAGGCGTTCCCGGAACAGGTGATTGATTATACCAAAGAGATTAACATTGTCTCGGCATGGCGCTGGCCGACACTCATCAGCAAAGAGCAGTTTACCGGCGTAACCCGGCTGGGAGATTTCCCGGATTACCTGAAACCGCAACTGAACGCGGCGGGTCAACTGGAATGCTTTGCCAACGGTCAGATTAACTATACGCTGCGCGGCATTCATACCAAGGTCGCAGTGACCTGGGCGTTTGAAGCACCGGCCGGCGGCGGCGATACCCATTATTCGATTATGAAAGGCACCAAGGCCAACGTCATTATCCTGCAGGGGGCCGAACAGAAATACAAACCCGAACTGTATGTCGAACCGACTGACGGTGTCACACCTGAACAGCTTCACAGCGCCCTGTTCAATGCCATCATCAAGCTGCAGCCAAAATATCCGGGCATTATGGCAATGCGCGAAAACAATCGGTTCAAAATCGCCATCCCTGAATCGTACCGCGTGGGCCACGAAGCCCATTTTGCACAGGTGACGGAAAAATATTTGAAATACCTGGGCGAAGGTAAACTGCCCAACTGGGAAACGCCCAATATGATTGCCAAGTATTATACGACCACCACCGCCCTGAGCATGGCTAAGACGGGCCAACCGCAGACCAGCAAACCCGCTGCTGCGACCATCAAGTCGGACATTCGCTTTGGTATCTGCACGGGCTCGGGCAACGGCGCCCTGCTCAAAGAAAACGGATATGATTACATTGAAGAGGGGGTTCAGTCGCTGCTGGCCCCCAAGGTCACTGATGAGCAGTTTGCCCAGAAAGTGGCCCAGGTCAGGGCCGCGGGCATTCCGATTTATGCCTGCAATGGATTTCTTCCGGGGGATATGAAAGTCACCGGGCCGGAAACCAAGCACGATGCAATCGTGGAATATTCCGAAACCGTTTTTCGCCGGGCCAAAGAAGCCGGTGTGAAGCGGATTGTCTTCGGCAGCGGCAAGGCCCGCCAGATTCCGGATGGTTTTGACCGTCAGCAGGCTCGCGG
>CAZKAI010000239.1:0-3278 GCA_964550565.1 uncultured Pirellulales bacterium
ATAGCCCATTGCGGAGCATGATAATGACCTATATGCATGATGATTTTCTTCTGCACAATGAAACGGCGGAGTATCTCTATCACGAACATGCGAAAAAAATGCCGATTTATGATTACCATTGTCATTTGCCCGCAGCTCAGATTGCCGAAGACAAGCAATTTGAAAATCTGACGGCAATCTGGCTGGCCGGAGATCATTATAAATGGCGGGCCATGCGTACCAACGGCATTGATGAGAAATACATCACCGGCCCTGCTTCGGATTTTGAGAAATTCCAGAAATGGGCCGAGACGGTGCCTTACTGTCTCCGCAATCCGCTGTATCACTGGACGCATCTGGAGCTGAAAAAACCATTCGGCATCACCGACAAAGTCCTGAATTCGGACACCGCCAGAGCCATCTATGACACCTGCGGCGAGAAGCTCCAGACGACTGCTTTCAGTGCCCGCAATATCATGCGAAGCTGGAATGTCAAGCTGGTCTGTACCACCGAAGACCCCACCGATACGCTTGATTATCATCTGGCCATCCGCAAAAGCGGTTTTGAAATCGCCGTCCACACCGCATGGCGGCCGGATAAAGCGATGGCCGTGGATAATCCCGCCCTGTTCAATAGCTGGACAGACAAGCTGGCAGGCTTGACGAATACCCACATTAAGGACTTTGACAGCTTCCTGTCGGCCATACGCAAGCGTCAGGAATACTTCCACGCCAATGGCTGCCGTGTTTCCGACCACGGCCTCGATAAAATGTACGCAGCCGACTATACCGAGGCGGAGATCAAAGACATCTTCAACAAAGTCCGCAGCGGCAAGCCAATCACCGTTCAGCAGGTCGAACTGTTCAAGTCCGCCATGCTGTATGAGTTATGCCTGATGAATGCCGAAAAAGGCTGGGCCCAGCAATTCCATCTGGGCGTCCTTCGCAACAATAACAGCCGGATGTTCGCCAAACTCGGGCCGGATACGGGATTTGATTCGATTGGTGATTTTAATCTGGCCGCTCCTATGGTCAAGCTCTTTGACCGGCTTGACAGCCGCAACAACCTGTGCAGGACTATCCTATATAACATCAACCCCAAGGATAACGAGGTCATGGCTACCATGCTGGGCAATTTCCAGGACGGTTCCTGCCCCGGCAAGATGCAGTTTGGCTCGGGCTGGTGGTTCCTTGACCAAATGGACGGCATGATCAAGCAGATAAACACCCTGTCCAATTTGGGTCTCTTGAGCCGTTTCGTCGGAATGCTGACGGATTCCCGCAGTTTCCTGTCGTACTCCCGGCACGAATATTTCCGCCGAATCCTCTGTAACCTGCTGGGGGAGGAAGTGGAAAAAGGATTCTGGCCGAACGATAAGAAATGGCTCGGCCAGATGATCGAAAATGTCTGCTATAACAACGCCCGGCATTATTTTGACATGACGCTGCCGAGCGTCTGAGTCGTACCTGGAAATGCCTGTTGATTATTTTTCGTGGGCAATCAGGTCTTCATACGTCTGACGACGGCGAATCACGGTAAATTGATCGCCATCCACCAGCACTTCCGGCAGCAGCGGTCGGGCATTGTAATTGCTGCTCATGGTATAACCGTAAGCCCCGGCCGTGAAAATCGAAATCAGGTCGCCGCGTTTGACCGCCGGCAGCGGCCGCTCCTTGGCAAAGAAATCCGCACCTTCGCAGATCGGCCCAACCACATCCACCTGCTCACAGCCTTCCGGATTCAGATGGCGGAATTTCTTGGGCGGTACCAGGGATGGATCCACCTGTGCAGGCCAGATAAAATGGAACGCATCATACAGCGGCGGACGAATCAGGTCATTCATGCCCGCATCGACAATCACAAATTTCTTCTTGCCGCCCTGCTTCAGATACAAGACCCGTGTCAGCAGGATGGCGGAGTTGGCCGCGATACTGGCGCCGGGCTCCAGAATTAACTTCAGCCCCTTGCCTTTAATCAGCGGGACAATCACGCCGGCGTAGTCGCTGGCCGAAGGCGCGGTTGATGTTTCATAATCGGCGCCATAGCCGCCGCCCATATCGAGGGCCTCGATGGTAAATCCATCCGCCCGCAGTTCATCAATCAATTTAACCGTCTTTTGCAAAGCCTCGGCATAGGGCTGCACGGACTTGCCCGCCGAACCCAGATGCACATGGACTGCACAAAGCTGAACCGTGCCGTTCTTGCCGTATTTATTGAAAACCTGCCGGGCGCGTTCAATATCCACACCGAACTTGGATTCTTTTTTGCCGGTCGTGGTATAGGTATGTGTGCGGGGGTCCACATCGGGATTAACCCGCAGCGCCGCTTTGGGGGTTTTGCCAAGGTTACGGGAAATGGTAATCAGATTTTCCAGTTCCGCCTCGGACTCGATATTAAAATACCCTATCGGGGCATTCAGAGCCTCGACGATTTCCTTGTCGGTCTTGCCAACACCCGCATAGACGATTTTCGTTGTATCAATACCGGTTTGTCTGGCTCGGAACAACTCGCCGCCGCTGACAATATCAAAGCCGCTGCCGGCCTCCGCAAGCACCTTGAGGATATTAATGTTGGAGCAGGCTTTGATCGAATAGCAAATCAGCGTATCCAGCCCTGAAAACGCTTCCTTGAGTCGATTGAAATGGCCCAGAAAGGTCGCCTTGCTGTAGATATAGACCGGCGTGCCGACCGCTTCGGCGATTTTTTCGACAGCCACATTTTCCGCGAACAATTTACCTTGTTTATATCCGAAATAATCCATATATAATCCTTTATCTTATCTATCTTGATAGAATTTTGTAGTATATCGAATTTCTCGTCGGAGGCAAGACCCCATTTGTCTGAAGTCTCAATTCCTATCAAGAAAAGGCTGTAACAGAACGTCAATTCAGGTATAATTGACCGCTTGAATCGAGCACAAAAACTGTGTTTATATTACAAGACAATACTACTCCACTATGAAAACAAAGGTCAAAGAACAGATTGAGTTGCTACGTGCGACCCTTCGCCGGCACGACTACCTGTATTATGTGTTGAACCAGCCGGAGATTTCCGACCAGCAGTACGATACGTTATTCGCCGAACTCAAGCAACTCGAGACCCAACATCCGGAATTCATCACTGTGGATTCCCCTACCCAGCGTGTCTCGGAACGCCCCATCGAAGGCTTTGCCCAGGTTCAGCACAGCGTACCGATGCTCAGTATCGACAATACTTACAGCGACCAGGAACTGCGGGAATTTGACAAACGTATCCGCAAGGGGCTGGAGTCCGACGATTTTGAGTATGTTGTTGAACT
>CAZKAI010000240.1:0-3258 GCA_964550565.1 uncultured Pirellulales bacterium
CAGGAGAAAACCATGGATAGGAATGAAAAACAATCCAAATCTGAGCTGAATCGTCGTGAATTTATTGCCGCATCCATCACCGCCGGTGCTGCAATGGCTATAAGCGGAGGGACCGCGGCTGGAGGCGAAGCGGCGACGGCGCCGTTTGTGCTGGAGCCCTTGCCGTTTGCCGAGGATGCCCTGGAGCCGGTGATTTCGGCCCGCACGCTGAGTTTTCATTATGACAAGCATCACCGGGGGTACTTGAACAATCTGAATCGACTGATCGAAAATACGCCGTATGCGAAGATGCCGCTGGAACAGATCGTGCGTGAAACGGCGGGCAAGGCCGAAACGGCGGGATTGTTCAACAATGCCGCACAGGCATGGAATCATACCTTTTACTGGAAGAGTCTCAAGCCCGGCGGCTGCGAGGTTCCGGCGGAGCTGCGATCCAAAATCGAGGCTGACTTCGGCAGCGTTGAAGCGTGCACCAAGGCTCTCGCAGATGCCGCGGTGACACAGTTTGCCAGCGGGTGGGCATGGCTGGTCTCCGAAAATGGACGGCTCAAAATTGTCAAGACGTCTAATGCCGAAACACCGCTGACGCAGGGTGCTAAGCCCCTGCTGACGATTGATGTGTGGGAACATGCCTATTATCTGGATTATCAGAATCGGCGGGCCGATCATGTCGCGGCGGTGATTGCCAAATTGCTGAATTGGGACTTTGCGGCAAAGAATTTACAGGCGTAAGTGACACTGTAGTTGATATCGCGGTCGGGCAAGATTCAACCCCTGCGGGACTGGAAACGGAAATTTACAATTTTCCATTTTCGATTTTCCATTTGGAAATTATACCCAACGGGTATGATTATTCCGCGAGCAAAAGAAGCACGTGGTTGAAGCTACTGTACTTAGCCGCGACGAAACGGGAAATTTCAAGCAGGATCAGTATAAATACCGCGTGGGCAGGGTCCACCCTGCCTGCTTCAATCAGCAAACTCTTTTATGAGTTCAGGCAGTATGCCCTGATCATAGATTTTGCCATCGCTGACAAATACTTCAATTTGGACTTCGCCAGATTCGAAGATTTCGACTTCCCAATATTGGCCTGAAACCTCCACCTTAACCATGACAGGACAATCGTCTTCTCGGTGCATGGCCATAAAAATATTCTTTTTAACGTGATGCAACTGATTGAGCATCGCAAATAATTTTTCCAGCCCACCGTGCGATTTCAAGATGCCATCAATACTTATGTTTAACATTTTTTGCAAATCGATTAATTTTTCTTCCTCGCCAAAAGATTCTTCGTTGCTTTTAAATATCTCCGTTTTTATCTTGCCGGATGCCAGAAATTCTATTTTCCAATGCTGCCCCGGAACATCGACTCCAACGATAATAGAGTCAGATTCTTGCGAGGCAACTGTAAAGTACAAGTGATGTTGACTCAATTCTTCCAAAAATTTGTATAGTGAATAATCCATTTATGAAACCTTCTATAATAAATATCATTTATGTCCACAACAAAGTCTGTACAGTTTATTTCGGCAGTAAGGCGGTGAAGGAATAGCTGCCTGATTGGATTTTATAGACTAGGCAGTGGCCTTCGCTGCGGACAAAGACGGCGCCGGACGATTGTGTTGCGGACTGCCCTGCTTCGTTGACGGCGGCGGCATCACGGGCGGGGACATAGACCAGGGCAGTGGTGTTGGCCGGGATGGTGACGTTTAAGGTCAGGGTATCGTCCTTGCAGGTCCAGTGGCTTTCGATGCGGCCATATACGGACTCATAGGCGGCTTTGACCAATTGGAGGTCTTTGAGGATGGCGGGCCTGATGATAATGTTTTTAAAGCCGGGGGCGGCGGGGTCCGGCTGGATGCCGGCAAGGTCGTGATAGAACCATTCCATAATCTGGCCGAGCATGAAGTGATTCTGCGAGGAGGCGCGGCCGGCATCCCAGGCCTCGGTCAAACTGGTCGCCCCCATTTTCAACTGATAGCCGTAGCCGGGCTTTTCGGACTGGTTATTCATCTGATAAATCACATCCGACCGGCCGCCGTCGGCCAGGGCACGCAGCAGGTAGCGGTAGCCGACATCGCCGGACGTCAGGCCGCGGGCTTGCACATCGCTGACGATGGCATTGAGGACGGATTGACGGTTGGCCTCCTCGACAAGCCCTGTGACCAGCGACATGGCATTGGCAGTCTGGGAACCCGTGGCGTACTGACCGGTCTGGGGGTTGAAGTATTTTTTGTTATAGGCGGCTCGGATGACCTCGGCACGGCGGGTAAAGGCGGCGGCATCGTCATTGTTGCCCAGCAACTTTGCCGCGCGGGACAGGATACCGGCACATTCATAGTAAATAGCGGTGGCCGTTAAATCCACCGGCGTAAGCTGTGATTTGCCCGGGCCGCCGGGGCCGATGTCATACCAGTCGCCCAGGCTTCCCCGAATCGAAAGAATACCATCGGGGGCAAAGGTACCCAGATAATCAAAATAGCGTTTCATCGGGCCGTAAAAGCGACGCATCAGTTCGATATCGCCCGACCAGAGGTACTGCTGCCAGGGGACCTCGATGAGGGCGCCGCCCCATTCGACCGATTCGCGGAATTGGGTGTCTCCGCCCTGCGGGAAGATGACGTATTCGGGGGCGATATTGGGCATCAGACCGTTTTCGAGCTGGGAGTCGGCCATGTCATTCATGCCTTTGGTGAACAAGGCCGCCAGGTCGAATTCGTAGCGGAGGGAGGGGCCGTTGAGATGGTACTGCTCCAGCCAGCCGAGCTTTTCGCGGTGCGGACAGTCGGTGATCACGCTGACCAGATTGCTGCGCTGGGCCCAGCGGATGAGCGTGTGGATACGATTGAATAAATCGTTGGAGCAGGCAAATTCGCCGACGGGGGTGGACGAAGAATGGACAACTACACCTTCGATGGACTCAAGCTGGGCATCTTTGGAACATTCAACCCGCAGGTAGCGGGCACCGCGATAATAGAAGGTCGGCTGCCATGTTCGGGCCGGACCGCCATCGTGGGTGTAAGTCAGATAGGAATTGCCGCCGCAGGCGACATCTTCAATATCGCCGTTGGGGCGTATCAGTTCAGAGGGGATGACCTTGACGGTCGCACCAGCCGGGCCAGTGACTGTCATACGAGGCATCATCGAGGCATTCTGTCCGAGGTCATAAATCTTGACGCCGGGACTGAGGTCCGTAACATGGACCGGCTTGAGGACATCGAAGGCACGGATTGGCGGCGCGGCACAGGAAAGCCCCCG
>CAZKAI010000241.1:0-3239 GCA_964550565.1 uncultured Pirellulales bacterium
TTGGGGCTGTTGACGAAGCGGCCCATGACGCCGACTTTCTTGTTGAACAGGCTTTCGGCCTTGGCCTCGACACCCGCTTCGCTGGGCACCACATAGGCAATCACGCGTCCCTGATCATTGGTCAGCAGAAACCGCTTCTGGGCGGTTTTGCCGCTATAGACATAGGACTGTTTCAGGATGCCGGTCATCACATACTGTTCATACTGCTTGGCGATCTTTTCAAGCTGTGCCTTGCGGGCTTCGTCGATTTGCTTGCGAATCTCGGCCATCTTCTGATCCTGCTGCTTCATCTGGTCGCCGGCTGAGATAGCCAGTTCATACCGCGTGATGCGGTCCGACAGATACTTGGCATACTGAGCGGCAATCCCGGCCTCATTCGGATCGGCCAGCATCGGCTCCAGGACTTTCTTGTACTCATCATACTTCTGGTCGGGAACAGGCTTCTTGATTTCTTCATCCAGCTTGGCCGACAGGTCGTAGCACTGCTTCAGATAGGTCTGTTCCATCGCAGGACGAGCGGGCACGACCGGCTTGGGCTCTTCTTTCTTGGGTTCTTCGGTAGCAGCTTCCGGTTTGACTTCAGTGACCACATCGGGCAGCTTGGCTTCGCCTTCCTTGACCTCTGTCTTGACGGCTTCGGCAGGCTCTTCCTTTTTGGGTTCTTCTTTCTTCACTTCCGGCAGGATGGGCTTGAGGCTTTCACCGCTGACATACAGGAACGCGCCGGCTGGAGGGGTAATCTTATAATAGTCGCCTTCGCCGGCAGGGCTGCCCACGATTTCCACCGAGGCACCCTTATTCAGCTTGGTCTGCAGGCTTGACGACCGCATGGGTTCGACAAAGTCCGAACCTGCCCAGACGCGGACCACATCATCGGTCACAGTGCCTTTGGTGGGCTGGGTCGGATCGACGGTGACGTACTTCTTGGAAATCCAGGAAAAGCTGCCCGGAGGCGGCAGAATCTTAAACCAGTTGTTGGCTTCGGCGGCAGCTACGGTCACACGCTGTGGGGCGTTAAGCTTGCCGCAGTGATAATAGGCCGTGCCCGGACCGCTGCGAACATAGACTTCGGTGCCGATGACTTCGGCCATATAGGGAAACTGCACAACTGCAGGCTGTACAACAGCGGGTGCGGCTTCCACGGCAGGTTGAGCCGGCGCCGGCTGAGCGGGAGCCGGAGTCGCTGCGGCAGGCTGGGCGGGTGCTGGTTGGGCCGGGGTGAGTGTTTCGGTTGCCCAGACCACGGCACAGCAGGTTAAAATTATGGCTGCGAAAAGTCCATTTTTCATCATACGCATAGTACATTCTCCATATTATCTATTTTATCGCCAATTCAGGATAATCTGTTTCCAGTATCCGTTTAATTCAAATTAGCACCATCCCGCAAGGATGTCAACGTTTTTCATGCATCCGGCTGCCGGAGCAATTCGGTTAACAGGTCCTTGCACATCCGGATTTGGTCAGGCTGCGACAGTTTTTGCTGAGCCGTCTGGAGCAGCTCCTTTGCCCTGTCCGCCTTCTGAATATATCGGGTATAGAGCAATCCGAGCATGAGTTGAACCTGCTCAATATACTCGTAACCTGGGTAATTCGTCATAAAATTCTCATAGGCCTGTGCTGCCGGGTTCCACCGTCCGGCGGACATCAACTGATTGGCCACATCAAGCTGCTGCTGGCGCCCGAGGGTTTGTTTGGGATCCACCTCAAGCAATTCTTCATACAACTCCGCGGCCTGCGCGATATTTTTATACGCTATCGATGAGGATATTTGTTCGCGATAATAGTCGATTTCAGGGCTGTCTTCGGCTTCGTGAGCGGTTTTAACCTGGGCGTTGACGGGTTTGCGAAGTCGGGGGCTGAACGGGTCGTAGCCATCCGAAACAGCATCTTTGAAGACCCGCCTGCGGTTCCACTGTCGGAGCATCGACCACATATCCACGCCGCCGGAGTCGATGAGCCGGACACTCAGCAGGGCCAGTATCGCCAGGATTCCAAAGAAATAGCCCGCCAGATGGGCGTCGTAAGCGATAGCCTGGGAGGAGAATTTGGGCTCGAAGATATTGTCCCAGACAATCAGCTTGAAAGCGATGAAATATAAGGCGCGTATCTCGAAGGTATCCCAGAAGTAAAAGAACATAAAGAAGACGGTAATCAGCGTATTTGGGAATAAGACCAGATAGGCCCCGGTGACTGCGGCTACGGCTCCGCTGGCTCCCAGTACAGGGCTGGTGTGCAGCAGGGAATGGCCGATGCCCGAAAAGACCGCCCCGGCAAAGTAGAAGCACAGGTACCCTACATTGCCCAGCCGGTCGTTGACGTTGTTGCCGAACATGAACAGGAAGTACATATTGCCGATAATGTGCATCCAGCCGCCATGCAGAAAGGCGTAGGTGACGAATTGCCAGATATAGGGTCGGTCGGGGGTGAGCATGAACTGCTGGGCAGCAGGACGCAGGGGCTCAAGGATGCGCTGGCCGTAGATGAATACTTCATGCGGCCAGAAGGTCAGCAGGAAGATGAAGACATTGGCGGCAATCAGCATATAGTTGGCATAGGGGGTATGCCGCGGGCTGATACTGGTTCGTATTGGAATCATAGAGTGCTACGTTCTCTGGATTTTAATATTCCTATTCAATTCAAGATATAACTAAAGACCGCCGTCAAGGCTGGATCGTTCCATCTTTTCCGAGCAATTTGGGGCAGTATATCTCAGACCACCCGGCCGGACAATATAAAAACCTCACATGTCATGCAGTATAGAGACGATAAGCTATTTTTCGACAAAGGGTTACGAATTCTTTAACCGGCCGGGGGGCGGGGAGGTGGGAATTTGGGTTCGTTTGGTAAACAAGAAAAAGGTAAAGGGGAAAGGGCAAAAGTGAGGAATCCGCTGGGGGCGGAGACTGATTTACCCCAAGCACGGAGGCTTGGGCTACTTTGAAATTGGGTTTGTTTTGCAGAATTATTTTTTTGACAGGATTTACAGGAATAACAGGATAAAAGTATATAGATATGTAGGTATACAGGTATACAGGAATACAAGAATACATGTCAGGCGGGCATAGGGTGATGGGGGTGCAATTGAGAATGGAAAATAGAAAAATGGGGAATTAGTCGGTTCCCTGGAGCCAGGCGTCGGCGAGGATGGCGAGGTCTGTGGTATCGATGGCGCCGTCGGCGTTGGTGTCGGCTGCGGATTGGCTGTCGCTGGCCCATGCGGCGGACAGGATGGCCAGATC
>CAZKAI010000242.1:0-3157 GCA_964550565.1 uncultured Pirellulales bacterium
TCGAAGACTTCGACGAGGTCTATGATTTCCTGTCGGTCTTCGAGAAAAACTACGTCATCGACATCAAATAAAACCGATTATCCGAGCACTTCCCGAATAATCCGTTTATACGTCTCTTTGGCCAGCTCAAGCTGATCGGTGGCGATAAACTCATTGGGCTTGTGACACATCCCCGGATCCCCCGGCCCCAGGATAATCACCGGCGCATTGAGCCGTGTCAGCCACGGCCCGTCGGTGGTAAACCCAACCGCACGGACCTCGTCTGTTCCTAATGCCTTGCAGACCTGTTTGAGGAAAGGATTATCCGCGTCCGTCTCCAGCGCCGGCACTGAACGCACCACCGAAATCGACGCATCGAAATCCTTGTCATGCCGCTTAAGCTGTTCCATGAGCCGTTCGATATCTTGAATAACTACATTATGCGCCTGTCCCGGCAGCGTGCGGATATCCACCCGAATCGAACACTGATCCGGCACGATATTCGGCGCCTGTCCGCCTTCAATCTGGTTGATGCTCATGCTGCACCCGCCCAGCAGCGGATGCACAGGATAATTAATCTTGTGTTCGCGGAGCTTCTGTATCAGCGTCACCATCTTTTCGATGGCATTAATCCCCAGGTGCGGCATCGACCCGTGGGCGGTCTTGCCGACGGTCGTGATCTTCAGCCATAAAATCCCTCGATGGGCCCGCATGATGTGCATTCCCGTCGGCTCCGGCACAATAATCCCCGCCAGCGGCCCGATCGTCGTCTCCACATCGCGCACAAATCGCTTGACGCCGACGCTGGTGGTTTCCTCCGCGGCAGTCCCGCTGAAAATCAAATCCCCCGCAAGGCTGCCGGCCTCGTTGTGAATCTCGGCCACCGCCGCAGCGACCGCCGCAATCCCACCCAGCATATCCGTCGCCCCGCGTCCCAGTATTTTCCCATCCTGTTCAATCCCTTCAAAGGCCGGAAACGCCCACGTCTCCTGCCCCTGCGGCACCACATCCAGATGTCCGGCAAACAGCAGGGCGGGTTTGCTGCCGCTTCCCGTAATGCGTGCCGTAAAGTTGGCGTTCTTGTCATCCCAGCAGTCGATTTCGCAGTCAATCCCCAGAGGACTCAGAAATTGCCGCAATACCTGTGCCGTTTCAATTTCACCTTGATCCGATGTCGGTGCCGTTCGTATCAGTTGTTTTAATAAGTCGCGCATAGGCCGCTATTATATGCGCCGCCGTCAAAAAAGAAACCCCCTATCTGGGCAATCGCATCGGCTCTAATAGTTCTGTGCCGGGACAGTTTCTAATGCAAAACAATAGAAGTGTATTTGTGTTATCCAATACTATAGAATAAAAAAATCAAATCTGACCGAAGGTAATAAAATCACTTAATTATCTCAAAAATGCGGTTTTTAGGCTGTAATCAAGAAAAAAAGATGTTAAGTGTCGCTATACCTTAAAAGGTCTTCACTAAAAATATCCCAAAATTTATCTTGCAGGGGGGCTGTTTTTCGTCATAATAATTTGTTTATAAGATATGGCGCGACATTCACAAGTTAAAAAGGATATTCGATGGGACCAGTACTGCGTGGTTTAATTAAACTGCAGCGGGTAGAAAACAGGCTGCGTGCGGTTCAAAATAAACTGACACGTTGCCGAAGAAGTGTGCTCTTTCAGGAAAATCAGCTTCGCACTTTGCAAAGCGGCCTCGAGGCCAAACACGAGGAAATTAAACTGACCCGCATTCAGGCGGATCGACTGGAACTGGAACTCCGATCAAGAGATGAGCATTTAACCAAACTTCGCTCCGCTTTGAACACCGCCCGCACCAATAAAGAATATTCGGCCATTCTCACCGAACTCAATACCTCCAAAGCGGATGACTCCAAACTCGAAGCCCAGATTCTGGAGCTGATGAAAAATATTGAAGCCGACCAGGCCCAGTGTCTGGACATTCAAAAGCAGATCGAAGACCAGAGAATCAAACTCGAACAGACACGCTCCGAATCCGAAGGCAAAACTCTGGAACTCGAAAAAGAAGTCAGCGTCATCCAGAAAGAATGGGACCTGATGGCTCAAAAGGTTCCCGTCGAAGTCCTGCAGATTTTCAAACGCGTCGCCGAAACCTACGATGGCGAAGCAACCGCCACAGTGGAACAGACCGATGAAAATGCCGTAAACTATAGCTGCGGCGGCTGTTTTATGGGTATCCCTGCCGAAATCGTCAATGTCCTGTCCAACAGGGACGAAATCATGCGGTGCTCCAACTGCACACGCATTCTGGTCCTCGAAGATTCAGGCGAATAACCTATCGCAGTACAGGAGCGGCCTGCCGTGACAAAGATGACAGTCTATACCGATGGAGGCAGTCGCGGAAATCCCGGCCTGGCCGCAGCCGCTTATATTCTCAAAAACGCCGCCGGCAGCACCATCGGCGGCAAGGCATTTTTCCTCAACCAGACCACCAATAATATCGCCGAATACAACGGCATTCTCCGCGGCCTCGAAGCCGCCAAAACCGCCGGCGCTGTGCAGATTGAATTGCTCAGCGACAGCGAACTGATTATCCGCCAGATTCACGGCCAGTACAAAGTCAAAAGCGACAATCTCCGCGAACTGTTCTGTCAGGTCATGGAACGGCTTGCCGGTTTTCAATCCTGGCAGGCCCGCCATATCCCCCGTGAACAGAATAAAGAAGCCGATGCCCTGGCCAATCGTGCCATGGATGCCCGGCAGGATGTCGAGTTGTCTGTGGATACTGCCTCCGCAGTCAAGCCCGTCCGTCTGGGCGTGCTCATCAGCGGCGGGGGCCGGACCATGGAAAATCTCGATAAACTGATCAGGGCCGGCAAACTCTCCGCCGAGATTGCCTGCGTCATCTGTTCCCGACGCGAAATCAAAGGCGTTGAATTGGCCCGCAAGCTCGGTTTTGAGCCGGCCATCATCCGGGTCAAAGACTACCCCGACATCGACCGGTTCAGCACGCAAATAGCACAAACCCTCGACGCCGCCGGCGTGGAGCTGGTCGTCCAGGCCGGCTGGCTGTGCCTGTGGCATATCCCCGCCCGCTACGAAAACCGCGTCATGAATATCCACCCCGCTTTGCTCCCCAGTTTCGGCGGCCAGGGCATGTGGGGCCATCATGTCCACGAAGCCGTCCTCCGCAAAGGCTGCAAAG
>CAZKAI010000243.1:0-3147 GCA_964550565.1 uncultured Pirellulales bacterium
TTTCATCCAGGACTTTCTGGACCTCATTGCAAATCTGGACCCCGTTGCGGCTGTTGTTGACCGACTGCTCAATCAGGTTGGTTGTGTTTTTGGCAGCTTCGGCCGACCGCATGGCCAGATTGCGCACTTCCTCGGCAACCACGGCAAAGCCCTTGCCGGCTTCTCCGGCGCGAGCGGCTTCGACGGCAGCATTCAGGGCCAGCAGGTTGGTCTGGAAGGCGATTTCATCGATGACCTTGATAATCTTGGCGGTTTCGTCCGAACTTTTGCGGATATCATTAATGGCGTTGGCCATCCGCTTCATTGAATCGGTTCCGTTGTTGGCAGCCTTGCGTGCCTCGGCGGCCAGGGTGTTGGCCTGGGTGGCGTTGGCGGCATTCTGTTTGGTCATCGACGACATTTCTTCAAGGCTAGAGGAGGTTTCTTCCAGGCCGGCAGCCTGTTCGGTGGCGCCCTGCGCCAGCGACTGCGATGCGGAGGAAATCTGTTCGGAGGCACTGGCCAGTTGGTCGGAACCTTCGGCCAGTTGCCCGACGATGGAATTTAATTTCCCGGTCAGTTTGCCGGCAACCATCAGCCAGCAGACAAGAGCTGCAGCACATGATATGAGCATCAGGATACCCAGTTGGATACTGGCCGCATGTCCGGCTTGCTGCATCTGGGCCTGGCCTTCCTGGAATTCGTCCATATACGAGCTGACGCCGATAACCCAGTCCCAGGGCCCGAAATAAGCGATACGGGCGATTTTCATGCGAGACTCTGTATCTCCGGCATTCTTCCAGGGATACTGCTGTTCAGCAATTTGACCGGATTTGAGCGCCATAGCTTTGGTACAGATTTCCTGAATGAATGACGTTCCATCGGCATCCTTGGCTTCCCAGATATTCTCTCCATCGCGTTTGCCGTCTTTGGAGATCACATAATTGCCCTTGCTGTCGAGGACAAAGATGTAGCCGGTTTTGCCGACCTGAACATCCATAATGGCTTTGCGAAGCGAGGCAACACTTTCCTGCGGGATGCCGAAATACAGGGCGCCGATGACTTTTTTCGATTCATCAAACAGCGGCTCATAAGCGGTGATATACCACTTATTGACCACAAAAGCCCGTCCGACGTAGGATTTCCCTTCCGCCAGCGTGGTAGCAACCGGATTCGGTGTCCCGTCAGGCTGCGTGCGCGGGATAAACGTACCGATAGCCCGTTTGCCCTCGAGGGTCTCCACGTTGGTGCAAACCCGCAGCATATCCCCCGCATCGTTCATGCGCTGGAAAATGGTGCAGGTTCCACCGACCAGATTTTTCACTTTATCCACCACAGGCGACGATTCCTTGATCTCTGCATTCTGCCCCAGCCAGGTCTGGCCGACCATCATCCTGGGCAGTGTTACCGTCTGCGATGCTTTATTGTTTTGATTGATGCAGTTCCATGTTACTGTTTCCGAAGACAGGCCAATCGGCCCTGTCTGATTGAGCGTCTCTTTGGCGACATTCAGGCAGGATTTGAGGTTCTGTTCAATCGATTCCTGCTGGGCCTGACACATGGCGTACACATTTTCTGCGATATGGTCCAAATCGGTTCGGGCCGCAATATCCGCCTGTTCAGAGGCAAAGGCAATCATGCGGTTGTTCTGGTACAATGTGACTGCCCCTGCAACCAGCAGCGGCACGACCGTCAATACAGTCCCTGTAATCAGCAGTTTCGTCCTCAGTTTCATACTTGCGTACATAAGGCTCTCCCAAAAAATATAGTATAACGCAATGACGGACTTTTCCGTCGTTGTCTGGCAAATGGGATAGGCCTGCGCTAAACTGGGGGCGGTTTCTCGTGTTGGACCCCAACCGTTCCGTTATCAGCACAAGCGGGCTATTGCTGCCCCGCCATCAATGTGCCCATGCCTTCCAGAACACGGTCGATATCCAGCAGAATCTTGATGGAACTGCCGGCCTTGCCGATACCGAGAATAAAATCGGTATTGACATCCGTTCCGAATTGCGGTGCATCATCAATGTTTTCCTGACCTATATCCAGTACTTCCTGAACCCGGTCCACAATCAGACCTGCGTTGAATGAACGCCCTTCGTGGCTGATATCCACCACAATAATACAGGTCTGGTCGGTAATTTCCTTGGTTTCCATATCAAACCGGCAGCGCAGGTCAATGACCGGAATAACCTGTCCGCGCAGATTGATGACCCCCTTGACAAAGACCGGCATACGCGGTACGGCGGTAATCGACATATAGCCGATAATCTCGCGCACCTTCAGAATCTCGATGCCATACTCTTCCCTGGCCAGAGCAAAAGTCAGGTATTTGCCTTCTTTGGCTCTTGTTTCGGTAGCTAATGCTGTTGCCATAATTGTTCTCCTGGAACAAGGTTACAGTATTGCCCATCCAAAAAGGACCCCTTTTTTGACGAGCCGGTTCGTTTTATTTAGTTGGTAAAGTCCGAGAACTCATGTTCATCCAGCGGCAATTGCTGAACCACGTTGTTTTTGCCGCCGGGCGAACGCAGGGAACTCCCGGTTTTCTCTGACGACTCTGCTGCAATCGCGTGAAAAGCCTGATCCATGTGAGTCAGATGTTGTTTCTTTTCGGTTTGTTTATGGTGTGACTTAACTGATAAATCGGAACGATTACGTCCGGTAACTGCGGAGGCACCATTAACCAGAATGACCAATTGATTCACGACTTGATTCATCGACTCAGCCTGAGCGGACAGCTCCTGGGAAGCACTGGCCGATTCTTCGGCGTTGGCAGCATTCTGCTGAGTCACCTTATCCATCTGCGAGACTGCGGTGTTAATTTGATCTACGCCCTGAGCCTGCTCCTTGCTGGCAGCAGCAATTTCACCGACTAAATCGGTTGTCTTTGCAATCCCGCCGACGATTTCATCCAGAGCTGCTTTTACTTCGCCGCAAATCTGGACGCCATTGCGGCTGTTATTGACGGACTGCTCAATCAGATTCGAGGTATTTTTCGCTGCTTCCGCTGACCGCATGGCCAGATTTCGCACTTCTTCGGCCACGACCGCAAATCCCTTGCCCGCTTCCCCGGCCCGTGCCGCTTCGACCGCAGCATTGAGAGCCAACAAATTGGTCTGGAACGCGATTTCATCGATGACCTTGATAATCTTGGCGGTTTCGTCG
>CAZKAI010000244.1:0-3118 GCA_964550565.1 uncultured Pirellulales bacterium
AATAATTGCAACTCTATACTCAACAAATACTTATGATTATATTTCAGGGGCGATACTATTAACTTGGAAGCACCCAAAATTGCATGAATACTCCAAAAAAAGTTGCAAATATTCCCTGCATAATGTATAATAAAGACATATAAAGGAGAGAGATTGTGAAAAAGATTATTTTTGCTATTGCGTTAATATTCCTTGTCGATAGTCTTTTTGCTTCAAGTGCCGCGCCGGTCGCATTTACTTATCAGGGTCGTCTGTTCAATTCCGGTGACCCCGTTGACGGCCTGTACACAATGACATTCAAAGCTTTCGACTCGGTTACCGGGGGCACCCAGGTAGGTTCAACAGTTTCTGTGTCGCAAGCCGCCGTGACAAACGGCTATTTCCAGCAGTTGCTTGACTTTGGCCCCAATATCCCCCGCGGCATCCGCATCTGGCTCGAAATCACTATCAAAAAATACAATACTGCGGAAACTCCGGCGCTCCTGACTCCGCGCCAGGAATTGACCCCGACGCCCATCGCCCTCTATGCACAGAAAGCACAGGCCCTGGCCGAGGATTTGCCCATGATCAATCAGGTTGTCAGGCTCGATGTAGAAGACCGCGGCACCTATTTTTTCGACCGGATAGACGACTTTGCACCCCAAATTCAAAAAGTATCCTATGTAGATCCCGGCACGGGTCGAACCCGCTGGCTCCCGGGACAGCCGACTTTCCGTACCTTCAAACTGGTGCGATACGCCACAAGCGACCGCGACTTCTGGCGATGGAAAGACGAACTGATAGGGCAGAAATCCGCTAAAGCCGATTGCGATCTATACATCATTGACACACGCACAGGCCGGGCGATTGATGCATGGCATTTCGCAGGCATTTATCCAAAGCAGCTTCTCCTGGAAGCAGATGACCAGACCAACGCCAAATCCGTCGTCGAAAAGATTACCTTTGGCTTTGACATAATGTGGCTGGGTGAAAGCGGGGCACACGTGGAATGGGAAAGGCCGCCTGTGCCCACTGTCAGTCTGCCAACCACGCTCATGCTCTCCTCTCGGGAGGAAAGATTCGAATCCTTCACAAATCTTGGATGGGAGATCATTGAGGTCCAGGATCCGATAGGCTATCATTTGGAATTTAAAGTCCTGCTGCCGTCTTTCTACAGGGCCTCGAGCGGCTCAAGTTATATCGCCACCTTATTTGAAGCCATTAATCAGGGTGATGACTGGGAGCGCCAGCAGATGGCTCTGCCGCTGTACGACTCCGGCGGGCACCTGGTGTTCGCCATTGAAATGCTCGAATGCTGGCCCTTTGAAGTCAGGAAGTTTTTTTACAGCCCAAAGGATAAAATATTAGAACGAATATCGTTTGCCATCGAGGATATCATTTATTCCCAGTGAGGCCGAAATGAGATTTCTTCTTCTATTTCTTGTATTGACTCCACTGGTTTGGGCAGACTATGAGGTCCGCAGCTATTCGACCTCCGACAGCTTCCAGATCAGCACGTCGGGTG
The DNA here is from genome assembly GCA_964550565.1 of uncultured Pirellulales bacterium. Classification (GTDB taxonomy): domain Bacteria; phylum Planctomycetota; class Phycisphaerae; order Sedimentisphaerales; family Anaerohalosphaeraceae; genus Anaeroglomus. The sequence continues at coordinate 1,505 of CAZKAI010000244.1, forward strand.
CCTACACCCTCTACGGCTCCACAACCGTTGCCAACACCGGCGTCGCTGCCGGCGGCGGCTATACGATCAACACCGGTTTTCTGAATGCCGAAGCAGGCTGTACGGTCAATTTGACAGACCTTGTCGATTTTGCCCTCGCCTGGCTGACAAGCGGCTCATCGCCAGCGGATTTAAATTCCGATTCCAATGTCAATGCCGCCGATCTGGCTGCTCTGGCCCGATACTGGCTGGACCGTTGTCCCCCCGGCTGGCCGCTGTGATAATAGGGTCAGTTATTTAAAACTGATTGCACTGTAATAACTGAGACAGGGAGCCTGATTAATAAATATTTCAGGGGATTAACAGATACAGACAGTCTGGTGGAGTGAACAGAATATGGCATGGCCCACATGGCTGTCTCTGTTTATTGCATGGAGATCGATGGGCAGTGTTTTTAAAATTGGAGTAAAGGGAAATTAACCGTAGCGGCTCCCACATCCGCAAAGAATGAAAACAATAGAAGAAATAAAATATTATTTCAGGACAGCTTTAGCCAACAACTTGAAAAGTCTTGACAGGGAGCGTCGGAAGGTCATCCATCAGTCGGTATGGTTCGGGCTGGTGCTGTTGTTGGCTGTTGGGATTATTTCTTTTATTCTTTTTATCTATTTAGACATGATTGTTGCCCCCCTGATTATTTGCTTTGCGATATTGGCTTATTGCTGGGCTCTGATTGTTGAACGACTTGCCAAAAAGTATCATAAAGACTATCAGGATAACATCTTAAAAAGGCTTATTGAATTTGTCGATAACGATTTGTCCTATCATCCACATGGAGGCATCCCCGAATATTTCTTCAGACAGAGCGTCCTATTTAGAAGGATCCATAATCGATACGAAGGCAAAAATCTTGTTTGCGGAAAGATTGATGCATTGCCTATCACATCCTCCCATCTCCGGGCCCAAAGGAATAATGTTGAAGGATGGGGCATATCGATTTTTGTCGGGCTGATGTTCATTGTCGAATTCAATAAACCGGTGGCTGGCAAAACCGTTGTGATTCCAAAAATGGAAATTCAGGAAAGTCCCTTCCTGTCATTTCCTCTAAGAATGATGGAGAAATGGCATGACTGCGACCCGATTATAAAAACAGATCATTGCGAATTTGAAAAGCATTTTGTGACACATGGGAATTCCGTGAAATCGACAAGAAATTTATTGCGCCCGGAATTATTGCAGGCCATTCTTGACTTCACAATAAAACAGCAACGCCTTCTTTTTTTGTCATTCCTGGACTCTAAAATGTATGTAGCCATTTCAGATTCGGATCCCTTTTCATCTGGTTTATTTTCAAATCCTTCGGATTTTAAACCGATTCAGCGCTATTTTGACTATTTATCATTTTGCATCAGCCTGAATAACATTATCCATTCGGATATCCCCTCGAATATGCAGACTCACTGACCCTAAAAAATAACAGGAACTGCGTGGGCATGGTCCTCTCCGTCCGGCTATCCTGCCTTGACGAGGGGAGTCATTCAGGCAGGAGAGAAAGCGGGAACGCTGACATGAGGACTTATTGACGAGCGGGTTTTTATTGTGTTCTGTTGCCGATTGCTTATAATATGAAATTGG
>CAZKAI010000245.1:0-3104 GCA_964550565.1 uncultured Pirellulales bacterium
GCTACACAGAGAGCTTTTTGCAGATTGGCTGGATTGCCGGTTTTGTTGTTCTTATACGGTGGGGCTTTTACACAAGCTCAACAAACTTTGACCAATTCGCCTGCAATAAAGCAGGGGAATGAAATCCTCTCCGAAATCCGAGCATGGATTCAAACCGGGGCCGATATCGACGCGGCGGATGAGGAAGGCCTGACCCTGCTGCGGATGGCATCCGAGGCGGGCCACGTCGAGGCGGTCCAGGTTCTGCTGGCCGCAGGGGCGGATGTCAATCAACAAGACAAAAGTTCCCGTACGCCGTTATGGGATGCGTCTTTTCATGGTCATGTAGAAATTGTCAAACTATTACTGGCCGCCGGCGCGGACGGTGATGTCTATGACAATAGCGGCGAGACCCCGCTGTTTGCAGCGTCGTGGATGTTTGAATCTGAGATTGTCAGGCTGCTGCTGGCTGCGGGAGCGAATGTCAATGTGGTGAATCGTGCCTGGCATACGCCACTGTGGTTCGCAGCATTAAATCAAGACCCGGAACTCGTCAAACTCCTGCTGAATGCGGGGGCTTGTGTGAACCTTACGGATAAGGATGACACGCCCCTGTATATTGCCTCGCAGCATGGAGCGACGGAGATTGTTAAGCTCTTATTGGAAGCCGGGGCCAATGCGGATATCAAGGTCTATGCAGACGGCAGGTACCAGACATTGCTGGACATCGCAAAAACGAAAGAACGTACCCAAATCGTCTCGCTTCTGGAACAATATACAGGCCCTGAATACACAAAACGTAATCAAGCGACAATTCGGTTGATTGAGCTTGCCGATTCCTTCGAGGCCAAAGATATCGCCGAACTTCGCGAGCTGATTACTGCCGGCGCCGATGTCAATGTGGTTAATAAAATAGGCTTTACTCCTCTATGGGTAGCCTCTTCCAGGGGTTATACGGAAATGGTTGAATTGCTGCTGGATGCCGGGGCCAATCCGAATGTTGTCATGTGTTTTAGTTCCTGTGATGGCAGGGTTCTGTCCGGCTTAACAGCTCTGGGCCCGGCACTGGACCATCATGAGATTGTCAATCTCCTGATTGCCGCCGGCGCAAATGTTAATGCGGCTGACAGTTGGGGTATAACACCGTTGTCCAACGCGTTCAGGGCGGGACTTATCAAGACCGTCAAGCTGCTGGAGGAAGCCGGCGCGAAAGTCCATTCCGAGATACAGCGAAATGACAAAACGTACACATCTTTAAGCATCGACCAGCAGAAAAGTTATCTCAAAATTGTTCAACTGCTGCGTGATTATGGTACCCAAAATTCAGACAAATAGAAGCCTATTATGGAAGAGCTCGTGAAAGAACTGTTAATGAAGCTTGTCCCTCAATTTGGGGAGAAGTTGACCGATAAAATATTTAATTACACGCTGCCGGCCATTCGTTTGAAAGCGAATCTAAGTCCGGCGGATGAAAAACAAACAGGACAGTCACGAATCGGTGGAAATCCCGATTTTCCTGCCGGTGTACCCTGGCCCGGCCAGGCGGATAATCCGCTTTCCTTTCTGCTGCAAATCAACCTTGCGGATAGTGCAAAGTATCCTTTCAACCGGGATTTGCCTCGGAAGGGCCTGTTATCTTTTTTCTATGATGCCCAGACACAGCCATGGGGCTATGACCCGGACGACCGCGGCGGCTGGAAGGTACTCTATTTTGATTCCACAGAACAATTGGTTCGGCGTGAATGCCCAAACACAGATGTGATGCAATTTCAAGATGGAAAATTTATTTTAGAGCAGCAATTGGTTCTGCCGCCGGCCAATCCTGTCTATATCGAAGAGATCGGTTTTACAGAACAGCAGGCGGAGAATTATGCAGAGATGCTGAAGCCGATGCAGGAAGGCCCGTGCCACTGGTTATTGGGACATCCGGCGGAAATTCAGGGCGAGATGCGGCTGGAAACCCAATTGGCTTTTAATGGAATTTACTGCGGCAATACGATTGATTTGCAGGATTCCAGAGTTGCCCAATTAGCTGAAACCGCCCAGTATTGGCGGCTTTTATTACAGGTGGATTCCGATGAGGATATCGACATGATGTGGGGGGATTGCGGCCGGCTGTATTTCTGGATTCGTCAGCAGGATTTGCTGCAGGGTAATTTCGATAACATGTGGGTGATTTTGCAGTGCGGGTAACTGGATGAGAACTACTATGACATGATTGCGGCCCGAGCATTTTCTGTCAGGTTTATGAATGACAAAAGGAAGTCAAAATGATTGAAAAATTCCGTCATGCGTCTTTCTGTAACGATTATAGTTCGATTAAAGAATTAATCCAAAAAACTGCTGATATTAATGAAACAGATAGCGTGGGACGAAATGCGTTAATGTATGCTTTGATAGATAATCTTGATATCAGGATTATTGATTTATTAATAAGGCATGGAATTCAGGTAAATTGTGCAGATCACGAACAAAAGTGGACTCCGTTGCATTACGCGGCAAATGCTCAAAATCTGGAAGCAGTAAAAATATTGCTTGAAAATAACGCGGCAATTGAAGCAAAAGATATTTTTGGCAATACACCGTTGTGGCGATGTGTGATGAATATTGATCCGAATCTTGACATGGTGAAATTATTGCTTAATAACGGAGCGAATCCGGATGTTGAAAATAATTCAGGTAATTCTGCCAGAGATATAGCAATTAAAACAGGAAACAAACCGCTTTTAAACACATTTAACCGTCAAAACGGATTGGAGATATAAACAGTTTTGATTCCGATTTAAACCGCTTCCAGTCCCAGATCGGTCAGCATGCGCATATCTTCCTCTACTGACCGGCTGGTGATGCTGTGACTCCTGCCTGGCAAAACACGGTCTGCTTAGTTTGCCTTGTTTGACCTCACAACAACCAAATTGACTACAAAATTAATCTTAGCAAAACCAATCTGGAAATAAACGTTGTTGGAGAAACAGAAAAAGATATACATTTAATATCAGTGTGATAGTCCCAAAGAAGCTCATGCATACCTTGTCCATGGTTGGAGTTTGACTGAATAATATATCGCAAATCATCTTTAAGACAGCAATAACGAAAAAGACAGATGGAACTAAACTCGGCAATAT
>CAZKAI010000246.1:0-3070 GCA_964550565.1 uncultured Pirellulales bacterium
TGTAAAAGTTGGATAAAATTATTTCACTTTTTGGTCTTTGGGGGATAAGATACCCCGAATACCCGCCGGGCGGGTAGTCATACAGGATAACGATATCAGGTAGGATTCTGCCTCTGGCGGAACAATTTTGTTAGGGACCAAACGTGAGACAATGGCGATTTGAGATTACCAGTCGGCAGGGCGTTGCCGATGTGCACGGAAAAGCCACACTCGGCAGCATCCGTGAACTGGCGATTCAGTCCGTGGAGGATGTGCATTTTACACGGGTGTATCTGATTGAAGCGGATTTTGACGAGGCATTTGCCCAGCGGGTGGGGGGCGAACTGCTTGCCGACCCCGTATGTCAGGATTATGTCATCGGTCATGCACCGCTGCCTGCGGGGGAAGTGCAGGCAACCCTTGTGGAAGTCCACCTCAAAAGCGGTGTGACCGACCCGACGGCCGAATCCGTTCTGGCGGCGCTCAAAGATATGGGTGCCAATGCGGTTGCCAGTGTGCGTACCGCGCGCAAGTATGTGCTGTTTGGGGCGGTGTCGCAGGAGGATGTGCAGACCATCAGCCGTCGCGTGCTGGCCAACGACTGCATCGAAGAAGTCATTTACGGCAGTGATGCCGAGCCGCCAAGCCCGCATATCCAGCCGTATCAGATGAGTCTGGTGCATATTCCGATTCGTGAGCTGGATGAAGAAGGCCTTGTCCGTCTGAGCAAGGAGAAGGACCTGTTTTTGAATCTGACCGAAATGCGGACGATTCAGGATTATTTCAAACGCATTGGCCGCGAACCGACCGATATCGAATTGGAATCGCTGGCGCAAACCTGGAGCGAGCATTGCGTTCATAAGACATTGAAGAGTGCTGTCGAGATGGAACATGACGGCAAGACTATCCGTTTTGGCAACCTGCTCAAAGAGACGGTTTTCAAGGCGACACAGGAACTGAATAAAGACTGGTGCATTTCGGTGTTTGCTGATAACGCCGGCGTGATTGAATTTGAGCCGGATATGGCTGTCTGTTTTAAGGTGGAAACCCACAATCACCCCTCGGCGCTGGACCCCTACGGTGGTTCGGCAACGGGCATCGGCGGTGTCATTCGTGACCCAATGGGTACCGGGATGGGGGCCAAACCGGTCGCCAATACCGACATTTTCTGTTTTGCCCGGCCGGATATGCCTTTGTCCGAGGTGCCCAAAGGGGTGCTGCATCCCCGGCGGATTATGAAAGGCGTTGTCTCCGGCGTGCGCGACTACGGTAACCGTATGGGGATTCCCACTGTTAACGGTGCAATTTATTTTGATGATCGTTATGTCGCCAATCCGCTGGTCTTCTGCGGCAATATCGGCCTGATTCCCCGTGATAAATGCTTTAAACATCAGAAATCCGGGGATTATATCGTTGTCGTCGGCGGTCTGACCGGCCGGGACGGCATCCACGGCGCCACATTCTCCAGCGGCGAAATGACCCACGAACATGAAACGATTTTCTCCCATGCTGTCCAGATCGGTAATGCGATCACCGAAAAGAAGATGCTGGATGTGCTGTTGATGGCCCGCGATCAGGGACTGTATGATTCCATCACCGACTGCGGCGCGGGTGGCCTTTCCAGTGCCGTCGGCGAAATGGGCGAAAAGCTCGGTGCAATTGTCGATTTGGATAAAGTGCCCCTCAAATACGCCGGCCTCAGCTATACCGAAATCTGGATCAGCGAGGCCCAGGAACGAATGGTCATTGCCGTCCGTCCCGAACAGATTGAAAAAACGCTGGCCCTGTTTGCGTCCGAGGATGTTGAAGCCACAGTCATCGGTCGGTTTACCGACGATAAGCAGCTTGTCCTGCGATACAACGGTGTGGAAGTCGGGCGGCTGGAAATGGAATTCCTGCATGAAGGAATTTCCAAATATTCCCGCAAGGCGGTATGGACCAGTCCGAAATTGTCGGAACCGGCCATCGCCGAAAAGAAAAACTACAACGACGATGTTCTGGCGATTCTGTCCAGTTATAACGTCGCCAGTAAAGAATGGGTCATTCGTCAATACGACCACGAAGTGCAGGGCGGCAGCGTCATTAAACCCCTGACCGGAATTACCAACGACGGCCCCTCCGACGCGGCGGTCATTCGTCCGCTGCACAAGTCGGACCGCGGTATTGCCGTGGCCTGCGGGATGAATCCTTTCTATGGGGATATCGATCCTTACTGGATGGCTCTGTCGGGAATCGATGAAGCGATTCGCAACCTGATTTGTGTCGGTGCCCGGCCAGACCGGATTGCCCTGCTGGATAATTTCTGCTGGGGCAATTGCAATCGTGCGACAACTTTCGGAACGCTCGTTCGTGCCGCCCAGGCCTGCTATGATGGGGCGATGGGCTTCGGCACGCCGTTTATCTCCGGCAAGGATTCGCTCAATAATGAATTTGTCTGCGAAGACGGCCGGGTGATTTCGATTCCCGCGACACTGCTGGTCAGCGCCATCGGCATCGTGGACGATATCAACCAGTGTGTGACGATGGATGCAAAGCAGGCAGGCAATCTGCTGTTTGTGGTCGGTTCCACAGGCAATGAATTAGGCGGTTCGCATTTTTACCGACTGAGCGGTCAAATGGGCGCCAATGTTCCCAAAGTGGAAATCAGCCGGGCACTGCGAACGGCTCAGAAGCTCAGCGAAGCCATCCGCAAGGGTCTGGTGCGGAGCTGTCACGACTGCTCTGAAGGCGGACTGGCCGTGGCGCTGGCGGAAATGGCCTTTGCCGGCGGCCTGGGCATCAATGCCGATTTACGCGGCCTGCCGACGACCGAAGATTGCGTCCGAACCGATGCCCAGTTGTTCAGCGAATCCAACAGCCGGTATATTGTTGAAGTCGCTCCGTCGCATTTCCACGAATTTGCATCGCTGATGTCGAATGTGCCGTTTGGGCAGATTGGTGAAGTTGCCCATACCGACCGGCTGACCATTCGCAGCCGCAAGCAGCAGGTAGTCGTGGATTGCGACCTGGCATCTCTGAAACAGGCATGGCAAAAACCGCTGGCATGGAAATAATACAAGTAAATAATATCCAATCAAAGGATTAGCTTTCA
>CAZKAI010000247.1:0-3068 GCA_964550565.1 uncultured Pirellulales bacterium
GTCTTCCACGTTACCGCCCGCTCGCTGGCCGCGCAGGCGCTCTCCATCTTCGGCGACCATAGCGATGTAATGGCCGCCCGCGCCACCGGCTTCGCCATGCTGGCTTCCCGCTCTGTTCAGGAAGCGCACGACATGGCGCTGATCGCCCAATCCGCCACGCTGAAATCGCGCGTGCCTTTCCTGCATTTCTTCGACGGTTTCCGCACTTCCCATGAAGTCAACAAGCTGGAACTCCTCGACGATGAAACAATGCGCGAAATGATGGATGAGGATGCCATCGCCGCCCACCGCGAGCGTGCTTTGAATCCTGATAAACCCGCCATCCGCGGCACCGCGCAGAACCCCGATACATATTTCCAGGGCCGCGAGACCGTCAATCCCTATTACGAAAAATGCGCCGAGATCACCCAGCAGGAAATGGATAAATTCGCCAAGCTGACCGGCCGCCAATATCACCTGTTCGATTATGCCGGCGCCGCCGACGCGGAGCGCGTGATTGTGATCATGGCTTCCGGCGCCGAAACCGTTGAAGAAACCGCCAAATTCCTCAACGCCAATGGCGAAAAAGTCGGCGTGGTGACGGTTCACCTCTTCCGCCCCTTCGTCCCCGCCAACCTGTTGAGCGCCCTGCCCAAGACCGTTAAGGCCATTGCTGTCCTGGATCGCACCAAGGAACCCGGCGCGGATGGCGAACCGCTCTACAAGGACGTGTCTTCCGCCATCCTGGAAGCCGTTAAAAAAGGCAGCGCACCCTTCAACGGCCAGCCGGTTGTAGTCGGCGGACGCTACGGCTTGTCTTCCAAAGAATTCAACCCAGCCATGGTCAAGGCCGTCTTCGACGAATTGAAAAAAGACCAACCCAAGAATTCTTTCACAGTCGGCATCATTGACGACGTTACGCACACCAGCCTTACTGTCGATCCCGAATTTTCAATTGAAGGCGATGAAACCATCCGATGCGTATTCTTCGGCCTCGGCTCCGATGGCACGGTTGGCGCCAACAAAAACTCCACCAAGATCATCGGCGAGGAAACCGGCAATTATTCGCAAGGTTACTTCGTTTATGACTCCAAGAAATCCGGCGCCATGACCATCTCGCACCTGCGCTTCGGCCCCAAACCCATCCGCGCACCGTACGTGATCGGCAACAACGACGCCAACTTTGTAGCCTGCCATCAATTCACCTTCCTGGAACAATTCGACATGCTCAAGTACGTCAAGCCGGGCGGTATTTTCCTTCTGAATAGCATCTATGGCCCTGATAAGGTCTGGGATAACCTGCCGCTTGAAGTGCAAAAAGCCATCATCGATAAGAAACTCAAGTTCTACATCATTGATGCGTACGAAGTCGCCAATAAAGCCGGTATGGGCGGGCGCATTAACACCATCATGCAGACCTGCTTCTTCGCCATCAGCAACGTACTGCCCAAGGATGAAGCCATCGCCGAGATCAAAAAGAACATCAAGAAGACCTACGGCAAACGCGGTGAGAAGGTCGTCAATCAAAACTACGCCGCAGTGGATTCCTCGCTTGCCAATCTCTTTGAAGTGAAAGTTCCCGCTGTTGCCGATAGCAAAATCTCGCGCCGCGCGGCTGTCCCGGCTAACGCTCCCGCTTTCGTCAAGGAAGTTCTGGGTGCCATGATCTCCAAGGATGGCGATGACATTCCAGTCAGCAAAATGCCGGTGGACGGCACCTATCCTTCCGGAACCACCCAGTGGGAAAAACGTAACATCGCCCTGGAAATCCCGGTCTGGAATCCGGAAGTCTGCATCCAGTGCGGTAAATGCGCCTTCGTCTGTCCGCATGCGGTCATTCGCACCAAGGTCTATGACGCCGCGCTGCTCAAGGACGCCCCGCCCACCTTCAAATCGGTGGATGCCAAATTTAAGGAATTCCCCGGCGCCAAGTTCACCGTCCAGGTCTCTCCGGAAGATTGCACCGGCTGCAGCTTGTGCGTACAGAACTGCCCCGCCAAGGATAAAGCTGATCCTTCCCGCAAAGCTATCAACATGGCTCCCCAGCCGCCTCTGCGCGAAGCGGAGAGCCAGAACTGGGAATTTTTCTTCAACCTGCCCGATCCCGACCGCACGGCTTTCGAACCGAACACGGTCAAAAATTCGCAATTGCTGCGCCCATTGTTCGAGTTCTCGGGCGCCTGCGCCGGCTGCGGTGAGACGCCTTACGTCAAGTTGCTCACCCAGCTCTTCGGCGATCACACGGTCATTGCCAACGCCACCGGATGCTCCTCCATCTACGGCGGCAATATGCCCACCACGCCTTACACCTACAACAACGAAGGTCGCGGTCCGGTTTGGTCGAACTCGTTGTTTGAAGACAACGCGGAATTCGGTCTGGGCATGCGCCTGACCATCGACAAGCAGGCTGAATTCGCGCGCGAATTGCTCAAGCGCATGTCTGCGGACTTGGGCGGCCAGCTTGTGGATGAGCTGCTCAACGCCGAACAATCCAACGATGCCGGCATCCATGCCCAGCGCGACCGCGTGGAAGTCCTGAAAAAGAAACTCCAGGGAATGAAAAGTCCGGAAGCCAAACAACTGCTCAGCGTGGCCGATAAACTGGTGCGCAAATCCGTCTGGATCATCGGCGGCGACGGTTGGGCTTACGATATCGGTTATGGCGGCCTGGATCACGTCCTGGCCACCGGCCGCAATGTGAACATCCTGGTGCTCGATACTGGCCTGTATTCCAACACCGGCGGTCAATCCTCCAAAGCCACCCCCCTGGGAGCGGTCGGTAAATTCTCCGCCAACGGCAAAGGCCTGCCCCGCAAGGACCTGGGCATGATTTCCATGACCTACGGCTACATCTACACCGCCCAGGTGGCCATGGGCGCCAGCGATATGCAGACCCTGCGCGCGTTCCGCGAAGCGGATGCGTACGACGGTCCCTCGCTGATCATCGCCTACAGCCACTGCATCAATCACGGTATCGATATGAAAACCGGCCTGGTGCAGCAGGATCTGGCCGTCAAATCCGGCATGTGGCCGCTCTACCGTTTCAATCCTGAACTGATCGAGCAGGGAAAGAACCCGTTGCAGTTGGA
>CAZKAI010000248.1:0-3047 GCA_964550565.1 uncultured Pirellulales bacterium
TCCACATAGCACAAATTACGCTAGCACTATCTTGCTATTCGTCAAAAAAATAAAAAATTTTATCTCCTTGCCCGGCCTAAACATAAAAAATCTCACGCCCTGCGCTATTTCGATTTTTCGAACAAAAATTGCAAAACCGTCCCCTATACGGAGGCACATGAAAATTTAAAAAGTGAATAAACAAAAAAACAAAAGGAAGGAACTAACTATGGCATTCGATTTTACCCTCTTCGGCCCCGGCCGACTCAGCGAGGCATTCGTCCAGTGGCTTATTACAGAACAGTGGCCCGACCAGGACAACCACTACTCCCGGCTCTGGGACTATTACCAGAACCCCACGACGCCCATCGCGACCGCCGTCGCCAAGCAGTCCGAATCCGCACGCTCCTATATCCAGGCACAGGAAATGGGCCTGCCCTCACGGATCACCGGCGTCGTGTACTCCGACCGGGATGGCATCCTCGCCGGCAAAGTCCTCTCCGACATCCAGCGCAAGGAAGTCGTCATCGAAAACGACATCGCCTGGCGCATCAATGCCATGGTCGATTTTCTCTTCGGAAAAGAAATTAAAATTATCAGCCGCTCCCCCGATGCTGCTCGACGCAGAGACATTGAACAAATTCTCAAGGCTGTGTTCGATGCCAACGGCGGGATCGGCTTATTTCAGGATATGGCAGTGCTCGGCGGCGTCTATGGGTTTGTCGATTGTATCGTCAGACCAGGTCCCGCCATCCTTGCACGTCTTGCCGGCTCACCGCCGATTGATTTGAGTTCTCCGTTAAGCAATGGGGTTCAATCCGTCCTGCATCACGCAGAGACCATCGACCTGGAACTCATCGACGCTCCCCGAGCATTGCCTGTCCTCGATGAAAACGACTGCCGGAAAATCCGATATTACATACAGCATTTCTATCAGGCCAAAAACGACATCGCCCGGGACGGCCAATCGCTGCCGCAGTTGTTCCGCGACACCGCCTCGCGCCGTCAGACCGTCGCCGTCACCGAAGTCATTGGCCCAGACGGCTGGCAGCGCTACGAAGACGGCAACCGCATCGCCCAATCCGTCAATCCGATGGGCTTTGTGCCGGTGGTGCACATCCAGAATATCGCCCAGCCGCTGTTCTATGAAGGAATCAGCGACGTCGCCCAGTTGGTTGCCCTGCAGGATGAACTCAACACTCGCCTCAGCGACCGGGCCAGCCGACTGACCATGCAGGCCTTCAAGATGTACCTGGTCAAAGGCATCGACGACGTCACCGACAAACCCATCGCCCCCGGCCGGATGTGGTGCACCGATAATCCGGACGCCTCCATCGAGGCCTTCGGCGGCGACCAGGCCATGCCCAGCGAAAATATGCACATCGCCGAAATCCGCGAAGCGATGGATAAGATTTCCGGCGTCACTCCCGTCGTCGCCGGCGTCCTCAAAAACAAACTCGGCAACCTCACCAGCGGCGTCGCATTGAAGCTGACCTTCATGGGCACCCTCGCCCGCACCGCCCGCAAGCAATTCACCTACGGCCGCGGCATCCGCCAGATCGGACAAATGGTCCTCGACATCCTCGACAAAGCTGGCCTCTACCCCACCGACCCGCAGGATCGCGTCCTCGATGTCGAATTTCCAAACCCGCTGCCCGAAGACGAACTGGATAAACTCCAGCAGGCACAGCTTAAATCCCAGTTGCCCGACACCCCCGACACTACCGAACAGAAAGTGCAATAGAAACTAAACGTTATACCATATCGAAGGAGATGAACATGACAGACAATGACCCCAAAACCCAGGCGGCAGACCAGGAGCTAAGCGACACCCGCCGCAAACTCGAAGAAACCGAATCGCTTCGCCGGCAATTGGAGCAGACGCTTTCACAGGTCCGTGCCGAACAGCGGCTTCGCGACAAGCTCACCGCCGCCGGCGTCGCGGATATGGAAGCGGCCATCCTGCTCACTGAGCAGCGTCTGACGCAGAACAAAGATGCCAAACCCGAGCAGGTCATCGACCAGCTCAAACGCGAAAAACCGTATCTCTTTACCCCGCAGGTCGCGCCGCAGGCCATGCAGCCCACCCGCGGCAAAAAAGACAAGGCCGGCCCCGTCCAGCAGAACACAAGGCCCGCCTCCGCCGACCGCAGACAACTGATGCAGTACATGAAAACACGCAGAAAATAATTCAATTCACAACAACTATTATTCATGAAAGGAGCGTTTATGTCGTTTACCGGAAAATCAACCTATACTGCGGGTGCAAACCTGCCCGAACTGGCCGAAGACGTGTCGGATATCATCGGGATCGTTTCGCCCTATGAAACCCCGCTGCTCGATGCCCTCGGCGATTCGCTGCGGTCGGCTGCCTCGACCTGGCACCAGTGGCTGGAAGACGAACTGCTGCCCAACAAGGACGAAGTCCGTGACGACAGCATCGTGAATCCGGCCTCCGCAACCGAATTCGACGTGGCCAATCCCGGCCGTTTTCGCGTCGGCGACCAGATTCAAATCGACGGCTCGTATGAACTGATGCTGGTCACTGCCATTACCGGCAGCGCCCTGACTGTGGTTCGCGGCTATGCGGGCACCACCCCCGAAGATGTGGAAGACGAACAGGTCATCAACATCCTCGGCAATGCCGCCCTCGAAGGCGCCGACAAACCCGCCGCGCGGTTCACCAATCGCGTTCGCAAAAGCAACTTCACGCAAATCTTCACCGCCGCCGTCGAAGTCAGCGGCTCGGATCTGGCGGCCAATCAGCTCGGTCTCGCTGATGAAATGGACTACCAGAAACAGGAACGCCTCCGCGAACTGCTGCGTGACCTCGAAAACACCGTCATCAACGGCGGCCAGGCGTCCGCCAATCCGCAGGGTGCATCCGCGGTACGCCGCACGATGCGCGGCATCATCCAGCACCTGACCACCAGCGTCTTTACCGCCGGGGCAGGGGATTTCCCAGCCGGGCTGGATCTGGACGAGGCCAAAATCAATTATGCCCTCCGCAAAATCTGGGAAACCAGCAGCGGCAATATCGACCTGATCGTCGTCAATGGCTGCCAGAA
>CAZKAI010000249.1:0-2982 GCA_964550565.1 uncultured Pirellulales bacterium
GGCACACGGAATGGAAGAACGCCCAGCCGGGCCATCCGCATCGACTGATTATCGATCTGGGCGGTTCGACGATCGTCGGTGGATTCCGTTATACGCCGCGCCAGGGCGACGCCAATGTCGGCGGACGCATCAAAGCTTACAATGTTTATGTCGGCGATACGCTGGCAAAATAAGGTTCAGATGGTCTTTACTTCCGCATGATCGCAGCAACCAGTTCGCCGGAGAGGTTAGCCTGGGCCTGTGTCGCCATGGCGGCTTCGGCCAGTATTTTAACCGCGGTCAGATTGGCGGTTTCCTGAGCCACGTCCACATCCACGATACGAGACTCTGCGGCCATGAGATTTTCGATCTGGATTTCGAGGGTCTGGTTGGCCAGTTCCATTTCATTCATGGATGCACCCAATCCGCCCCGCAAGGCGGCAAGCTGGCTGAGCGCCTGATCCACCCCTTCGGTCGCCGACAGGGTGTTGTCACTCAGGTCCCCGGAGACCGCGGCAATGGCCTGCGTCTGAATGGCAAGCATATTGCCAAAGCCGATGGACAGCTGGATGGACTGGCCGTCCGCGAACAGCTTGATACCGTTGAATTCGGTCGTTTCGGCGATTCGGGCGTTTTCGGCGGCCAGCTGGTCGAACTCCTGCTGGATAAGCTGCTGCTGTTTTTCCGACAGGATGCCGCCGGCGGATTGTATCGACAGTTCTTTCATGCGAATCAGATTTTCGCCAATGACCGAGGCGGCACCGTCGGCGGTCTGAATCATGCTGACGCCATCGCTGAGATTGCGAAGGGCCTGGATGGACTCGACCCCGTAGCCGTGGAGCTGCTCGCCGAGGACCAGCCCGGCGGCGTCATCAGCGGCGGAGTTGATGCGCTGCCCGGATGACAATCCCCCAAACAGCGTATTCAATGTCGCATAGGCGCCGGAAATCGCATCGGCACTGCTTGTCAAAAAATCGCTTGTTCCCATAATATCCCCCGTTTTGCAAAGACAGTCTCACATTACCTTAGATCCCCATATTGGAAAAGATAAGAAATGTTTTGGGACTGGGGGTGAAAAATAAAAGAAAAATACAGGCATTTAGCGATCTAATACTTAATAAGGCGGCAAGAGACGCCGTAATCCATGACTGAGCACCATCAGGAGAAAAATGATATTTCGAATTGGAATTGCCGGAATACAATAGCCTGGCACCAAAACAGATTCCCCCGCAATAGTCTGATCCAAAGCCGCTGCCAGATGGGTCATCCATTTTACAGAGCGGGGCCATTCCCAAATGCCTTGTATCCACGCTGCGGGAATACCTTCTACGCCCACACCGGCACCGATAATGGCCCCTAAAATTGCCGCCGTCGTATCCGTATCACCCCCTGCAGCAATCATCTCCTGTATCCCCGCCGCAAAGTCCTGCTGATGTCGAAGCCATACCTGAATGACACAGGGGATCGTATGAAAGATATAACCCGAAACACCGTTGGTGCAGCCAATCGTTTTGGAAAATTCCGATACCGGTTCGCTGCTTGCGGCAGATTGGCAGGCCCCTACGAGAAGCGTGATGAATTCTTCGGCGGATTCCTCTTTAAGCGATTCCTGAACGACAGATAAAAACTCCTGCGGTGTAATCGGCTTTTGCCCGGTACTGATGGAAGCCGCCAGAGCTGCACATAACGCACCCCAATACGCTTTTGGGTCGGAATGTGTCATGCGAGTGGAACGTTTTACAAATTCTTTCAGCCGTTCCGGGTGTCCTGCAAACACAACGCCCAAAAGCGGACTTCGCATTGCGGGTCCATTACCGGCGGAAAAGACACCGCTTTTATCCGGGGCGAATCCCAGCCACATCTTTAAAATTGCCTGCGCCGTTGCCTTTCCGACTCCGGCCGGCACTGAGGCAAGCCACCATTTCATCGACCGGGCAAGGGATTGCTCATATTGAATGGGGTCAAGCCGGGATTCAATCAAGGCCCTGGCCACAAAGCAGGCATGTTCCGTATCGTCGGAAACCATCCCCCGCCCGAAGATAAAGCGATGATGGTCCGGGGAGCCTAAAAGCCTTGCCGCCCTGCGTGAGCGAAGTCCTTCATAAGGAAGGCCAAGGCTATCACCCACCGCAGTACCGAGAAGGCAACCGAGAGTGGAGTTCTGGGACATATATACTTTCAAAATAACACCCTAAGATTGACGAAACCCTTTTCTCCTCTTATCTCCTTATTACACAAATCAATATCCCGTTTTAAATCCTATAACAAATATATAGGGGGAGTTTTTATTTAACAACTCTACGAAAACACTTGTTTCACCCATTAATAGTACATGAAGTTTGTATCCTTCTTTAATTGGTATAATTGCTTGATTTCCTTGATATGTTATTTTACGCTTTATATCAATTGTGGCAGGAAGTGTAATAATAATATATTCGTTTGATATCGAATTTAATCTTACTGTATTCCAGTTAAATGAGAACATATCATTAATGTTGCTTTGGTCCGGTATAATTATTTCTTTTTCATAGACACCAAACAACATATAACCAAGAGGATAATTTTTATCCAAGTGCTCTCGCATTCGTTCTTCTTCACTTTTCATGAAGGCTTTGATCTCTGATATATCATTGATCATTTGCTGTTGCTGTTTACCTGTCGCGGAAGTAAGACAAGAATAAAATGCAAATATAAGACCTATTATAGTGGCAATTCCAGTGATGACAAAAAATTTATTCCAGATGTTCAGGCGTCTGAATCTTGTGGTTATTTTCATTGTAAGTCAAAACTCCTTCAAGATTAGAAAAGCCCTGTCCGATGTTGTTCGGACAGGGCTTTTGATGGCTTAATTATCAATCGTCTTGCCTTCGATGATGTTCCACGGCAGGCCGTAGAGGTTCAGGTCAGCCATGAACGGGTCAGGGTCGAACTGTTCCATATTAAAGACGCCCTTGCCCTTCCATTTGCCTTCGAGGATCATCTTGGCGCCGATCATCGCGGGCA
>CAZKAI010000250.1:0-2976 GCA_964550565.1 uncultured Pirellulales bacterium
ACATCACAATCATCGCCTGCACCTTGCTTTGCTTGCACTGCTGGCGAACCGCGTCGAGTCGTTTTTTGGCCGTCTTCTGATCCATAATTTTTTTCCCAAATTCAATTGATTGGACTTAATATTTCCCGTTTCGTCGCGGCTAAGTACAGCAACATCAACCACTTGCTTCTTTTGCTCGCGGAATAATCATACCCGTTGGGTATTTTTTTGCAGTCCGGCCCCCACGCCGGCTTTTTATTATGTATGATTTACACGAAGGGAATCAAAAAAGAAATAAAATTATTCCGCCTCAGACGGCAGCAAGGGTTTTGAGGCAAGATTATTGAAAACTGAATACGGTCTCCTCCTCTCCTGTCTTTTCTGTGCATGGACGCTCTGACGGGGCTAATGTCCGCCGGGGGGTGGATGTTTGCCCCGTTCTTTTTTTGAACGGCACGCCAAACGTTTCCTTAATCCAATCGCAGAATCGTGCTTTCTGCAGCCGCCAGCGAAATCGTCACTTGCCCTTTGGCCTTCCAGCTCTTGCCGCTCCATAAGTCCGTCACGGCATACTCTCGCATACTGCTCAATCCGCATCGTTCCAGCAGAATCGTCTTTTCCGTCCCCGCTTTACCGTCATAATTAAATACCGCCAGATACGCCGCACTCTCATCCTGCAGCAAAAACACATCGCAGGCCTGCTGGCCCGTATTGCCTTCGACCGGGATAAATGACCTGCCAAGCCGGGCAATACGATTGACAGCCTCATTCGTCAGCCACCGCCGACACAAATCCCGCCCCGTCGACTCCGGCCCGGATACATCATCGCCGTTCAGAAAAACCGTCCCCGCAAGGATCGCCGAGGTCACCCGGCTTTGATTCTCACAGGCACTGAATCCCTCAAGCACAACATGATCCGGGTCGTTATACGCATACATCCGCCCGCTCATCCACCAGCCGTAACTGATGGAATTCATCAGATACTCTGTATCCCGAATCGATCCGAAGGTATCGCAGGCCACTCGCCGGGCGTGGCCATACTGATACGGAAACAGCGGCGCAATCGACAGGCTCACAAACATTTTTCCATCCAGCCGCCCAATCAGATACGCCATGCCCTGATTATACGCTTCAATCCCCGTCTGCACGGCTGTATCATAATGCATGCCGTTGTTTGCCCCGCCCTCAATGGCACCATGCCCCAGAAAATCCAGCTTGATATAATCAAATCCCAGCTCTTTGAATCGGTCGATATGAAAGTCCATCCTCGCCCTGCTGCCCGGATGAGTTGGATCGATCGCCATGCCGCCATCCAGCGAAATCACTTCCCCCCTGCTGTTGCGCAATACAATCTGACTATATGTATAAGATGCCCCTTCGACCGGCCGATCCAGAGTGCCGCCCCAATACGCAAATGGCGTCCAGTAAATACCCGCCTTCTGGCCGTTGCCGTGCACATGCGACACAAAATCCCTGAGCCGATTGCCGCGGAGCCGATCCCAGAATGAATCCAGATTAATATACACTGTGCCGTTGTTATGAAAATGATTATCCTGCAGGCTGTCTTTGAAAAAATCCGAGACAGCAATCGCCTTATCGTAGGTAATCTCTTTCTGGATCTTGCCCCAACTGTTCCACCCGAAAGGCACCCCGCCGCCCCAGTTCAACCTCGGCACCTCCGACACATTCGCCTCGGCAAATTGTTCCAGTCCCCGCCGCCAGTCGGTAAAAAATCCCACCATCACCTTCGGCGACCGCAGCACATCGCCGCGGACAGTTCCATGCGGCATCGTGTCGCGGGTATCGGTATTGGCCAGCCCGCCATACACCTTCAGCACATCCAGCCGCCTGCCCGAGCCGGCAAAATCAATCCCGGTTTTCCAGGTATCGTGCGTCACCGACCCGACCACCAGCCCCGCCCGGCTGCGATTATCATAAAAAGCACTGACCTCGCAGCTTGTTCCCTGGCTGTTGATCGGCATCGCATCATAGCGAGCCCATTTATCGTTATCGAACGGCACCTTCAGCGCCCGCATATCCCCGCCGTCGCCGAGTGTCACCCCGCCGACAGTATCCATCACCACCACCCCCATCCAGTTGGAACTCAGCCTTTCGCCGGCCAGCTCAACCTGGACCAGAAAAAAATCCTCCCCGCCCAGGAGAAAATGCTGCCGCATCGTCGGGCCGCCCTCGCCGGCACAGGTAATAATCATCTCCTGCCCGGCCATCCTGCATGAGCGTTTCGCATAATTCCGGCTGCTCAGCACCGTTTCCCCGGCACGGACTTCGCTGTAGAATCCGGCGATTTTCCGCTGCCCGTTCCAGTAGAAATCGGCATAGCCTGTCTGTAAATTATAGACAATTTTAACACGCCCCCCCGCCAGTTCAGCCTGCCCCGCCGCAGATCCTGTCTCCGCACCGACACCCCATCCCGCCCCCGCAGCCGCAAAAACAACAATCATCCATGTCGTTTTAATGCAATCCATCCGTTATCCATTTTGAAATCTCAAATCTTCTACAAACCACGAGCTCTGAACTTTCTCACTCAATTCTACATTAGAAAATCAAAAATTGAAAATTGTAAATCTCCTCAATCATCAATCTGCAATCGAAAATCGTCAATTCCTGTCCCCTGCATACTGGCATACCTGCATACTTGTATACCTTATTTGTCTTCCTGTCTTCTTGTATTCTCGATTCCTGCCCCATGTGCCTGTCCAAATTTCCGTAGGGCGCGACTTGCAGTCACCCAATTCATACCCTCATGTTCATTTACGCATGTAGGGGCAATCCCCCTGTGGTTGCCCATCGTGACCCCGTGCTCCACCTCTGAAATCGTAAATCTCAAATCCCGACTTTCCTTCTATCCCGGCCCAAAGGGGCAGCCTGTAGCGTCTTATAGATATACTCCTTCAAACAGCGTATATAACCGTGTTTTAAATTATAAATTGGAGTTTTGCAAAATTGAAAAATTGGAGTCGAAATGGGCCATTTGAC
>CAZKAI010000251.1:0-2974 GCA_964550565.1 uncultured Pirellulales bacterium
CGCTGTTGGATCCTTCCTGCCCGGCCACTTTTGGAGGGGCCGAGGTGGATTTATACCTATTGGGCAGTGAGTTGGCCAAAGACAGCGAATTTGGAGTTCATTTCATTACAGCCGATTATGGCCAGCCAGCCGAACAACACATCCGGAATATCCATATCATAAAGAGCTTGAATGTCCAGCAAAATCAACTGCTTGGGGCATGGAAGCTCTGGCAGGCTATGAAAAAAATCAATGCGGATATCTACTTTCTTGAATCCGCTTCTCTTGGCGTGACACTGGCAGCAGCATTCTGCAGGCTGCATCAAAAATGCTTCATCTATCGTACCGCCAGTATGCTGGAAGCTAATGGGCAGTATATCAAGAACCATTTTCTAACTGGAAAACTGTTCGCATGGGGGGTGCGGAATGCCAGGATTGTAGTGTCACAAAATCAGAAGGATCAGGCCTGCATGAAGGCATCTTTAAAGATTGATTCGGTACAGATACCGAACGGTCTGCCCATGCCGATTATAGAGAATCCAAGCAAAACAAGTATTTTATGGGTTGGGCGAAGCGATGGAATTAAAGGTCCTTATCGTTTTCTTGAATTGGCTCGTCATTTACCTGACCAGCAATTTGTTATGATTTGCCCTCCCGCAACTATAGACCCATCTTATTCAAAGCTAAAATGCCTAGCACAACAGATTTCAAACATCACATTTCTGGAACGAGTCAATTTTGATGAAATTGGAACTTATTTTCAAAATGCAAAAGTGCTTGTGAACACCAGTGACTCAGAAGGTTTCCCCAACACGTTTGTTCAGGCTGCGGCGGCGGGGACGGCGATTTTATCCTTCAAAGTCAATCCCGATGATTTTCTGACCCATCATCATTGCGGCCTTGTGTGCGATGGCGATATGGATAAAATGAAAGACCATTTGAAGTATTTAATTGAAGACAACCGCTACGTTGAACTTGGCCGAAATGGCCGTGTCTATGCCGAAATGACACATCCGATTACAAAAATCATAGAACACTATAAAAGCCTGTTTCGAACTATACTTAGCGGTGGTAATAACCCATGACGATCCCCACAAGAAACTCTCGGCAGAATCCCTTCGATGCTGACGCAAATGCCCGGCCGATTCGTGTCTGTTTTGTGACACTTCGTGCCTATCCGCTGTTTAATTCCTCCATTGATGCCGTTTTCGGCGGCGCCGAAGTGGATTTGTACTTATTAGCGACAGAACTGGCCCAGGATCCTCGTTTTGAAGTCTATTTCATTGTCGGCGACTACGGCCAGCCACAGATTGAACAGCGTCACAATGTAACACTGATTAAAAGTTTAAATGTCAATCGCAGCTATTTTTTACATGCTGGTAAAATCTGGAATGCCCTGCGTCGGGCGAATGCTGATATTTATGTCCAGGAGGCCTGTTCGCTATTGACAACAACCATTGCTTTGTTCTGTAAATATTACCACAGACGATTTATTTATCGGACCGCCAGCCGGCGGGAGGCAAAGGGGGACTATCTTCGTGACCATCCTTTTCGCGGACGATTGGTTCACTGGGCATTTCGTGCCGCCGCTACATTGATTGCGCAGAATGAGGAAGATCGTTTGGAATTCCGCAAGTGCAATCTGGAATCGATCGTCATTCGTAATGCATGCCGACTGCACAATATTAGCATGAAAATGCGTCAATCTATCCTGTGGGTCGGCCGCAGTGAATCCGTTAAACGTCCTGACTTAATGATCATGCTCGTGAAACAATTTCCCGAAATGCCTTTTGTCATGATTTGCTCTCGGGCTGAAAACGATCCTCATTATGACGACTTAATGCGTGACGCATCCTCGCTGCCCAATCTGAAATTTATTCCCGGACTGCCCTTTGAACAGGTGGACACATACTTTGAAAATGCGCTTTTGCATGTCAATACCAGTGACAGCGAGGGTTTTCCCAACACCTTTGTCCAGGCCTGCAAAGCCGGCACACCCATTTTGAGCCTGAACGTTAACCCGGATTCATTTCTGGACCAATACGACTGCGGCCGATGCGCCAATGGCAACTGGGAGCATTTTATCGACTTATTCAAAGCGCTTTTGCAGCCGGACTTTGCCCGTCAACTGGGTCAGCATGGATTGGACTATGTCCGCCAACATCATGATATCCATCAGATTATTGAACAATACAAGACGATATTTCTGTCTGGAATCAAATGATATCTAGCTTATTCTTGTCTCTCGACGGGAGGTGGAACGACTCGTCGGCGAAGCCGCAGTGCGCGAACTACTTTGGAAATCAGGCGGCAGCTCTTTGCGGTAAATGCAGGCGACAAGGTCATTAAAATAATCCACATTTTATACCATAGTGAGAACAATCCGGAGAATTCATGAACCAGCAGCCGGATGTCGTCGCCTTGAGCATCAAAGAACATTCCTCGAATCCAGAGCCTAATCATTTTTGCTGCCACCGGCTCAAAGGCTTTGCGCCGAGAATACCGGGCGGACAAGTCCAGATGTCGATGAATAAATCGCATAAAGAAGTCCACAGGATAGTTTTGTTTTGTCAGGCTTCTGGATGTGGAGACATAATAAACCGCCAAGGGCTCAAACAAAAAACCGAATCGTGGATAAAGATAGGACATTCGAAACCATAAATCCAAATCCTCCCCCGCAGGCAGAGTGGTGTCAAATAGTCCTGTTTTGGGAAAGACCTCTTTATGGACTATGGTTGTATTCAAATGCCCTCGAGTATCGGACAGATACGATTGAAGATAATCTTCCTGAATATCGGGGTCGCTGTTGAGATTTCGGGTCTTCGGGCAAAGGATGTATGCTGCTTGTCGGTTTTCTTCAGGGCAGGCAGCATAATAATTGGTCATGGACCACCGTAAGTCCGGACAACGATTCAGCAAAGCGGTCTGCATGGCAAGATAATTCGGCAGCCATTCATCATCGGCATCGAGAAATGCTATCCATTCGCCTGAAGCA
>CAZKAI010000252.1:0-2961 GCA_964550565.1 uncultured Pirellulales bacterium
CCCGAAGCAGTATATCAATCCGACCAGGTTCATCTGTGCGAGCCGGGCATCATCCGTTCCCCGGACGGCAGGCAACTTGCCGTCCTGCTGCGGGAAAACGCCCGCAGAAAGAATTCCCATGTGATTTTTTCCGAGGATGAAGGCAAAACATGGACCCCGCCGCGTGAACTTCCCGGCGCCCTGACCGGCGATCGGCACACCGGCAAATATGCCCCGGATGGCCGGCTGTTCATTTCTTTCCGGGATACCACCCTCGAAAGCCCCACCCAGGGAGATTGGGTCGGTTGGGTTGGAACCTATGAGGATATTGTCCGGGGCGGAGAAGGCCAGTACCGCCTCCGGCTGATGGATAACAAACACGGCTGGGACAGCACCTATCCCGGCGTGGAGGTACTGCAGGATGGAACATTTGTCACGACGACCTATGGTCACTGGACAACGGGCGAACAACCGTATATCATGTCCGTGCGATTTACGCTCAAAGAACTGGACCAGGTGGCTCGGAAACTCGCGAAGCCGGAAAAATGATCGATTTTAAACACATAGCAGAACAATATCGCAAAGAACTGTTTGAGAACGTCCTTGTGTTCTGGCAAAGACATTCTCTGGATACGGTCTTCGGCGGTTATTTCACCTGCCTGGACAGGTACGGAACCGCATTTGATACCGATAAATTTGTCTGGCTTCAGTGCCGTCAGGTCTGGCTGTTTTCCATGCTCTACAATCGCTGCCGACGAGACCCGCAGTGGCTGTCCATCGCCCGTCACGGCGCCGAATTTCTTCGCAAGTATGGATCCGACGCCCAGGGCAACTGGTATTTTGCCCTGGACCGCACCGGCCGACCTCTGGTCAAACCATATAATATCTTCAGTGATTTCTTTGCCGCCATTGCTTTCAGTCAGTACGGGCAGGCCGCCGACAATGTGGAATACACCGATTCTGCTGTCAGGATTTATCATAATATTCTGCGCCGCAAGAATAATCCCAAGGGCATTTTCAATAAGCAGATTGCTGAGACCCGGGCGTTGTGTTCGCTGGGATTTCCAATGATTATGGCCAATACGGCGCTGGAAATGGAATCGCTCCTGCCGCCTGAAGAATTGAAGACGGTTCTGGATAGCTGCATAGCCGAGGTGATGGGACGGCATCTGGACAAAGAACGGGGGATTTTGTTTGAAAATGTCCTGCCGGATGGCGGGCATCTGGACTGCTTTGACGGCCGACTCATCAATCCCGGCCATGGCATTGAATCGATGTGGTTTCTGATGGATATCGGCCTGCGCCGCAGCGATTCAGCCCTCGTGCAAAAGACAGTGGAAGTTATCCTTCACACCCTCGATTATGCCTGGGATACTGAATATGGCGGACTGTTTTACTTTATGGATGCCCTCGGCAAGCCCCCCCAGCAGCTCGAATGGGACCAGAAGCTGTGGTGGGTCCATGCCGAAACCCTCGTTGCCTTGTCCAAAGCGTATGTCGCGACAGGCCGCAAAGAGTGCCTGGACTGGTATCAGCGGGTGCATGACTACACGTGGAGCCATTTCCCGGACCCGGACTGCGGCGAGTGGTATGGCTACCTGAATCGTCAGGGCAAGGTGCTTCTGAATTTAAAAGGCGGAAAATGGAAAGGCTGTTTCCATGTCCCGCGCGCGTTGTGGCTCTGTTATCAGGAATTCCTGAAATTGAGCCGGAACAATACATCATCTACTGAGACGTAATGGAACTTGAAATATGCAAAATAAGATTAAAGGCCTCATTGCCGCAGCGTTTTCTCCCATGCACGAAGATGGTTCGCTTCATGTGGAATTGATTCCCCAAATTGTGAAATATCT
Organism: uncultured Pirellulales bacterium; assembly: GCA_964550565.1. GTDB lineage: Bacteria > Planctomycetota > Phycisphaerae > Sedimentisphaerales > Anaerohalosphaeraceae > Anaeroglomus. The sequence goes on from CAZKAI010000252.1 coordinate 1,833, forward strand.
CCTCCAGCGGCCGATTCAGGGATTGTACGTCTGCGGCAGCACCGGCGAAGGGCCGCTGTTGAGTGTTGAGGAACGAAAACAGGTGGCGGCCGCTTACATCAAAACCGTGAAAAAACAGATTCCGGTTTTTGTCCATGTCGGTCATGACAGCCTGATGGAGGCCCGCTCACTGGCAAGCCATGCCGCCCATGCCGGCGCCGATGCGATTGCAGCCGTGGGACCCTGTTATTTCAAACCCGGCTCCCTCGGTGGACTTATCAAATATCTTGCCGAAATTGCCGCCGCGGCTCCCGAAACGGACTTTTACTACTATCATATTCCGCAGCTCAGCGGCAATGTATTTGATGTCATGGAGTTTCTAAAGCAGGCGCCGCAGCGTATCCCGACGCTTCGGGGCGTGAAGTATTCCGCCATCACCGTCTATGAGTTCCAGGACTGCAAAGAAACCTTTGGCGACCGCTATCAGCTCTTTTTCGGATGCGATGAGATGCTGACCAGCGGTCTGGCCGCCGGTGCGGATGCGGCCATCGGCAGCACCTATAATTTCCTGGCTCGCCTCTATCATCAGGTCATGGAAGCATACGCCAAAGGCGATGTCCAGACGGCACGCAGACTCCAGTTGCTGTCGGTGCGAATGGTGCGCGTCTGTTACCAGTATCGCGGCTTGCCGGCCATTAAAGCCATGATGAAAATGGCCGGACTGGACTGCGGCCCGACCCGTCTGCCGCTGGAAGCACTGTCAGCCGAAGAATACCAGTTGTTCAAATCACAAATCGAGTCGCTGGGCCTGTCTGAGTGGTTTTAAATCACCCTATATCAATCATTCCAGTGAAATGACCGTAGGGAGCGTTTTTTCTTAGATTTATCCTCTGATATGGCCGCACACATGCCGGCTGGCGATAAAAACTGTAAACATTTCACATTGTAAATTATATGATTGTAGACTTGGAATAAGTATGAAATCCGTTATCCAGTAGATACTTGACAATTTCAATCTTGAAAAACTGGAAAGAGATCGTAAAATATGCCTTCATTCAGGCATTAAAACGGCCTGTGTTTCAAATCCTGATAGAATGGAAATGGCCGGAGGTCTTGAAGTTTAGCAGTTCGCATGTTTGATACACCAGAT
>CAZKAI010000253.1:0-2961 GCA_964550565.1 uncultured Pirellulales bacterium
GGGCGGACTCCATTTGCATGTCCGCACCTGCCTGAACCGGATCGCCGGAGCCGGGGGCAATCACCTCGGCCAGTTCGCTGATACGGCCGGCGACAAAATCAGTCGGGATATCGGGGTAGGCTTTGCCCAGACGCTGAATAAAGGCCTGACGCTGGGCCGGGTCGGTTACCATAATTTCTTCGGCATAAAGAAGTTTTGTGCCGTTTTTGATGTTGATGATTCCGACGCTGTCAGGAGAGACCTGATTAAAGGTCAGATTCAGCTGCGAAACGGAGATTTGCGAGGATGGCGTGTTGGGTTCTTCTGCGTTGAGCGGGAATTCAGCAGCAAAATCCACCTTATTCATATCGCCCGGCTGGCGAATCCGGATAACCGCCGCACCGGTATCGGTGAATCCCTGGGCTTCCATAAGCGCTGAAACCAGGGTCATTTTGTGGCCGGGCAGTTCATAGACACCGGGCTTATTGACTGCACCATAGATGGAAACATGGCAAGAATGATATTCTTCGACCCGGGCCACCACGGCCGGACGCACGGAGGTATAAAGGGGGTAAAACGCAGCGACAATGGCCGCTTCCAGCTCTTTGAGGGTGCGGCCTTCGGCAGCCACTCGCTCGACGACGGGCAGAGTAATCGAGCCCTGGGCGTCAACGCGGGCCAGATGCTGATAGGAGGTCTCGGCGGACTGAGAGAAGACGCCTGCGGTCTGAGCTAGGGCTGCGGGCAGGTATATGCGCAAAAGATCATCCTGGCTGATGCGATACTCGGTGATTTTGCCCTGAGACTGGAGCAACCGGTCGATATCCATTTCGGGAGTCAGCGGACCGGCTTTCTGAAATTCGGCCAACTGGGCATCGGTTGGCAATTGGATATTATCTGAACAACCACTCAGACCCGCTAGAAAACAAATACCCCCCATTGCCCAAAACAAAGGCCCTAAGGCCCGGATTTTATGCCTTGAATCTGCGAAGTTCACGTTTTATCCCCTTTTGTATTCTCGCCCCGCGTCAGCAGCCAATACCACATCCCTGCACGGCCTTGTCTCCATACATCAGATACAGAGACTTTCACCACCGCGAGAAACCAGAAAGCTCCCGCAGAATCTTCTCTCTGCAGGCCATTTTGCTCGGCAGTATATCCTGTCTGCCAGTTTCCACACCACTACCGTATCAGGTGCCATCCTGCCACCATCCACATCATGGCAGGATGACATTCCAGATACGTTATTGCCTCGTACTCATTTGTCTTTTGGCTCAAAATGAAAAGCCTGTTTACTGCAAATTCCTGCTGCTCTGTACACCCGCCGGCGGCATCAGATACTCTGACTACGCTACGCTGCCGGCAAACCGGTCCTGTCCTGCATTAGGGCTGACAGGGACTGCGGAAGGGCGGTTTGTATGGTATACGAACCAAAGGCCGCAGAAAATGTGTTGTCGGCATGGGAGGAGCCACTATAGACACCGTCTTGTCCATGTCCAATGTCACCGGCTGCAATCCGCCAGCAGGAGATACAACATACTGCGTTACCGTCAAATCAAATGGGTCCATGAGATCGACAGTCGAACCTGAGCCCAGAAGCTGGTCCTCATAATCTGCCGGAGCGGCAACCGCCCAGTAACACATCATACAACCCATTGCTGCAATCATCACCACGACTATTCTTTTATTTATCGCTGTCATTTTTCTAATCCCGTATATCATTTTTCTGTCTCCCTTCCATACGAAGCCATCTTATCGTGCATTCAACCAGTGGTCGGACAGAATCGCAAAATCCACGAGGTTAACAAATCCATCCCGATTCAAATCCGTTTTATAGGCAAACGTACAGGATGCACTGGTATCCTGGAGCCAATCCTTAGCAAATCTTATCAAATCCGCGGGATCAACATCGTCATCCAGATCCATATCCCCCGGATAAGCTGCGGCAGCCAGTGCCATCAGCATCTGTCCTGCGTAATAGGGCCTCGCCACCGGCAGCAACGCTTTGTCCACATGGGCATACACATAGCCCTTTGTCCACGGATCGACTGACATATCAACCGCCGACTCCATGGCTACACGCGCCTGATCAATATCGGCATCATAATCGTATTGATTCGGGAACAACCGCTGGGCGAACGACAGGCCGAGAATACCATACACATTATCCTCAGTGTAGCCCACGCCGAACTGATGGTCAAACCGCCAGTAGAAATTGCCGGTATAAAGGACAGGATCGGTGCAACGGTGCATTTGCAAAATGACGGGCAAATCCTCCAGAACCACCCCATCCCAATACGCCGAACCATGCCCCGACATTTTAACTAGGCTGTTGTTCAGCGGGCCGGTCTGGGCCAGTGCCCAGGTGGCCACACCCAGCGCGGTAACCGGGACGTTGTCAAAAGTCACATCATCATCAACATGAGACAGATAGTTCTTCAGGCTGCTGCGCCAGATCTCTTTATCAACCGCATTGACATACCAGGCCGCTACGGTATGATGCGCCAGATAAAAGACCGCTGTGCTGGCATCCGTACCTGGTGCAAACTCGGCAATATATGCCTCTGTGCCGCCCTGGTACAGCCGAACACATTCGTAGAAATCAACCAACGCGGTACGGAAGACGTTGTCACAGGAATCATCCTGAATCTGACTGAGCCGCATCAGAGCATAGGCTTCATCACCCCAGAAATTGCAGCTTCCCGCTTGGTAACTGGTCAGGATGTAATATCCCCCTTTTTCGGCGGCTTGCTTGTAACTGAGGTTTTCTGTCAACTGATAGGCATCCACCAAGCCGCCAACAATGGTTCCGGTGTACATGTCATCGCCGGTCCAATACCCGACCACCTCCCCCTCGGTAATCTGCGTACCCACGAGACGATCGGCAACTTTGGTCACCACATCCCCTGTTGTTGCTGCGGAGGCGACCTGCGGCCAGATTACCATCACAGCAATCCAAATCCATATTCCTTTTTTCATGAG
>CAZKAI010000254.1:0-2827 GCA_964550565.1 uncultured Pirellulales bacterium
GTGGAGGAAGGGAAAAAGCTGCTGATGGCGCCGGATGAGTATATCGAGCGGCTCAGCGTGTTTGACCGGCTGTCCCGGATGGATACCGATACGGATGTGCCGCAGAAAGAGTATCTGGAATTTATCGGGCGGGGGGTGCTGGCCTGGAATGAGCAGGAAATTCAGAGACTGTCAAAGGCCATTCGCAGCATCGGCTCACGGCTGGGCGGTTTTACGTTTGCATTTCCCGAGGTGATCTACTTAGTCAAAACCAGCGGCATCGAAGAAAGTGGTGCGGCCTATACCCGCGGCAATGGTATTTTCCTGCCCCTGAATATGCTCAGATGGTCGGAGCAGCAACTGACGGAGCTGGTTTGTCACGAGCTGTTTCATGTCCTGTCGAGGCATAATCCCGCGCTGCGGGACCGGCTTTACCAGGTGATCGGATTCGAAAAATGCAATGAAATCCGGCTGCCGGCGGACCTGGCGGCCAGAAAGATTACCAATCCCGATGCGCCGCGGCTGGACTGCCGCATTCGTGTCAACTATGAGGATGAAGCGATCTGGGCGGTTCCGTTTTTGTGCTCGCGGACCCAGACTTATGATCCCAATGAAGGCGGGGGGCTGTTTTCTTATTTTGAATTCAAGCTGCTGGCCGTCGAGCCAGCGGCGGACGCAAATGAGTTTACGGTGGTGCTGCACGATGGACAGCCGCTGCTGCTGGATTCGGGCAGGGTGTCCGGCTATTTTGAGCAGATCGGGTATAACACGCACTATATCATTCATCCGGAGGAGATTCTGGCGGATAATTTTGTGATCCTGGTTTACGGCAAGACCGATGCGCCGTCAACGGAGCTGCTGGGCAGGATCTCGGAGGTGATTGCGGAGTAGAAAGTTCGTAGTTCGGAGTTCGTAGTTCGTAGTTCGGAGTTCGTAGTTCGTAGTTCGTAGTTCATAGTTCGGAGTTTAGAGTTCGTAGTTCGGCGAAATTTTAAATTGGAAATTGTAGATTGTAAATTGAAATAGAGGGCGATAAGATTTGGGTATTGTTTTGGGTGGATGGTGGCGTATTTCAATGGAAGGATAAGATGAGGCTGCTGCCGCGGGATGCATTTGAAATCAGGACGACGATGTCGCAGGAAGAGGCTGTGCGACGTCTTGATTCTCGGATTGGCTATCCGGGCGCCGACCATTTCCTTGGGCAGATTCGGCCGGAGGGGTTCACAATCTCCCGCATGATCCGGTATCGAAATTCATTTGCGCCAATTATTTTGGGGCAATTCCGCCAGGAGGATGGAGGGCTGGTTATTTTTATACGGATGCGGATGGATTTAGTTACGACGGGAGTTATGGCGGTATGGTTCCTGATGGGGCTTGGCATGTTTATTATCATGGGAGTTATGCAGCTATGCACGGAAGCCCGGGTTTTGCCATATGTTCCTGTCGCGGGGGGCGTGATACTGTTGTTCGGCTGGGCCATGATGAGTGGGGGGTTCTGGTATGAGGCTAAAAAAGCCAGGGCGATATTGATGGATATTTTCGGCGGCCAGGAAGTGAGGCGGGACAGGCGGGGGAGGGAATTGGGATGTAAAAAATCCGGGAACGGGATGGGGTAAAAAAATTCAGGCGTATTGTGTCCGGAAATAATGTCTAAATCATTGATATTTGACCAATTCATGGGATTTGGGTCGTCGGGAAGATTCAGGAGATTGAAATTGAGCCGGCGTATGTGGTATTATTATATCAGTTATCCGTGCATCATGCCAAGACGCTATTGAGGATGTTTTCCGGGAATATTTGTTGAACGGAATGCGAGATATCGTGTGTGAGGAGAGAATCAAAATGAAATCTCAAATCGTGCGTTGTGTTGCGGGTCTGGCTGCAGGACTGATTTTTGTATCTGCGAGCCATGCAATGACCTATGATATGGCTTCGGACTTCTCGATTGTGTCAAATCCAAACGGCGTATGGAGCTATGGCTACAGCAGTACGCTTGGCGGGGAACTGATTCTTTATCCAGACAAAGGCATTTCTTCGGGCCTGGAATACTGGCAGAAGAATATATCCCTCGGGGCGCCTTCAGTGGCCTACAATCCGACCTCCAACACGCTTGATTTTGGAACTCCGGTCTATGGGCCCGGGCAGCTCGGTTCCCATCCGGGGCCGAACAACCAGATCAGCGTGATTCGTTTTATTGCACCTGTAAGCGGAACTTATCATATAGAGGCATCGTTTGTTGGAATCGACGAGTGGGGCACAACCACGGATGTTCACGTCCTGGTCAATGATATATCCCTCTTTAACGGGTCGGTTAATGGATACGGTCCCGCTTCTCGAACGAGTACCCAGTCCGACCTTGAGCTCAACGCGAATGACCGGGTGGATTTCGCAGTCGGATTCGGCAACGGCAGTTTCTATAATGATTCCACCGGTGTCGATGCCCAACTGAGCATCTCTCCCTGCGGGACCGCCCTTTATCCGTTTCCACAGGGCGATCTGACGCAGGATTGTTATGTGAACCTTCCGGACCTGGCCGATATGGCTGTGATGTGGCAAATCAGTTCGTGTGATGCCGGCAACCTGTGGTGCGGCGGTGCGGACTTGAGCCAAAGCGGGAATGTCGGACTGGACGATTTGGCGATCCTGGCCGGGGCGTGGCTGACGTGTACCGACCCGTTTGCACCGTGTTTGTTTGTACCCTGAGCTGCTGGGCAGGATAGCCGAGAGGATTGGGGAGTAGAGTTCGTAGTTTGGAGTTCGTAGAAATTTTAAATTGGAAATTGTAGATTGTAGATTTAAAGAGGAGGCAAGGATGTTTCGCAATAGTTTAAAAAGAAAAGCATGGGTG
>CAZKAI010000255.1:0-1577 GCA_964550565.1 uncultured Pirellulales bacterium
TTCGCAGGCCAGCAGGTTGACCTGAATATCCGATTCCACCGGCAGCATCCGAAGGTATCTGGTAAACTGGGCCAGTATCAAGCCTGCCGCAATATTAGCACAATAAATTGTGCTTTTGGCGGTGCAGGGGCCGGCCTGGGCCTGTTCCTGAGCAAATAAGGTCTGCGGGTAATAGTCCCGACTTTTGTCATCACAGGCCGTCAGAATCCGCAAGACCTCGGCACTCATCCGGCCGTCGCAGAAGAAATTGACTCTATCCTTGACTGCCTCCCAGATATGCTTACGAACGGTAATGGAATCGACGCAGCAAAACACGCAATTACCGACAGGAGTTGTTCGCTTAAACCGGTCTGCAAGGATTTCAAGGGTCAGGTCATCGGTCATCTGGCGACAGAGTTCAGATGTAGCGTCGACTTTGAGCCGGTTGAGGTCTTTTAGAAAATATCCCTGTGTTGCCAGATTGTGAATTTCCACGCTGTCAAAGTCGATTAATTGCAGGTGTGAAATACCAATGGCTGTCAGCTGCAATGCAACCTGTCTTCCAATAGCCCCCACACCAATTACAGTGGCCTTGCAGGCAGCAATTCGGTCCCGGGGTACAATATCCGCTTGTCTTATGAATGGATCGTTCATTCCAGCACCTCCTTTTCATATTCTTCCCAGAAGTCACTTCGGATCGCCAGCTCATTCATGAACGCCTGCCGTTCCAGAGGGTCCATCTGATCAATCTCGTCGAGAAGTTCCTCCGGACTCATGTCGGAAAGTGGACAGGAATCGGTACTGCCGAAGGAGTCGGTTTTTTCTTTTGCCGGAGGTTCTTTTGCCAGCAGGGATAGGGTTTCCTCAGTGACAAGGGTTTTGTATTGATGGATCCATTGTTCAGTATCCGTCCCCTGGAATTCACAATTGTAATCAATATGAACTGGGATTTTTAAATTTCCGCCGGGACCAGCCTTAAAATGCAGCCGGGCATAGGTACTGCCATCCTGAGCCAGGATAAACATCACCGACCAGTCGCAGGCGCCAAAGACCCTGCTAAAGGTCTGCTCATCCGTCCCGCTGGGATTGGGGGAACTGCCGGGATGGCTATGCAGCCAGATGCGTGCAAATTGTTCCGGCTTTCGGTCTAATTCCACCTGCTGGTCGAAATAGTCCGCCACGGCCATATCGTCAAACATAACACTGACGACGGTCACTTTTTGTTTGACCATGATAAAATCCGTCACAAACAGCAAATCATCCGGCCGGGTAATTCCAAATCCGCCGACTTCGTTATGGGTCATGTCACGCATAAATACCAGTTTAGCCCACGCTGTCGGGCTGAATCGCAGGATTGGGTTCTGATTCTTGTTCTTCATCATCGTCATCGTCCTTTCTCATCTCTTCACAGGTTTGGCATAAGCCATGGGTTAAACAGTCTTTACAAAACGTTTCCTGACAGTCTTTACATTTGGCCGTACAGTTATGACACACCGGCTGGCCGCAGCTGGGACATTCACAGGCACAGCCCAGACAGATCGTCGTGTCGCACTTTTGACAATAGGTGCTGCACTGGCCGCAAAATTCATTATCACAGC
>CAZKAI010000255.1:1677-2811 GCA_964550565.1 uncultured Pirellulales bacterium
TAAAACTGGTTGTATTCGTTGAGCAGGAGCTTGATTTCAAAGCGGCCGAAGACAACACCATCCAGCACAATCCGTTGAGTAATCACCGAGATCGTCTTCTGGGCCAGGTCGAAGTTAAATTGAGCAAATTCCTGTTCGATCTGATGCAGTTCCGATACAATATCCGACAACGTCGGCACCGGCACATCCTCCCGATTGAGCAGCTCGATAAAACGGCTCAGATAGCAGCTAAAATCATGCATATCCCTGCCGACTTTATTGATCACCGAGCGGGCTGCGCAAAACCACCCCTTTTCCAGAGCAATCTGATAACGTCGGGACTCCCGGATGGCCTGGGAACTTCGATAGGCCATATCTTTCAGTTTACTTTGAACCTCTTTGAGTCTGGCCGTTTTAAGCTCAATCAGCGACGTTAGAATGCAATGGGCCAGCTTGACAGGTATCTTGTGTGGTTCCATAAATTGTCTCCTAAAAAAAGAAGACCTCTGTCTATCAATTACTGAACAGAGGCCCTCTATATGAATTTAAATTAAGTCGCTAAAACCGCGCGCCCTCGACCTTTGTTGGAGTGATTGTAACCCGGTCGTTTGCCTGCAGGACATAATCTTTGGGAACGGGCTGGCGGTTGACGCGGATCAGGTAATCGCTGGGCTGAGCCCCGGACATCTTGATCTTGAAAAACTGTTCAACCGTCGTATTTTCCGCGATATCCAGATAATCTGCAAAGCCGGCACCATCGTTGTTAATGTAGAGAATTCTCATTTGAGTGATCCTTTCGAAATGGATGATTATGAATCGTGTTAGTGTGTGATTGGATTGAATAAAACATCTATTCAAGGCGGACCGCGCGCACTGTCACTGTAATTGTTATTCATCGATATTCCTTTCTGAAATGGGTTGAATAAAAAGGACTCGTTTCGACGCGTCCTTGGGTCACTCTTTGGCCCGGCAGGATTCCCGTGCCTTTTCCAGGTCGATTATCCGCGGGGTGTCGCTACGGATGTCATCAAAGACAACTAAGCGAAGCTTACCCTGCCAGATCTCGATGCCAACCGGAAAACCCTCACCGTCCCCGGCATTCTTTTCACCATAACCCTGAGGCTGTATCCACAGTTGTCCCTCTTCACAAACCAG
>CAZKAI010000256.1:0-2743 GCA_964550565.1 uncultured Pirellulales bacterium
CTCTCATCCTGTTGCGGCTTGCGGCCTTTCCTCCCGGCCGCTGCTGACCATTATATCCAGCAATCCGACATTGTCCACACAAATATAGACAATCCTGCCATGAACGCCCCACTCAGATGCAATGAAAAAGAGCTGCAGGTCAGCCCCGCAGCTCTTTAGATACGTTTAATCGAATCGGTTTTCTTCACGCTCTGCGTCTTCGCAACAGTCCCAGGGCGCCGATGCCTAACAGTCCCAGGGTCGCCGGCTCCGGGATTGTCGAAATCGTATCAATCACCACCTGCGACAGGACCGCATTGGGACTCATCGCGATCTGTACCCGTTCAAAGTCGGGGTTGGGCTTGAAAATCAGGTCATAATACTGGTATGCCCCCACGCCGGACGCATCAGGCAGGACCGGCGAAATATACGTGACCTGACCTGGTATCGGGATGGTGCCGTCAAGTGCCAGACTGGACACACTGATCGGCGGGACGGACGAATTCAGCCAGGCCAACTGCACGCGCATATACTTGATGGGCATATTGTCGATGAAATTGGGTAACTGAAATTCATAATGTCCGCCGGGACCTTGCGGAACCTGGGGCGATGGCTGCACAGGATGCAGGATCGTCGTCGGGTCGTTGTCATCCACGGTGCCAAAACCAGTCAGATTCAGAAATGTCGTGCCGGGCAAAAGATTCCAGTGTGCATATACCGACAATGGGCCGCCACGATAAGGCGGGGGATTCAGGTCGTCAGCACGTACCGGGCTCCACGATAATACAAACACTAAAACCAACGCAAGAATCGAAATGTAATTTTTAATTTGAGTATTCATAGGAATTACCTCGCTTGTCTTTATTTCACTGTTTCTGTTCTGTTCAATATCGATAGACCTTGAACACAATCCGTGTATAAATCTTATTGAGTGCCAATATGACGTTTCTAATCTTTCTTGTCTCTTAACCATTCTGCAGAATGGTTGAAGCAGGTTTTTGAGTGGTGACTCCTTGAAAGGTTCATTTATTCATAGCTATATAATAGGATTACTATAGATCATGCTTGCGTTGTTCTATGAAATATCCTCAGCCAATCAAATTTTTATGCGGCATATCAATTTCTTTTCTCTACTGCAATTATCCAGATAGCACAAATTACGCTAACACTATCTTGCTATTAGCCAAAAAAATAAATAATTTCTTCTCCCTGTCCGGCCTGCACTTATAAACTCTCACATCCTGGGCTATTTCGATTTTTCGAACAAAAATGACAATTCCATCCCCACTATGGAGGCACATAAAAATGAATCACACGCAAAGACAACTGAATAAGCAAAACAAAGCCATCCGGACCAAACGTCCATCACTGGCCAATCGCTCATTACATTTAAAATTTACCATTAAACACTTAACATTAACCCCGCCCCCGGCGGTTTCCATATTTTTTCATTTTGCCCTTTACCCTTTCACTTTTTTACGAAACGAACCCAATTCCACATTCTTGAATCCATTATCCCTGCATCCATACATTCTTGTTTTTCACCAAACAAACCCAATATATGCGTTTTTGGCCTGAAAATGAGGGTGATCTCAAAAAACAAACCCAATCTGCAATCGTTAATCGTAAATCAGAAATTACGAAACGAACCCAATTTCTCTCGTCGCGCTTATGTAGAATCACGTCACCCCATGCGATCTCGCGGCATAGAACCGGACCGTGTCCGGCACAACGAAGCCAATTTACTGGCTGCGGCAAAAGGCCTGAATCATGGCCGCGGCGACTTCGTCGGAGGCGGCGAAGGCGGTGTCTCCGCCCTGGTTGATGCAGACCAGCACGGCGAAGTCCCGCTGGGGGGCAAGCCAGGTGTTGGCATAGTTCATGGTGTTGGAGCCGGTATGGTTGAGGACGATCCCGTCGCCCCAGTCACGGGTGACGGCCAGCCAGCCGAGGGCGTGTTCGTCGCCAAAGGGCGGCGTGTGGAGGGTGCGATAGGTTTCGGGGGTCATCAGGGCGGATTTGCCCATGCCGCCGCGAAGCTGGTCGATGATAAACTTCGCCCAGTCGGTCATGCTGGCATGGACGCAGCCGGCCGGGGCCATGACCAGCGCGTTATCCATATCCGGGCCATTGCCTTCGACGGGGGAGCCGTCGGCGCGATGTCCCCACGGCTGGTCGAGTTGGCCGGGCGTTCCCACCCCGCCGAAACCGGCGGTGGTCATGCCCAGCGGCTTAAAGAGGCCCTCCTGAATCTGGTCTTCCCAGGACTTGCCCGATATCCGCTCGACGGCGATTCCCGCGACAACATATCCGAGATTGGAATAATGGGCCTGGGTGCCGGGGGTGTATTTGGGCTTTTCGGTCAGGGCCTGTTCCAGAACCGCCTGCCGCTGACGGCGCATATCGCCGCGGGAAGCAAACGACCGCCAGTTGAGGTTTTCGGTCAGCCCCGCGTGATGCGACAAGAGCTGCAGGAGGGTGACACCTTTAAGCTGGGGATGCATGCGGTCGGCCATCTCGGGAAAGAGCTCGGCCAGCGTCGAGGTCCAGCGGACTTTTTTCTGCTCGACAAGCTGGGCGACGACAGCGGCGGTCATGGCCTTAGTATCGGAGCCCAGATGCCACAGGTCACTGGTGGTGACAGGGGCGGCGTCCCCCCGACGGCGGAGGCCGACGGCGCCGATGGCAATGATGCCGTCGCTGTTGACTACGGCCGCACAGATGGCCGGGACGTTGTGTTTTTGACGGATCGGTTCCAGCAGAC
>CAZKAI010000257.1:0-2719 GCA_964550565.1 uncultured Pirellulales bacterium
GATCGAGCAATTGCCCAATCTGCGATATGTAACGCTGGGCCAGACGCAAGTCACCGGTCCAAATCTTCAGACATTGCAAAGCAGCAATCCCAATTTGATCATCTCATTGAATCCGGTCATAAGCTGGGGGGAATACGAGGTGAAGAGCTCGTATCGACAGGCCGTGTTGTACGGTGATGTAGATGCTCAGATCGACATCTTTGACAGATATTGTATTATGTTTCATTTATTGGAAAAGAAGCGTTATTCTGAAGAGCAGTATAAGAAGATGTTGTCTCGGCCGGATCCGCTGCAAAAATCCTATGATCCGATTGAACTGCTCAAATGGTCTTATATCATATTGCATCCGAGGAAATCTGTGCAGGAGGTTGAACAGTTAAAAACAATTATCCCCAGTGCAAATGAGGCTAAAGAAGTCCTCGAAAAAAGATTGCATGTCGGCGAAATCGCCGAAGCCCGCAGAAGGGCGGAGCTGGCCTTGTCTCTCATAAACGATTATAAACTCACTCGCACGAGCAGGTACGAGTACCTGCCTGTCTATCAAACGGATTTTTTCGTCGATTGACGTGAGTCATTAAGAGAAAGGGACGCGGCGAATGATAATAAATAAAAGAAAATGGCTTCTGGTTTTGTTGGTCTTGTGGAGCAGTGGGGTGTGTTTTTCACAGGATTCGATGCCTTATTGGGATGCGGAGCTTGTTTATCGATATTCTGAAGACCCCAACTTCCTGACGTATTCCCGTGAAATTGTCAAGCCTGAAACAGGGGCATATTCTATCCTGGAAGTAAACTCCGCTGAAAGGTCCCAAAAAGATACTTACTTTTCTTCACTGGTTTCGGAAGAATGGGATGCCTTGCTTAAACTGAATGATGACATGAAAAAGCTAACATGGCGTTTCATGTCTCCCCTTATGGTTCAAATGTCTGATACCAAAAACGAACAAGAGTTATGCTATATCGAATCTCTATGCGTTGTTATACAGGGCGACTTGAAAGAATCGTATCCATTCTTATGGCTCGATTTTTATGCTGTGAGAAAGCCTTCCTATTTCAGTAATAAAGAGTATAAAGGATTGGCCCTACTGAGTCATTTTAAACGGTTAAAAAATCTTGAGCTGTTCCCCTGCAGCATCGAACAATTTGATGTGCATCAGAATTTGCCCGCACTGAAATCCCTGGAATACATCGGCCTGCCGTATGACAGCAATGACGCTACGCTTAATCTATTATTATCCTTGGGTCGTCTGGAATTTATTAATGCCGGCGGTACCCGGATAACCGGTGCTCATTTTGAGGAATTAGCCAAACTGCCGAATCTGAAAATCCTTGACCTGCGCTATACACGGCTGGCCGAAAATGCGATTGCAAAGCTTAAAAACGCTGAAAACCTCAAAACACTCCTGCTGACCGGGGCTGAGATTACCGACAAGCACCTTGATGGAATCGAACAGCTCAAAGGCTTGCAGAATCTGGCTTTAAGCAATACAAAAATCACGGATTCCGCCTTGAAGAGGATCGAGCAATTGCCCAATCTGCGATATGTGACGCTGGGCCAGACTCAGGTCACCAGACCGAACCTTCAGGTATTGCAAAGACGCAATCCCAATTTGACCATCTCGTTGAATCCGGTCATAACTTGGGGGGAATATCAAGTGAGAAATCTATATCGACAGGCCATATTGTATGGTGATGTAGAGGCTCAGATGAGGATATTTTACGAATCTTATGTTATATTTCATGGATTGGAAGAGAAAGTTTATTCTGAAGAGCAGTATGAGGAGGCCTTATCTAAGCCGAATCCGTTTCTATATGTGTATGATCCGATTGAACTACTCAAATGGTCTTATGTCATATTGTATCCGAGGAAATCTATGCAGGAGGTTGAACAGTTAAAAAATTTTATTCCCAGAGCGAATGAGGCCAAAGAAGTCCTCGAAAAAAGATTGCATGTCGGCGAAATCGCCGAAGCCCGCAGAAGGGCGGAACTGGCCTTGTCTCTCATAAACGATTATAAACTCACTCACACGAGCAGGTACGAGTACCTGCCTGTCTATCAAACGGATTTTACATGTTTTGAAGTGACCGATCGGGGAGAAAGTCAATAAAAAGGCCCCTGCCCCCTGTGGCCGCCGAACAGGTATTCTTGTATTCCTGTACACCTGTATTCTTATTTTACGACCCGCAGGGTCAAATCCGAATAGCTCCGGGTAAGCGAAGCAAAACCCGGAGAAAAAAACATACAAAATCCCCCAACCCCGAATGGGGTTGAATAAAATAGCCGGGCGTGGAAACGCCCGGAAAGCAATCTTTCTTTTTCAAAGCCCCAGCGGGGCGGCACCTTCCTCAATCGTAACATCCCGAATCCAGAACGGGTTGCTTTGCCCTGCGATGCCCACACGAATTTTCAAAATGGAAAATCGAAAATTGAAAATCTCTTCACATTCCGCTCTGTTGCAAAAAAAACAGGACAAGACGTCATTCCTGACGTCTCATCCTGTGTAAGACGGGTACAATATCTCGCTTTTACAGCGTGTAAAGAATAACAGTATCCTGGTCTTTAATGAAAATCTGGTTGGCCGTCAGGATGGGATAGGTGTACGTCGGGGTTTCGGACACCTTAATCTGGGCGACGGTCTCAAGCCCTTTGTCGCTGGGCTTGTAAACCAGCATCTCGGCGCTGCTGGGCAGGGCCAGCAAAACCGATCCCGCATCGACAATC
>CAZKAI010000258.1:0-2698 GCA_964550565.1 uncultured Pirellulales bacterium
CAGCACCGGCGACTTCTGAGCCATGCGAGTGAGCTGGCCCTGGTGAAGCTGGTTATTCTTTTCAATCAGGCTTGCGATAATATTCATCTGCGACATCAGCAGTTCAATCAAGTCGGCATTGGCCTCGGCCGTATCCAGACTGTATCCGGGCAGCACCAGGAACATATATCCGCAATGCGAGCGTTCGGTGCAAAGCTGCCCGGCCGCCACGACCGCCCCATCCACCCCAAGAATGGCCGGCTCAAACCCATCATCAACCTGGGCCGTCAGCCGACTGATCTGCTCCATATCCTCCAGCACATCGTACAACTTGCCTTTGTCGCCTGCCCGTACGGTCTTTAGGCCGTCCATCAGTACCCAGAACGGCCCAAAACCGACCTCTTCCGAAACCGCTGCGCGACCAATCTGGTCAATCAATATCTGTGACGATGAGAATAATGCCTGATAAATACTGTCCATAATATTCACCTGAAATTATACTGTTCCTACTTGAAATTTCCCGGTTCGTCGCGGCTAAGTACAGCAGCTTCAACCACGTGCTTCTTTTGCTCGCGAAATAATCATACCCGTTGGGTATAAGTTCCTGTTCAGGCTGGACTATCGGAAAAAAAGATGGGCAACTTAGGCAAAATTAACGATTATAACGAATTTATGCAAAAAATTGAGATGGCTGGATGGGCAGATTTGGGTTATCGGACGAAAGTGCCTACTGAATGACAGGCAGTCCCTTGCCGCGGTATTTGACCAGATGGACGCAATTGCCCATGGTGTTGTATTCGATGATATCCATATAGGCCCGGATCAGCAGTACACCCCGGCCTTCAGTCTTGTAGAGATTTTCACCCTGACGCGGGTCGGGCAGGGCTTCCGGGTCAAAACCGCACCCCTGGTCGGCGATGGAAATGTCGAATTTTTCAGGGGTTATGAGCAATTCAACCGTGACATTCTTGGATGGGTCGGACTGGTTGCCGTGCCGGACAGCATTCATGAAAGCCTCTTCGAGGGCCAGATGGATCGCAAACAGGTCCTGCTCCCCAAAACCGCGTTCCTTGGCCGTATCGAGAATCTCCCTGCAAAGCTGGCCGACCGCAGCGGCCGTGCTGGGGATGACACATGATTTTGTATAGACAGTCTCTGACTGCATCCTTTGACGACACCTTTCATCGGATGGCAACCTCGATACGCTGGACTACCCGGAACCTGTCCGGATGACCCCGTTGCGGCTTTTGCCTGTTTAGCCGGATATACCCAATCCGACGGGCAAAACCGCAGTGGAGAGGGGTATTTTTAAAAACCTTCCAGCGCCTGTTGCCTGTCCTGATAGAGTTCGAATACCTTATCGAGCCGGGTAATCTTGAATATCTCAAGAATCTTCGGATCAATACAACAGAGCCTTAGCCGGCCCTCCGACTGCAAGACTTTTCGGTTAATTCGGATTAACAAGCCCAGCACCGAGCTGGTCAGGAACTGCACATGTGAAAAATCTATCAGCAAACGGATACCGTTGGTCTGTTCAATAAGGGGCATAAATGTCTTTTCCAGCGCCTGGATCTGGTCTTCATCCAGGATTTTCGCGTCGGTCGGGACCGCCACGGTCACGCTGTCGATATATTCAATGCTCAGATTTGGATTCGATTGATCCATTATGAGTCTCCTCGTCAAAATTATCCGGAAATCGTAAATTAATCCCCTTAAACTGTCAAGCTTTAAAGCCATAAAAAAGAAAACCTGTTTTATCCAGTTGAAAATAGGGGTATTATAGAGTTACATAGTCCAATAAAAGAAAATTTTATTTTTCGACAAAATTTCTCTTGCTACTCTTGAACTTTTTATTGATAATTACACTATACAGAGGCAGGTATATTAGAAATAGGTGATTAGTCAACTCACATATAAAGACTTGCTGTCGTCCGATAATAAATCGGTAAACAAGAAACTTAACATAACTAATATTCAGGAGGCCTGAATATGAAAATCAGCAGATCAACGGGGTATGCTCTTGTAGCAGTCGGTTACATCGCCATGAACTATAAAGAAGGCGCAGTTCTGGCAGCTCGGATATCCAAAGAATACAACATTCCTCTGGAATATCTCTTGAAGATTCTTCAGCAGCTCGTTCGTGCCAACGTGCTCCGCAGCAAACGCGGACCTCGCGGCGGCTTTTTCCTGGCTCGCCCGGCCGAAAGCATTACCCTGCTGGAAATCATCGAAGCCGTGGACGGCCCGCTTCACAGCCATCTGCACCTGGCCGAGCAGACCAACAATGCTCCGTTCAGCCAGAAGATGGAAGACGTCTGCCGCAAGGCGACCGATGAAGTCCGCGTCATTTATGAAAAAGCCCGCCTGAGCAAGATGCTGGGTTGGGAAGCCTAATTCCGGAGCCGCAGGTTTCGTGGAATTAAAGGCTTTTCAGCAGCTTATTCAGGATAAGTATGGCCGTCGCGACCGCGAGCGCGGGACGCCGGCGACCTTTATGTGGTTTGTCGAGGAAGTCGGCGAACTGGCGACGGCATTGGCTGGCGACGACCAGAAGAATAAGGAAGAAGAGTTTGCCGATGTCCTGGCGTGGCTGTGTACGCTGGCCAATATCAACGGCGTTGATCTCGACAAGGCCGTGACGGACAAGTACATCACAAAGCCGATTGACGGATTCAAATAATCAATACCAACAGGCGGGCCTCAAAAACCCGCCTGTTTT
>CAZKAI010000259.1:0-2671 GCA_964550565.1 uncultured Pirellulales bacterium
CGAGAATCAAATACAAAATTCAGGGAGTGCGGATATGAATAACGGATTGGTGATGTGTGGGATGTTGTTGGTGATGTTTTGCGGGGCGGGGGTGGTGAATGCGGCGGGGTGGGACCCTATGGCGGGGGATTATTCCGGCCATGCGGGGCGGACTATCTATGTGTCCAAGCTGGGGGACAATTCCGACGGCAGCAGTTGGCAGAAGGCATTTCATACGATTCAGGCGGGACTTTCAGCCGTGCCGGATGAGCAGGGCGGACATCGTGTCCTTGTGCGGCCGGATCGGTATGTGGAGGCCAATCTGGCGCCGGCTTATCGCGGGGCGGCGGGGGCGTATAATGTGCTGGTGGGGGATTTTGACGGCAGCCTCGGTTCGGGCGGCAAGGGGTGGGTGCTGCTGGATTGCGGCGACCCGGACAAGGGATTCAAGAGCTGGGACTGGTGGGGGCCGTTCCGCTCCACCGATAAGAACTGGCCGACGGGCAACAAGACCGGCCAGACGTTTTCGTCGATTGTGTGCGACCGATGGATTTTCCGGAACCTGTACACCGCCGGTGGGGATGCGGGGCTGTTTTGGGATTTGACCGACCAGAGCGGGCAGGGCTTTACGGTGATTGTCGAGGATTGCGTGGGGACGGGGCGGGCGTTTGGCGGCGGGGTGTGTTATCCGGTGGTCCGGCCGGGCGAGCCGAGTGTGTTTCGCCGGTGTTATTTTCTGGCGCTGGATTATGTGGGCGATACGGCGGCGGTGCTGATGGGCGGATGGGAAAAAACGATGCCCGATGCGCCGCACGCGGTGTTTGAGGATTGTACGCTGGTGCATCCGGATAACGCGGTGGCGATGTCATACGCGGCCCATTGCACGCGGGCGCGATTTGTGAATTGCCGGATGATTGTGCTGAACTTTACGCAGCCGGAGATGGGCGGCAAATCCACGGGGATTATCTGTACCGAGGGGCATTGCCCGACCGGACGGCTGCATGTCGATTTGGAAGACTGTATTCTGGCGGGGTATTCGGTGCTGACGCCGGGCAAAGATGCGGAAGTTGCCAGCTACACGACTAAGGGCAAGGTTGCGGCCTATGTGCAGTTCAAGCAGACGGTTCCACAGGGTTTCGAGCAGCTTGGACTGTGGCCGGTCGAGTTATTTGAGCAGATTGCTCCGCCGAAGTCGCCCGAGGAACTCAAAGGCAGATAGTTCAGCCGCACCAGGGGCGTTCTCTGGTTTTCATGCTGGCGAGGATATCGATGGCGATGTTGACGTCTTCGACAATCTGATAGTCGAACATGCCCACGCACAGGAAATCGGCACCGCTTTCGAATGCGTATTTGAAACCATCCTGCGGAGTGAGAGCGCCGGCGGCGAGCACCTTAAATCCCATCCACGGGATTTTTTTGGTTTTCATGAAGGCGATGGTCTCATCCGGGAACAGGCAGAACATGTTGTCGTGGAATTCGTTGTGATTGGGTGAGCGGTCGCCGTCCACGGAGAAGGGCTTGCGGTTTTCTTTGGGATGGGCAGACCAGTAGCGGTCGTGGTGGATGGTTTTCATGTAGAAGTCCGGCTCGAGGCCCGCTTTGTCGCATTCGATCATGGCCTGGATGGAATGAGCGCCAAGGCCTGCGGGGAAGCCTTTGGAGCGGATGTGGTCGATGCATTTTTGCAGGACGTCGATGCGGCCTTCGCGGACACGCCAATCGCAGCAGTTGCCCTGAATCTGAACCATGGTGCCGCTGTTGTCCATGACGTAGTTGGCGGCGCTGTAGAGATCGTCGGCGGTGGGGTGGACCTGGCAGACGGTCTGTAGGCTGCTGCCGAAGATTTTCTTGTATTTGTTGATCAGGGGGAGCTGGTCTTTGGAGATGTTGATGGTGTTGACGCCGGCTTTTTCGGCAAGCATGAGGGTTTCAAAGACCTTCTTTTCGGTGTTGTATGCCTTGAACAGCGAGGGGACATAAATTAAATCCCGGGAGTGGGCCCAGCCGCCGATGAGATTGCCGCCGAGAATGAGGCGGCTGACCTGAAGCGGGCCGACTTTTCCTGTGGGCAGTTTGCCTTTGAGGTCTTTGAGACGCAGGGAGTTGGCCTGAATGGTGGCGCCGGTGATGGCGTGGACTTTATTCCAGCGATGCTTTTTGGCGACCAGGATGCCGAAAAAGCCCAGGACCGGGACCGAGGCAAGGCTTTCGAGGATTTGTCTGCGGCTGAGGTTGGCGGGCGGAAGGTCCTGAATCGGGGTGGGGATGGTTTGGTTTTTTTGGACGAGCCTGGATGATTTGCGATTGCGGAAAGCTGACAGAATCGTATCCAGAGCCCAATATCGGCCGGCCGGGAAAAGGGCGATGAGAGCCAGGGCGATGATTTCCACCAGGTTCTTATTGACCAGCAGATAGTGGCCTTCGGCCGGGCCACTGAAACCGGTGGCGATAAAGGGAGGATTGGCGATATAGTAGAGGGCGACCAGCAGGATACCGCAGATGCAGGACAGACGGGTCAGGCAGCCAAGCATGAGGGCCAGGCCGACCAGCGTGAGGCCCCACATATTCATCAAATCAACAACATAGAGTACATTGGGGGTGGCGGCGATCCAGTGGAAGATGTCTTTGAACCACCAACTGGCGTTTTCCAGATAGGCCGCACTGGACCAGTCGGGCATCAGCAGTTTGGAGA
>CAZKAI010000260.1:0-2663 GCA_964550565.1 uncultured Pirellulales bacterium
AAAATCACTATTCCTCTGCCCTCAAAATGCCGACAAATAAAATGGACAATACATGGATTTTCGACAGTCAATTTTAGGAAAATTTCTGTTTATATGTATGATTTGTGAGTAAAATTGGTAACGGATTTGGAATCTCTGTTGTGTCCTCTATTACTGATAAAGACTGGAAAAAAGAAGAATAGAAAATGGAAAATATAAACTTATTCATACGTCCCTGCATCCCTGTATACTTGTATACCTGTATTCTTGTATTCTTGTCTTCCTATATTCCTGTACACCTGTTTTTCCCCGTTCAAACCTTAGCGGATAGCTCCAGGCGGAGTGGCTGTGGCCGAACGCAGAAGTGCACTTCGAGGGCGGTCACTGACATTCAGCCTTTTGTTTCGGCTCCCGAAACAGCTTTGAACAATCCCGTAAATCTTGTCAAAAAAACTCTGTGTTCTCCGTGCCCTCTGTGGCAAAACTAAATCCTAAACATCAATCATTTTTAAAACGAATAACATGCAATCAAATAAAAAAGATTCAAATACCTTGAAATTGATCCACCGTCGCATCCTGTTGGGCATATTCATCAGCGTAGCGATTCTTGCAGCCTCTGCGGCGGTGTTTCATGTCTATTCAGCCCAAATGGATCGCGGCCTTTCCGTTCCCGTCAAGCTGCCGGTTCCCTTGTCCGACTTTCCCATGCAGTTTGGCGATTGGCAAGGCCAGAAGATAGAGCTGTCCGAAGCTGTTCAGGAAGTTGCCGGCAATGACGACTATATCAGCCGATATTACCGCAACCAGGCAACCTATAAATCTGCATCGCTGTATGTCGCCTTCTCCGGCCGTCCTCGATATATGAAAGGCCACAAGCCCACCGTCTGTTATCCCGCCGCCGGGTGGAATCATGAGGGGACTGAGAAGCGAAAATTGATTACACGCTCTGGCAAAACGATTCCCTGTATGATTCATCGATTTCATAAAATCAAGCCTCTCGACCAGGAAGTGGTGGTTCTGAATTTCTATCTGGTCAATGGCAAATTGACCACCGATGACCGCAGTTTCGATGGTCTGGCCTTCCGTCGTCCTAATATCCAAGGCGACCCCGCTCAGTATGTCGCCCAGATCCAGATCAGCTCCACCAATGAAAACTCCGTCCTGGAAGCCGGGCGGGATTGGGCCGATGAAATCCTGCGTTATTTCCCGGACGAAGAGGGTCGGGTGGATCTCAGCGGTACCGTTATTGCCCCGCAGACTGGAAAATAGGCATGTCTGTGTTTCAGACACTGTTAAGCCGAATCCCCGCCCGCTTCAAATCCGATGACCTGGGCAGTCGGTTTATGCGCGGCGGGGCGATTCTGACCGCAGCGGTCGGCCTTGAGCGTCTGCTGCGGCTTATCCGGTCGATTGTTTTGGCCAAGCTCATCAGCTCCGCAGATATCGGCCTGGTGAGCCTGGTTGCAGTGGTCTTGACTATCTTTGAGACCGCTGGCGAAGCCGGAATTCGCCTGTCGGTCATTCAGAATAAGCAGGGCGATACCCCCGCCTTTCTCAATGCCGCCTGGTGGTTTCAGTCGATTCGCGGATTGGCTTTAACCGCAATCGGGATAGCCGCCGCCGGCCTGATTTCATCCTGGATGCAGAAGCCCCAACTGACACCGCTCTTGCAGGCCGCCTTTCTGGCCGTGGCCTTGAATGCCCTGGTCAGCCCGGCGTCCTTTCTGCTGGAAAAACACATGCGGTTTGGCAAGTACGTCCTGCTCAACCAGGGGACGATGCTGTTCGGTACGGTTTTGACCATTACTCTGGCCGTCTGGATGCGCAATGCCTGGCCGATGATTATCGGCATAGCGGCAGAAGGGGCAATCCGCCTGGTACTGTCATTTCTGATGTGCCCTTTCAAGCCGGGATTTTCAATCGACCGCGGGGCTCTGCGGGAGTTATTCCATTTTGCCCGCGGCCTGGCGGGGATGCCGCTGTTGATTCTCGGGGCTTTGTATGCGGATATGCTGGTAGTAGGGCGGATGCTGACAGCCGAGCAGGTGGGCTATTACGGCATGGCCGCGCTGCTGGCGAGAATCCCCCGGGACTTGGCCATGCAGATTGTAGGGAAATTACTTCTGCCCGCCTTTTCCTCGCATCAGGATAATCCCGACGCATTGAGCAGGGGGCTGATGCTGGCTTCTCGCTGGATGACGCTCGCGGCAGGGCCGCTGGCGGCGTTTTTTATCCTCTGGGCAAGACCAATTCTGACGCTGGCCTTTCAGCCGGAATATGCCGCCGCTGCCCAGGCCCTTGCGATCCTGGCCGGCGTGGTTTTTTTGCGGGTGCATGGTGTGATCATGTGGAATTATTATGTTGCCACGGCCCAATTGAAGCACAATCGCCTGTTTACCCTGGTTCGTTTTGGCTTGCTTGCGGTCTTGATTGTTCCAATGACTGATAGATTCGGCATGGCTGGAGCCGCGGTTGCGGTTTTGGTTGGGGAATTGGCAGGGTTCATCCTGCAGATAGTCATGTTGTCCCGCCGTATTCCAAAGGCCGGGGTTGGCTATGTCCAGAATCTCCTGCCCGGCCTGCTGCTGGGCGGCCTTCTTGCCACAGCGGGGGGCATACTGCTCAAGGCGACTGATTTAAGTATAACCGCCCAGCTTGCCGCAGGCATCGCTATGCTGTTTATA
>CAZKAI010000261.1:0-2580 GCA_964550565.1 uncultured Pirellulales bacterium
TTTTTGCCATTTCCGGCGATTGCCCTGTTTTAAGCAGCCCGAAGAATTTTTGCCTGCGGAATTGAAACGCATTGATTTTTCCTTATCCGCCGGTTATGTTATTCCCTGTGCAGCAACTGCCAAACAACTCTGTGAAACGGCGAATCGTCAAGGATTTCCTAACAGGAGAATGGATTATGCGTTCAACTCTCATCTCGCTGACAATCGTCTTTGTCTCTGTGTGCTCTGCAGTCGGGCAAAATACCCCGGGCGGCTTCCTGCTGCCGGGTTCGTCGGACAGCGTCACTCTCTGGTCCGCTTCATCGGGCAGCAAGATTAAGCCGGACAGCCCAACGCCGCAGGACAAACAGGATGCTATACGGGTTCGAGCCGCCCGCAATGAAGCGGAAGCCGTGCAGCTGGTGATCCGTCCGGCGGCTGATTTGACCGGCCTGTCGGCAACGGTGGACCGGCTGCGAAACGAAGCAGGCGAAGTCCTTGCCGCGGATGCGGTGGAGATTCTTCGGGTCGATTATGTAACGACAACGCAGGCTACCGACGACAGCACCACCGTCGGCGAATGGCCGGACCCGCTGCCGCTGCCCAAAGGCCCCATGGACCTGAAGGCCGGGCGAAATCAGCCGCTGTGGATTCGGGTGTCCGTGCCGCGGGAGACACTGGCAGGACGATACAGCGGGCAGATTCTCCTGAAGGCCGGGGATTATGCCGCAGCGATTCCGCTGCACGTCGAGGTGTATGACTTTACCCTGCCGGACCGGGCAAGCTGCACGAGCGCTTTTGGATTTTCGGCGTCGAATGTATTTGATTATCATGGCCTGACGGACGAAAAAGACAAGCGGCTGGTTCTCGATAAGTATCTAGCCAGCTTCGCCGCACACCGCATTTCTCCATACGATCCGACGCCGCTGGATTCCATCCGGGTCACCTGGCCGAAGGTGTCCCCGCCGCCATCCCGTTTTAAAAACTGGGACAACCTCCGGATTGTCACCAACGAGGCGTACCAGGGGGATGCTGCAATCGTCATTTTTGATGATGACAAAACCGCCAATTGCACCGTGACCTATAATCCATTGATTGCGATTCCCAAAGCGGGGCTCAAGCTGTCTTTTGCATGGCGTAACGCCCTGCCCGACGACAGCGCCCTGGTCACGCTGAATCATTATGACGCCAGCGGGAATTGGATGTCGGGGCGCAACCGGGACATTCCGGTGCAAAGCGGCGGACGCTGGAAGGAATTTTCCGAAACGTTTACGGAATTCCCCGAGGGGGCCTGTTCGGTTCGCCTTCATCTGCGGGCCACCCGCTGGCAGGATGATGGGCTGTTCACGGGACTGACGTGGTTTGATCATGTTTCGCTGAAAAACGCCGGGACGGGTGAGGAACTCATTATCGGCGGCGATTTTGAATCCGTCCGGCGAACGGAGCTGCTTGCCCCCGCCGAAACGCTGAGGCCGGTGCTGGATTTTGGCGCCTGGGATAGGGCGATGAGCCGCGCGATGGATTATTATCATTTCAATTCGTTCCAACTTCATATTCCCGGCATGGGCGGCGGCACGTATCACGAGATCAGCCCGCCGGAATTGCTGGGCTTTACCGAAGACGACCCGGAATATGCCATCCTGTTCGAGTCTTACTGCAGCCAGATTCAGCAGCATCTGGATGAAAAAGGCTGGACCGATGAGGCGTTTATCTACTGGTTTGATGAGCCGGATCCCCACCAGTACGAGTTCGTCAAACATGGCTTTGACAAGCTCAAGCGGGCCTGCCCGAAGATTAGCCGGATGCTGACCGAGCAGCCGGAACCGCCGCTGTTTGGCGGGCCGAATATCTATTGCGTCATCTCCAACCTCTACCAGCACTCGGCGGCCCAGCGGCGGCGCGCGGATGGCGACCGGTTCTGGTGGTATATCTGCTGCGGGCCCAAGGCGCCGTATTGTACGCTGTTTATCGATCATCCGGGCACGGAGCTGCGGGTGTGGCTGTGGCAGACGTGGGAGCGCAATATCGAGGGCATTCTCATCTGGCAGACCAATTACTGGACCAGTTCGGCGGCGTATCCGGATGCGGCCCATCCGCAGAATCCTTATCAGGACCCGATGAGCTGGACCAGCGGCTATTCAACCCCGGCGGGCAGGAAGCTGCCGTGGGGTAACGGGGACGGACGGTTTATTTATCCGCCGGCCGCGGCGGCTGACGGCAAACCGACATCGCCGGTGCTGGACGGGCCGGTGGACAGTATCCGCTGGGAGATGCTCCGCGACGGGATTGAGGACTATGAATATCTGACGATGCTTAAAAAGCTGCTGACGGAGAAGAAAGGCTCGCTGGATAAGACGGCTTACGACCAATACGCGGAATTACTGACGGTCCCGGAGACGATTTCCAAAGACCTGACGCATTTTACCACCGACCCGACAACCATCGAAAACCAGCGGCATAAAATCGGTCAGGCCATTGAGCAGCTTCAAAAACGGTAAAGACAAATGGTCTTTTTCAAAATTCTTGCCTAAACGGTCCTGTCGGATTAGGATAGGCCCTTGAAATATTTATCTGTTATATGAACGACAGGATAAAAACGGC
>CAZKAI010000262.1:0-2580 GCA_964550565.1 uncultured Pirellulales bacterium
GACGGCGGCGATGGAACCAGCATGGACTGGGGCCTCTGGCTTGAGCCTGTGCTCAAAAGATAGTATCAAACGGAGACTAAGCCTGGTATGCCGAAAACAAGAAGCGAAGTCTCATTCCATTGAATTGCTGATGGCCATATAAACAGTGTACAATTTTCTATCAGGACAGCCCGCCCTGCTGCCTTGAGGCAAGACTTTGGGCCATTATCCTTCAAACAACCCAACCAACAGCGGTTTCCGCATGATCGTCAGGCCTCGTTTAAACCAGTCGGTTGTCATATCCGCACTGCCTTTGGGGGGAATCAACCCCTGGGCATATTTGGGATTCACCGGCGGCTTGGCAATCACCAGATTCAGCGGCACCGCTGAATTTTCGTTGACAACGGCGAGCTGTTCACTATCGGGATGCAGGTTGGTCCATCCATGGGCACAGGGACCAAAATCTGTCGTTGCCACGTATAATTTCTCACCCTGATGGAGAACCACCGGCTCCAGTCCTTCAAATTCATCTTTAATCCTTTCGGGAATTTGAAACTGGCCGGCCATTTTTTGACCCCGCTGCCGGGCAGCATGGAGATAGGGCCGGGACTGATTCACCGGGTGGTCAAAGGCTCTGGGAGAAATAAATGTGCAGAGTTTACTTTTCCGGTGGTCGCTGGCCATCGTAAAATCTTCAAATTTGGCCGGAATCATATCGATATATCCCTTTTGGGCCCAGAGACTTTGAAAGGTACGAACGGGGTCTTCTATCATGACATAGGTCCAGTCCGGATTCCATGTCGGATTGGGCGGACAAAAACCCGTCAGTACCGCCTTGGCGTCGATGGTTCCGGCGGGAACATCTTTCCGGCCGGGATAGACCTGCGGATCGAAGACAAAGACGTTATTATGACCGTGCTGGGGCAGCAGCGGCGTAACAAGCCCTTTATTACAGACCGCATCATTGATGCCTACATAGATTGCCAATATTGTTTCCGGGACTTCCGGAATCAGATGAGCCAGTTCCAGACTGTTAATATCCTCATCAGGAGCAAAATAGTGACCGCACTCTTTCATTAAGCCGTACGAGGTGATCAAAAATTTTCGATAATCCTGTTCTGTGCAGGTAGACCGATCAAAGACCGTAATCTGTCGTTTTATCTCTGTTTTCTCCATAGCCTTCCTTTATTCATGAATTCCGGCACCACTAATGTCCGTTTTATTTTCCGGAGATGCTATTTGCCGGCGGCAGCTTCCGGATTCTGTTTTAGATAGATTCGGTACAGCTCAAAAAACGTCGGCGCATCCAGCAGTTCAATTTTCGGATTCATCGCTTTGATATGCTCGTGAACGTCCACGTACCAGGATGGCGATTTTAAGATGTTGCGAAACCAGTGAAACG
The DNA here is from genome assembly GCA_964550565.1 of uncultured Pirellulales bacterium. Taxonomy (GTDB): domain Bacteria; phylum Planctomycetota; class Phycisphaerae; order Sedimentisphaerales; family Anaerohalosphaeraceae; genus Anaeroglomus. The sequence goes on from CAZKAI010000262.1 coordinate 1,382, forward strand.
GGAGCGGGCGTTCTTTAACACGCTGCACCACTTTCTGGGCTGCTGCGGCTGGGTCGCCATCATTGATGTCCCAGTCACTCCGAAGAACCGGCAGATTGTGATGCAGGTACGAAATCGCGCCCTTCTGCCACACCACTCCGTTGGGGCTGAAGGTTTCATAACAATCCAATTCCGGCCCGCCCATTCCCTCCGCATACCCGTCAATGATAAATCCGGTAATGGTAAGCCCCCATTTTTTATAATATTTACTGCAATGGTCTCGCCAGGCAGACAGATCGCCCGGCAGATTCGAAATGGGTCTGTGGGTACCGGAATCTCGCAGCATACCCGGATTGAGATAACCGGCACCATTATCAGCCGCCGCGAAATAATCATTCGGAGTTGCCGTGCGTCGGATATAGTCCATCACCATAGGAGCCCGTTTATCGATAATCGGGCTGATACACCACATCAGGGGAATCTTACCCCGGTTGGGATCATCCCAGATGTCCATCGTCCGCTGGTATACCCATGATGCGGAATCATAATCGCCGACATAAAAGATGATAAAATCACGGCCTTTAAAATCAAGCAGACCGTCTTGGGTCAGATAGCCGCGTTTTTTGAGTTCTTCCGATGTGACCCATTTCTGGGGATAGCGGTCTTTCAGCGGGAAATGCTGCCAAAAAGACGCGTTGGCCATGGCGCCAAAACCAATGGCATCGGCATCCTGGAAAGCATTGTAGGCACTGATGACAGCCGTATATTCCCATTCGGCAGGCACGTCCTCATGACGTCCTCCGGCGTGTTTGGTATATTTAAAGGCCCAGGGCGGAAACCCGCCGATATGAATGATTTCCCTGCCCGCTGTCTGTTTATAGGCGCTCAGCAGTAATTCCTGCAGAATCTGACGATCTGTTCCCGGCCGCTGCGTCGGATCATCCGTGGCAGGCTCATCGACCCAGGGACTCAGGTCGAAAAAGAAGCCCTTTTTGCTGATAAAATAATCATGATTGGTCAGCGTATGATGATTCAGGATTGAAGCGGTGGGTTTTTGAACCCAATAGTAATCGATGTAATACCCGGCATGCGTGCAATCGCACAATTCTTTATCGATATAATTCTCCTTCATCCATACATAGGCATCGCATTTGGCTGAACCCGAGGAATTTCGTTTACTGTTCGGGATTAATCCTGAGCCTGTAAACTTTGATGTTCCA
>CAZKAI010000263.1:0-2554 GCA_964550565.1 uncultured Pirellulales bacterium
ATTGATAGGGCCGTCCTGGCCCCGACACGGCTCAGGCCAGTCAGACGATTGGCCAGTTGCTCCACAGGCATTTCGCATTTTTGACTTAAATCAGGAAATGCACCCTTTTGGAGAATATGCACATAGTCCAGCATGTCCGGCTCGCCGGGCAGCGGGATTTTTAACTTGGCACAGTGGGGATTTTCCACTACTAACTCATTGAGGTCGTGTAAACCTTCGGTGATAAAAACACTGACGATATTCGACCGCAAAATAGCTGGATCATTGGCCCACCCCAATGCTTTGACCACATTGGAACTGAACTCCCCGCCCAATTGCAGAGGATCGCCGCGGGGCACCACAAATTCTGCAAAGTCAATAATGACCGCAATTTTCTTCTGACCGGTTGAGGCTTGAATGGCCTGCAGATTCAGCGTCCGCAGCAGATAACGGTCGATGATTTCCATCGCCTTGCCGGGTTCGCGTATGGCTGTCAGCGATCCCTGGCTTAATCCTGTTGCCTGCTCGAACCATTCGGCCCAGTCTTTTTCTCCGCGTACCGCTCGAACACCTTTGCCGCGGTCATAGCGCAGGATGACATCATAACCGGCAAACATCACCTCCTGCAGGTATTCCTGCAGCGAGACGGCCTGCCCCTTCTCTGCATCCGCCGGGACTACATCGAAGACGTTGCCATGCAGAATAAATTGTGCGGTTGAGCCGGAGCGAAATAAATCGCACATCTCTTTGGCCCATGGAAGAAGCTGGGAGTTCATTGCGACAGCCTTTCTTTTGTCGGAACAGGCAGCGGCGGAGGTTCCGTGAGTAAATCTTCAACACAGCCGTAAATTCTCTGCTGTTCCTGAATCCACTGAGTTGTATCGCCGAGGGTGGCCGAGATCTGATCGATACGCTGTGAAACAACTTCCGGCCCTGTCGATAGCACCGACTGTTCCCGCAGCAGTTCGACCTGTTCCTGAATCCGCATTAATTCGGCATCGAGAAACAGGAGTTTTTCTTTGGCTTCCTTGTGTTTTTCCTGACGCTGACGCAGGATTTCAACCTGCCCGGTCAGGCTTTTTTTCAAATTTTCGTTGATGGGCTGATTCTTGATTCGATCTTCAATCTGGCTGATCCGCTGATCCAGTGATTTTTCTTCCCGCCCGGCCGCTTCTTTCAGGGTTTTGATAATCGCCTGTCGGGTTAACAGCAACTTGAGAAAAATCCACAGCAGACGCCGCAATCCTTCGGCCTGAGCCCCTGCCGCAATGGCTGATTCGGTTGTTGAAATCTGCAATAGCAAACTACGACAGCGATTTTCCAGTTCTCGGTATTTCTGCTGTTCCGGAGTATCAAGCTTCTGAATCATCTCATTCAGGTTTCGATACTGTTCGAGACGTTCCTGGTATGAAATACGGCCTTTGACTACATTTTGAAAACGGAGATTGGTTGCAAGATAAAAAAGATATCCCAACTCCAGACCCAGCCCTAATATCCAGAAGCCCGAATCCACAAAGCCCAGCATACCAAACAAACCCAATCCAATCCAGTTCGGCGGTATCCACAATCCGAAAGGACGGGCGTTGAATGCTTCGCTAATATAATCCTTAAAACCAGCCTGCATCTGTTCGAAATCCACTCCTTGTCACGAGCAGAGCCTAACTCGCTGCGATTTTGCTATCTACTGATCCTGCTTGCAATTCTTCGGTTCGGCGCGGCTAAAAAGCTTCCAGCCGCCAGCTTCCAGCAACAGTATTATCACCGCGGCTGCGTAGGGTAACGTTACCCCGTGAATACTCGCGGCATAAAACGGCCTGTGGCCGTCGCGGAATAATCATACCCGCTGGGACTATTTCTTCTTTCCCTGAAAAGACTTATGAACGGGATTATAGACGCTGACATCCCCTGCTCACAAGCATAAAAATTGTAAATTATAGTATCATTTTGTCAAGAAAGACTTTTTTCACTCTGGATTATCTTTTCTTTCCTGTATAGACTGACAAAATAAGCCATAATTCCGAATTAAAACGAATTTATATTCATAATAATACTTTGTGTCAAATACGCATACATAGGAATAAAATAGTCTTTCTTGCTTGCATTTATATCGTGTTCCGTTAGAATAATCTCACGACGTGGAGAATTAATGAGGCTATGAGGAGTTTGTATGTCTGGTTTCAGTAGCCGGTTGAGCGAAGTCCTAACATGATAAGGGTATCCAAATGAGTGATTTATTCAGCGTAAAAGATAAATGTATTGTCGTCACCGGCGGTGCTGGCGTGCTGTGCGGCGGGATTGCCGAAGATTTGGCTGATGCAGGAGCAAAAGTCTGTATCGCCGATTATGATGATATTCGGGCCAATGGTTTGGCACAGAAAATTTCAGCCAAAGGCGGTTTTGCCCTGCCGATCAAAATCAATGTGCTGGACAAAAAAGAGGTTGCCGATGCCTTCCAGTGTGCCCTGGACAGTATGGGTCGGATTGATGTGCTGATTAACGGTGCCGGCGGCAATAAAAAAGATGCCACAACCTCCGATGCACTGAAGTTTTTCGATATGCCGGCCGAAGCGATGAA
>CAZKAI010000264.1:0-2534 GCA_964550565.1 uncultured Pirellulales bacterium
ATCAAGCCGGCGATTTTGATCTCGTTATGTCTTTTAATAACCTCTCCCGTGTTTGCTCAGGCCTCCCAGCAGGACCGAGAACGCATCAACCGATTGACCCAGGAAGACCACAAACTGATGATGGACAAGCTGGGCATTGAATCCATCCGGCGTGGACCCTCCGGAAATCCCCAGGCCCCGGACGCCGCCAATGCGGATGAAGCAAAAGTCCTGCCCTATTTTCTCCCGGATCCATTGGTATTTAACGACGGAACCCGAGTGATAAAACCCCAGCAGTGGCCGGCAAGGCGGGCGGAAATTAGTGAATTGTTTGACCGTGAAATCTATGGCCGGCTCCCGGAGCAGATTCCGCCGGTAACCTGGAAGGTCGTTGACGTAAACGAAACCACGGATGGGGATTTCCCGGTGAGAATCAAACAGCTTCAGGGGACTGTCGATAATACCTCTTACCCGGCACTCAAGGTGGTGATTCAATTAACCGTCGGCACACCTGCAAAGGCCGACAAGCCCGTCCCCCTGATCATGGAATTCGGTTTTAACTTTCCAGGACGCTTCGGTATGCCGCCGCAGGGCGGCAATGTGCTGACCTGGAAACAGCAATTGCTCAAAGAAGGATGGGGCTATGCCATCCTGAATCCCGTCAGTTTTCAGGCCGATAACGGCGCCGGATTACGCGAGGGGATTATTGGCCTGGTCAATAAAGGCCAGCCTCGAAAACCGGACGATTGGGGCTGCCTCCGCGCCTGGGCCTGGGGAGCCAGCCGGGCCATCGATTATTTTGAAACGGATAAGAATGTGGATGCAAAACGCATCGGCATCGAGGGGCTTTCACGCTACGGCAAAGCGGCTGCCGTTGCCATGGCATATGAACCTCGCATCGCCATCGGATTCATCGGCTCCTCCGGTGCTGGAGGCGTCAAGCTGCTGCACCGTGTGTTTGGCGAGCAGGTGGAAAATCTCGCCGGCTCAGGCGAATATCACTGGTTTGCCGGAAACTTTATTAAATATGCAGGCCCCTTAATCCAGGAAGATCTCCCCGTCGATGGCCATCATTTGGTCGCCCTGTGCGCCCCGCGTCCGGTCTTTATCAGTTCCGGCTCCGCGTCCGTTGAAGGTCAGTGGGTGGATGCCAAAGGGATGTTTCTGGGCGGAGCCATGGCCGGCCCTGTGTACGAATTGCTGGGCAAAAAAAGCATGCGAACGATGCAGTTCCCACCCCAGGAAACGTTGATTGATGGTGATGTCGCCTTCCGCCAGCACGAAGGAGGCCACACCACCGGCCCCAACTGGCCTTATTTCATCGAATTCGCCAAACGGTATTTTTCAAAGTAACTGCCGGACAGCACTGTACCCTAATAATCAAAGCCCCATCGGCCTGCACGGATGAACATGGATTACCCCCGTATGGGCGACCTGCTGGTCGCCCTTTTTTCTACTTACCCTCATTTCGACAACCGCTGATTGACAAATGCCGCGAACGCCGCCGGGTCTTCAGGTGAAAGGATATAATTGGGAACTGTTTTGGTCTTAATCAATACAAAACAATCCCGATTGGTGGCGTACGCCTTGATGGTCCCGTGCTCTTTGGTTTTGTAATCCCCATGATACCCAACGAGTTTGCTGGATTGGATAAATTCAAAACTTCGCTTGCGGTCCAGCACCTCCGCTCCCATCACTTCCTGAGAACTGATAATCTCAGAATTTCCACCCATATCAATGATAATTGCGTTTTGGTAATCCACCGTGTAATGGCGAATTCTCCAAATACGCAGCATAAAAAAGCACATGGCCGAATAAAAAAGAGCATCACACAAGATTTTGGGGCCAAGCTCTGTTTTATCCCCCAAGATAAATCCGGCACTAAACTCAAAAAACAGTACCGTCGCCAAAAAAAGTACATACATCATGAAAAATAACAAAGTAAGCCGCAGCTTCATCTCCCGGTCCTTTTTAGCACAGGGAAACGTCGTTACTTCATTCGGGTTTCGCTCTTCCATTGCTAATATCCCTTCTGTTTACACTGACCCTGCTTAAAATGTTCCGTTTCAACGCCGCATAAAAGCGGCCTTAGGCCGTCGTTGAATAATCATCGTCTTGTGCCCCAGTTTGCCGAACTTGAGGTGCCAGTTTGGCGCCTCAAGTGGTCATACTCCACCTGGCTCAACTGGAACATAGGATTCGACATAGATTTCCCTCTTGCCTGAAACTAAACCCATTTCAATAACAACCCGTAGGCCAAAAATGAAACCGTTTTATGTCTTGAACGATCAAATAAGCATGATGCCTTCGATGAAAATAATATAAATTCCATCCCCAATACGCAATAACAAAATCTCCCCCAAAATTTCAACTCCTCGATTCTTCGGTTCTTGAGTTCTTGTGTTCTTAGGTCCTTTTTCTCCGAATAGCACAAATTACGCTACCACTATCTTGCTATTCGTAAAAAAAATAAAAAATTTCTTCTCCTTGTCCGGCCTGTACTTATAAAAACTCACGCCCTGGGCTATTTCGATTTTTCGAACAAAAATTGCAAA
>CAZKAI010000265.1:0-2526 GCA_964550565.1 uncultured Pirellulales bacterium
GCGTTTCCACGCCCGGCTATTTTGTTTAATCCCTTCGGGGTTGGCCGGATTGTTTGGTGATTTTTCTCCGGGTTTCGCTATGCTCACCCGGAGCTATTCGGGCTCAAGTCCTTCGGGCTTGGAAATCTGGATTCCCGCTTTTGCGGGAATGACAAAAAAGACGCTTTCAGAGATGACACGTTGCGGCGCGGGGTGACGCACCACGGCCAAGCAGAGCTTGACCATGACACACGAAAATGAGAGACAGGAATACAAGAAGACAAAAGAGGCATGCAAAGGCGCAAAACAGGTATACAGGTATGAAGGTATGCATGTATACAAGGGGGCAACCCAAGGCGTGGCACATGAAATAAAGGTTAAAACAAAAAGGGGCGACCGGCTGGTCGCCCCTGCGATTGTAATAAACCAGGTGAAGAAAGAGCGGACACACAGGTTCGCCCGGGTTGATAACAGATTTTGTGAATCCGGCACGCCGGTTAGAGGGTGCGGATTTTGATGTTTCGGAAATAGATGAGGTTGCCGTGGTCCTGCAGGAGGATGCGGCCTTTTTCGGCCATGCCGAAATTGGGGATATCCTTGTATTTGCTCTGGGCAACAATTTGGCGGAAGGCGGGGTCGTCGCGTGTATATTCGACGACTTTTTTGCCGTTGAGCCAGTGCTGAACGGTTTTGCCTTTGGAAACGATCCGGATGGTATTCCATTCGCCGATGGGCTTGACGACTTTTTGCGGGGCGGGGGCGATCAGGTCATACAGCGCCGCAAAGGTGCGGTTGCCGTTTTTGCCGGCTTTGGCGTCGGGGTGGTTGGCATCATCGAGAAGCTGGTATTCGAGGCCCAGGCCGGCGCTGCCTTTGGAGAGGCTTTCGACGACGAAATATTTGATGCCGGTGTTGGCGCCTTTGGATAAGCGGGTTTCGAGCTGCAGTTCGAAGTCGCTGTATTCATTGACAGTCACGATGTCGCCGCCGGAGCCTTTGGCGGGGTCGAAGACCAGCAGGCCGTCCTGAACGGACCAGCCTTTGGCGGGGAATTTGTCGCTGTTGTGGCCGCGCCAGGCGGATACATCCTTGCCGTCAAACAGAATAGTCCATTTTTTGTCATCGGCGGCGCCGGAATTGCACGAGGTGATGACCAGACACATTAAACCGACCAGAATACCCAACATTGTTCTCATATAGACCTCTATCATTAAAAATTTCTAAATTCTAAAAACGAAATACGAAACAAATTCAAAATACGAAAATAACAAACCTGCAAATCGCGGCTGGATACCCGCTTTCGCGGGTATGACAAGTTTTTAACGTAAACAACACTAATTACAGACAAAAAGCCAGCCGCACGGGATCGCACGGCCGGCCTGAGTTATTCACTTAGACCACTTTCGGGACGACGTAGGGCTTGCGATAGTTGCGTGTCAGCAGCTTGTCGGCCTCGGAGTCGTCGATGATGCGTTCGTTTTTGCCGTCGAAGTTGATGGTCCGTCCGACGCGATAGGAGATATTGGCCAGGGCCGGGAGGGCGCTGGACATATAGCCCTGTTCGATGTCGGCGGTCAGGTCGGAGACCTTGCCGGAACGCAGGGCTGCGACGAAATTGCCCATGTGTCCGCCGCCGCCGGCACCGGCAACATTCATCGGGTCGGCTGCGGTATCTTCATCTTTGGCGTCGGAAGTCGGGCCGGGCTCGTTTTTGCGGCCAAAGAAGGTCGCCCACTGAGTGCCGTTAATCCACATCCAGCCTTTGGAGCCGTAGAAGAAATTGCCGACACCAACACCCATTTCCTCATTGACATACAGTCCGCGGACTTCGAAGACAAACATCACCTTGTCGGCGTATTCGAAGCTGGCCGTCTGGGTATGCGGAGTGTTCTGGTCGCTCTTGACGGGCATCAGGGTGCCGAAGGAGCTGATGCGCGTGGGGTGCTCCTGTTTGTTAAGTCCCCAGCGGGCCACGTCGAACTGGTGCGGGCCCTGGTTGGCGATGTCGCCGCCGCCATAGAGATAGTTCCAGTGCCAGTTGTAATGGAAGCGGTTGTAATTGAACGGCTGAAGCGGTGCCGGGCCGGTCCATTTGTCGTAATCGACGTTGGCCATGTATTCGGCGGTGTAGTTTTCGCCCTTGCTGTTGAAGGCGTAATAGGTGTAGTCGGGGCCGGTGCCGATGCCGTCTTTGCAGATGCCGATGGGGTCACGGGGTTTATAGCACAGGCCGCGGGCCATGTAGATATCGCCGATGCCGCCTTCGTGGAGGAAGGCCATCGCCTTGCGGACGCTGCGCATCGAGCGGTTCTGGAAGCCGACCTGGACGAGCCGGTTGTACTTGCGGGCGGCCTCGACCATTTTGCGGCCTTCGAAGACGTTGTGGCAGGCGGGTTTTTCGACAAAGACATGCTTGCCGGCCTGACAGGCCCAGACCGTCGCCAGCGCGTGCCAGTGATTGGGGGTGCCAATCAGCACGGCATCGATCTGCGGGTCTTCGAACATCTTACGCATGTCTTTATAAGTATCAGGCTTATAGCCTTTTTT
>CAZKAI010000266.1:0-2515 GCA_964550565.1 uncultured Pirellulales bacterium
GTACCGGCCAGAAGCTCGGCAGCGGCACCGAATTCCCCCTCCCCTGGCGCATGAATGAGGCCGCGGTCATCTCATTTGAAGGGACCTCCCCGGGGAGTGCCACAAATACATCCAGCTAATCCGACCTTGAATGAAAAGGTCCGCTTTTTCCATCCATAGACGCAGGGTAAGTCTGTAATGCTGAAAGCTGTAAGCCATTTCAGTGTATAGGCTTGTGTCTGATTTATGTTCCGGCCAAAAGGATGTCGATCAGCGATGCTATTTGCAGCAAAAGATTGGATCTGTTGCTGGATGATATAATTATACCAAAACAGGCCCTCCGTGCGTTATAGTAGTAAAGGCCTTCAAAAGGAGTCACGTAAAGAATGTATCGCGATAGAAAACTTGTTGACAGACTCAAACAAGGCGACAAAAACGCCTTGCAGACGCTCTATCTCGAACACAAGGATTACATGCTGACGTTGGCAAACGCTCTTTTACACGATATCGCCCTGGCCGAGGATGTGGTACATGATGTCTTCGTGACCTTTATCCGAAACATCGCCGACTTCAAATTGACCGGCAGCCTGAAAGGATACTTTTCAATCTGCGTTGCCAATGCGGCACGGAGTCTGTTGCGAAAGCAAAAAAGTCATGCTCAGTCGTCGGATTTTACGGTTGAGCCGCAGGCCCGGGATGCATCATGTCCCCTTGAGTCAGCGGAAATCGCCGAACACGTCCGAAACAGCTTGGCAAATCTGCCTGATGAGCAGCGGGAAGTCGTAGTCCTGCATGTCAAAGCGGGCCTGAAATTTCGGGAGATTGCACGGATCCAGCAGGTCTCCCTCTCGACCGTCCAGGGACGTTATCGTTACGGAATGGATAAACTGCGGTCATACCTGAATGGAGAACTGGAAAAATGAGACCGACAGAGAAAAAAATACAAAATCTCATAAACCACTTAAACGATCAAACCCGGCCCGAACTGGACAAGCGGATTCTTCTGGATTGCTTTACCGAGTTGAACCAGCGGGAAACAAAGGCTCCGGCTCCACGGCCGAATCGATGGAGAAGAATAATGAACAACAGAACAATAAAAGCCGCGATTGCTGCATCTATAGGTATCATTGCCATTCTTGGCATAACGGTCTTTGACAGGTTTACAACGCCTGCATGGGCGATCGAACAAACCATCCAGGCCCTTCAGCATGTCAGTGTGGTCCACCTCGCCGGATATGCAAAATACCCGGATAGCCCCACACAGAACTTTGAAGTCTGGACCCGTCCGTCCAGCGAAAATCCATCCGTCTCGGGTGATTTTCTGCTTTACGAGGGAGACAGTCATGTTGCCCTGTCCTGTGAACAGCAGAATCTGACCTGGGTCTATACCAGAACATACGGATATGGTATTGTGTATATTACGGAAGGATTAAACCGACGCTGCACGCCGTTTCCAACCTGTGATCTATTCAGGCAGTTTCAAGCCATTGCACAAAACTGGAAAGAAGACTATCGCAAAGACCCCAGAACCGGCAGAGACAGCGTTTATGTTACATTTGAAGGTCCTGCACTGAACACGGCTCATTATTGGCAGATTCAGTTTGACCTCCAGACCAAATTGCCGGTTCGCGCCGGCGTCTGGTGGGATAAGGATTACTCCGGCCAGCCTCACTTCGACTATACAACCATCGAGTACGATGTTCCAATACCCAAAGACACCTTCACATGGAATATGCCGCAGGACACGCAGCTCATAGACTGTCGCATACTCCGCAAACTACTGGATGAAAATCCAGACTATGGCATCGCAGTGGATGACCTTGCCGCGGGTGATGCTTGTAAGAAAGTCGCCACTGAGTATTGGCAGGCGGTCATTGAGCAGGATTCGGCAAAAATCCGGCATTTAAGACCGCTTGCAGCGGGTGACAACTGGAATTCGTTGTCGGCATGCTATCAGGAAAACCAGCCTGCGGCACTGACGAAGATTGCCTCTATGAATCATCTGGATGATCCGGGGACATTCGCCGAAGTGACCTGTCTCCTCCAAACCAGGGACGGCAAAACGGCACAAAGTATCCTGAATATTGAAATTAGACAAACCGGCAGGGGAAAAATCGGTGTCGTCGCGGGAGTTGCAGGTCCCGAACTGGTCTTCATGAAGTAAATCTTCGATAGCCGGTATCCGGTTCAGAGTGCCGGCGAGTTGCTCTGCTCGCCGGCACTCTGTGTAATTTCACCAATCCTGTAAAACACGCATTTCAATCGTATGTCCCGGCATAAAAAAATCATGCAGAGAATTCTTTGTGGCATGAAACTTTTCCAGAACACAAAGATGATACCTCATGAGGCATCAAGCTGTTTTAAATGTGTCTGGCTTATAAAGGGGATTCCTGTTTATTTGTGTTGGAAGAAGATGTCTCCATAGGCAGGGCCTGTGACGGCGGTTGAAAAAGATTGTGAGCGTTGTTTTTATAGATATCTGTTGCTGTCTGAAGAATGGAAATCGGCATCTGGCTGAGCCGGCCAGTGGATATCT
>CAZKAI010000267.1:0-2508 GCA_964550565.1 uncultured Pirellulales bacterium
CGTTCAGAAAGACCTGATTGAACACTTCATTACCGCTGGCCGTATCCACCACCGAACAAATAATGCTTGTGATTGCCGGATCATCAGGCTGTATCCAGTTGAGGTCGATGTTTTTGCAGCCGACTGTGGAACCCTGCTGAGGAGCCGTAATGGTGGGCGTCGTCGTCGGGACCGGGATCGTCTGCCCCTGTTCATCCTTGCCGAATTGAATGATCTCCTCCATCTCCAATGGCCCGCCGAAATCCAGGGAGATGGCAAAGGTGTAGTCGCCGTCACCAAAGACGCTCAATCCGGCGGCACTGGCCGCAGTTTGCTCATAAGACCATGTTCCATTGTCGGATGAGGTCATGTGATACCAGGCTGAACTGCCCGGAGCCTGAAACTTCACGCCGAGAATCTGAAAGAGATCATTATCGGGTAAAAAATAAAGCCAGGTCTTGAATTTCCATGTTGTAGTCGAGGTCTGGATGTCCTGCACCGAGCCTTTCATGAGGGTCGCCGTGTACCAGGGCAAAGACAATTCCAATTCACCGATCTGTCCCTTGGATACATATCGTCCGGATAAATCCGAGACCTCGGACTCGGCGACGACGATCCGAATGATTGTACCTTCAGCACGCATCGGATTCATCGGTGGTGTCGAGAAACAATACTTGGCTTGGTATTTCCGATTGCCCGTTTCCGGTTCAGGATCGAGTTCTTTGACGGATTCGAATTGCGCTGCGACTTTGGTTCCGTCCGGATAGATCACTTCAATGTCCTTATTGTCCATCGTGCTTTCATTCATGCCGTTATCATCAGAGTACAAAACGTTGATAGTGACCTGCCCGCCTTCATTCTCAACGTGGTCTGCGTCCAGATTGACCATCGGCGGATTTTCATCCAGTCGCGGTCGTGCCAAAAATCCCATTATGGCCCCGTTGTACTCACCCCAGCCCACAATCCAACCGTCATCGTTGATGTCTTTGGCCTCGATCAGTGTCCACCCGGTCTGCGTCTTGCACATGTTTAAGCTGACGACCTGATAGTTATTGCCTGCTCCGATCCAAACCACGGCACCATTGCTGGTTCCGACGATCATGCCGTGTTTGTTGATTGCGCTTGCGTATCCCCAGTCGTATCCGGGATAACAGGGTAATTGGACTATGCCTTCTTCAGGGTGCCAGAGTATGCCCCTGTCATTATCGGATGGCCCCTGTCCCCAGATGAAGCCGACGATCATACCCTCATCGTTGATATCCTCTGCCCGCGAGGCCCATCCGGAACATTCCGGCGGCAAGGGCAAGATCGTAACCTCTTCGCCTGACTGCTTGTATGCCCTTTCAACTGCTCCCTGGTATTCTGGCACCATCCCGATCATCAGATCATTTTTGTTGATCCTATGAAGATGGCAATCTGTTTGCCCCATATCCAATGGTTCTGCCTCGCCAATCCAGATTGTCGGCTGATTGAGTCCGACCTGTCTGGCACCCCAGACGTTAATCTCTGACGGTAGTGAAAAACCCACAATCATTCCGGCATTGTTAATTCCCAGTCCTCCGCCCGAATAGCAGGTTTGATAGTAATCCAGAAACGGATCACCTTCCTCATCGTCGCCGAGGCACCCCAGATCACGTGCCGTCCGGGTATAGATATCGTAGATCATCGGCCGATCCATTAATTCCCACCCATACTCCATACAGGCATAAGTGTAATATCCACAGATCTGGCCGTTATCGTTGATCTGCGAAAAATGCGGCCAGACCAGTTTCATCGAAGGGATTTCGGGGACCATGGTGTGGCTGACGCCCCACCCATTAGGATCGCTGAAATCCCACACCGCCGGGATTCCTTCGGTTCCAGATTCGGTCTCAAGACCGACATAGCCGATAATCTGCTTGTTGTTATTAATAGACCAGGCGTTCGATACTGAGAATCCGCCGGGAAATATCGTCGGATCCAAAGGTGTAATATCCCACACTTGATAGGCTCCTGTCGACAGCCCGGCCATAAGGCACAGATAGAGTCCTGCAATTATACTTTTCATCCCCAACTCCGAAAAAATTGGATTAAACATTACCCGTGAAGCGAAAAAAACCTAATATCTCCATAATTCTACCAAAAATCCCCGTTTCAGGTCAAGAATAATCCCTCCCCGCCCCAGCCCAATGCATCCCTTCCCCGGTATGGTTAAGCCGTCTGTATCAACTATAGGGACAAATCTGCGTATTTGCCCGTAAAGCAGCTCAATATTTCGTGCTGTAAATAAGTCGCATTTTATTTTGAAGTGCAGCACCTCAGGTTAAAAAAAGCCCGCTGTTGGCGGGCGGGATTGATCGTATTAGCCTCAGAGCATGAGATTGGATGTAAAAGCTTCTTCTTCCATACCTTGTATCCCTGTATCCCTGTATTCCTGCCTACATGTATACCTGATTTACAAATGGATTCCGCAATAGTCGATCTCGTCGCAGACGTGCCGCATCTTGTCCCAGAACTGGGCGTTGTCGATCATCGTCACGGCCACCGGGT
>CAZKAI010000268.1:0-2500 GCA_964550565.1 uncultured Pirellulales bacterium
ACTCACAAAGACCGTATCGGCCGGGCTGGTGATAGGCAGCGTGCCGTTGGTGTAGATGGTCGATACCAGAAAGCCCATTTGTTTGGACTGCCGGATCAGGTCATCCAGCCCCCATGCTCCATCATTCCAGATCGTCGGTTCACCGCCGACAAAAAAGATGGAGCGAATTCCCAGCCGGCGGAACTGCTGCATCGCCTCCGTCAATTCCGCAGCGGTGGCGTCTTTGCCTGCCTTGCCGCCGACCTTGCATTGTCTGCAATTCAGGTTGCACCGATCATTGACCACCAGTCCGCCGATGAAGGGCCTGCGTCGCCCGAGGAGATGGCGGCCTGCAACATAGCAGGCACTGTGGCCCAGATAGTGAAGTGTGCTGAACATACGGTTTCCTTCTTTAGTTTTCTACGAGCAAGACTGGTTTAAGGTTTGCAATAAACCCGAATCATTTCCTGCAGGAAGAGCCTGCGGATGGCGTCGAAGCCGCGACGATTGGGGTCTTCCAGATTGCTGTAATACCAGTAATGCGGATCGTCTTTGCGATAGGTGCTGCGCCACCATTCATCACAGTGGATGCCGTGGCCGAGAAATGCCGAATGGATATCCACCCAATGCACGTTGGGATATTTCTCGCACAGCTCGGCGATTTTCTGATTGGCCAGATCGAGAACCTTCATCGCAGCCGGCCAGCGGGGAAGGCCAACGGTGTACGGATCACCGACGCCGTCGGTGGGATCGTAGATATTGGCCAGAAAGATATCGCAGCCGCCGGGGAATTTGGCCATCAGGCCGGTCAGCAAGGCGTCGAGCCGATGTTTGAGGTTTTCGCACCAGGGCTGGGCCTGAGCATACGTGCAGCCGTACATGGCGCCGTCCTGGGGCGGCTTGCGTCCGTAGTCGTGCAGCAGGTCGTTGCCGCCGGAGGTGATGACGATGATGCCGCGAACAGCCGAGTCGTGCTGCGGGATGCGGATAAGCTGTGCGTCGAGATGGTCCTGCGTGGTCGTGTAATCCTGGGCGTAGTTGCGAAAGGTCAGAGACGCAAAGACCGCAGATAAATCGCGTCCCTGCATATCGGGATACATGGCATCGTCGTTTTTGATGAGCAGTTCGAAATAGGTGTGTTCTTGGGCCGCACCGAGGCCGCGGGTGACACTGTCGCCAAGACCCAGAAACACCACGGGCTGATCCGACCAGGGCGAGGTGAAGGGTTCTGCGGCAATGGCCGGACCGGCGGGACCATCGCCCATCGGCCGGACACGCACGGCGTTATACAGCCGCCAGCCGACGTAGCCGGCAGACAGACCGATAAATAGCAGGACCAGTAAAAACACCCGCCAGCGAAATGAATACCACCGCAACACCTTACTCATAAGCCACCTCCCTTTCCTGTAAGAAATTCTGTTTATCTCCTGTTTTCAAACAATTGCACGACTTTCTCAGCCAGCAGTTGATGTCCGGCCGGAGTCAGATGGATGGAATCCGATGTTGCTTTCGGCGACTGAAACACCTCCGATAAGATGCTTTTGGGAATGAGAGGGATATCCCGTCTGTCAGCTATTTGTCTTTGGATTCTGCCGTATGCAGTCTTGCCGGGCAGAGCCGGTAATTCAAACCAGATAACATGGCCTGATACAGCCTGCAACCGGATTAAGACCTGCTCTATTGCTTGTTCAAACACACCGGGATTCGTCCCGTTCAGGATATCGTTGCCGCCGATTTCAACAAAGACCAGGCTTTTCTTTTCGTTCACGGCTGGGACTTGTTTTTTCAGAGCCGATTCTGCTGTTGCCCCGGCAACAGCAAGGTTGACCACGGGACGATGTAATTCCTGTGAGAGAATCTCGGCCCAGGTTTGTTCCGCCGACCCGCCGAGGCCGGAACTGACTGAATCGCCAACAACATAAATCATTGTCACACCGTCCAAACTGATTACAGGAAGCTGTCTGTATCGATACTCCAGCGCTGCCGGGACAATGCAAGCCAGCAGGATAAAACCTCGCACAACGTTTCGCCTGACTGCTAATTTATCTGCTGCAAGAGACTCGACCGAAACGAAGCAGACTAATCCCACCCCCCACAAACACCACCACAGGATATGAACCGGCGTGGACGACAGCCAGAGCAAGAGCAATCCTATACCAAAAAGCATAACAGAGCATATCAGTCCAACTTTTTTCTGAAAACAAATAGCAGGCAGGAGACCAGCCGCCATCAGAACAAGCCCGGCAAAGAACGCTTTGCCGGAAAGGCAAAACCAGACAGCATCGTTAAATGTAATCGCTCCTGCAAATGTCATGTGTTTATTTTCCTGTCTGAGAAGAATCAGCAGCTATATTTATTGTTTGCACAAATTCTTCCAGTGTTTTCCAGTAATCCGAACCGGCGACCCAGAGCAGGTCGTTGTGACCGGCGCCATCGACCCAGAAATTCATTTTGGGGTCGGGGGCAGCGGCAAAGAGTTTTTCGCCGTGCCAGAAGGCCACGATTTCATCCTGTCGGCCGT
>CAZKAI010000269.1:0-2495 GCA_964550565.1 uncultured Pirellulales bacterium
CGCATTTGGGCACATGATATGATTTTATGTCCCGCTTTTCGTCCAGCACCGTGACAGCCCTGCCAGCATCCATCCATTGAAGCTCACCAGACAAGCTGCCGTCGGCCTGCCCCTCAAATGTTCCCGCCACCTGATACCCCGCCCCGGCGGTTTCCTCCCAAAAGTTGATCCCATTGACATTCAGCGCCATCATCAGGCCGTGGTGATGCAGATGGTCGGGCACCTGATCCCGCAGCACATTCACCCCCGCCGGCGTAAACAGCTCCACCACATAAGGCTTATAGGTTATATTCTTCTGATTATAAGCCAGCAGCGGCTGCTCGTTTTCGGAAATGGTCCAAATCCCCTTCTCAAAGCGAACCTGTGAAGGCTGCCGACACCCCCCAAAAAACACCACCGAACAAACCAGACCATATAATGCAATCTTCTTCATCGTCTTATCCATTCGTATTAACTTAATTCCACTTCGCTCGTATCTCATCGCGACTGCGTAGGGTAACGTTACACCGTGGATACACGCGGCCGCTTACGACCCTGAAGGGTATTATAACAATTTCTTCAGGAAGTCATAGCTTTTCTGAGCCTGCTCCACCGTGCCGCATTCGACCGAAAACACAATATCCCGCTGGCATCGCTTGCACATCGCAATCGTCTTCGCCCAGTCGATCACCCCATCGCCGCAGGCACACCCCACCGGCGTCCCCGTCACCTTGCCGCGTTCGGCATCCGACTGCTGCACCGTGATATCCTTGGCATGCAGATGCACCAGCCGCCCCAGCACATGCTCCAGCCACACGTACGGGTCCTGCCCGCCGAGGTAGCTGTTGCCCGTATCAAAATTTATCCCAATCGCCGGCGACTGCACCAGCGCGTGAATCTTATCCAGCCCCGCCGGGGTCTTGCTGTACTGCTGGTGCGGCTCAAGCCCGATGACCACCCCGCGTCCTTCCGCCAGCGCCGCCGCTTCCTTGAGCACATACCGCATCAGCACATGGTCTTCCGCCTCGGTCGTCCAGGCCGGCTTTGGGCCCTCGTCCGTATTGACCACCGGCACCCCGCACTCGGCCGCAAACCGCACCGCCTGCTTGAGATATTCGCAACTGATCTCCGGCTTGCACAACGGACAATGCGATGACAACCCCGACACCTTCACCCCCGCCTTCTGACACGCCCGTGTAATCCGGTACGGATCATCCAGCATCGACACACTGTGAAAATACCCCGCCTCGCTGAGCAGCTCCCGCCCCCAATGCACCATCGGCTCGACATACTCATAGCCGATCTGCGCCGCTTTCTCCACACCCCATTCAAACGATTTGTCGCAATGCCGCACAAACTCCAGATTGATGCCCAGCCGTACTTGTCCCATAGCCGTCCCTTACCCAAAGTCATCATTTCGGTTTATCGCTTCGATTTGGCGATTGACTAACGTACTCCATTATAGTAGGCTTAGTCCTGTCGTCTTCTAAAATTTGACAGTGAAAAATATTATACAAACGGGTCCGGCCCCACCATGTCGCCATCACGAAACAAAACCTATCAGGCCGACCGCTGCGAACCCCTCGTGCGAGCAGTCAGTGCAGGCAAAGTGGACCTGCACGCCCTGACCCATGGCGGCTATCCCGGCACGCCGCTGCCCGCATCGCAACTGCCTGGCGTCCTGTCGGTGGGCTTCTGGGATATCAAAGGCCCGCAGGACTGGGGCCTGGGCCGACACTGCAACGAAGGCATCGAAATTACCTATCTTGAAACCGGCACCATCGCTTTCACCGTCGCCGGCACCGTCACCGAACTCCACCCCGGCAGCCTGACCATCACCCGCCCATGGCAGCCCCATGCACTCGGCAATCCCCAGGTCGGCCCCGGCCGGCTCCACTGGCTTATCCTCGACGTCGGCATCCGCAAACCACACCAGCGCTGGCAATGGCCCGCATGGCTCCTGCTGACCGCCGAAGACTGCAAACACCTGACCGAACTGCTCAGCCACAACGAAACCCCCATCTGGTCGGTCGATGCCAAAACCGCCTCTTATTTTATCCAGATTGCCGAGTTGATACAGACTCCCGACAAAATCGCTCGCATATCCGCCTTGGCCGTGTGCATCAACGGCCTGTTGTTGTCGATCTATGAGACTTTGATTGAACGAAACATCCCCCTGAATCCGGAATTGACGACCTCCCAGCGCTCCGCTCGGCTATTCCTCGAATCCATCAAGGGCAATCACGCCCTGCTGGCCCAGCCCTGGACCGCCGCGACCATGGCCGAGCAGTGCGGCCTCGGAATCACCCACTTCACCAAGGTCTGCAGGCAACTGACCAACATGACTCCGCTGGAATACATCAACGACCAGCGCGTCGAAACCGCCGCCCGACTGCTCCGCCAGCAGCCCCACCTGTCCATCACCGACATCGCCCTCCAGACCGGCTTCAACACCAGCCAGTACTTCTCCACCGTCTTCCACCGCTACAAAAAATGCACCCCCAAACAATTCCGCC
>CAZKAI010000270.1:0-2487 GCA_964550565.1 uncultured Pirellulales bacterium
TTTTCATTTATCTTGTATCAAAAAAACAAACATAACGTTTACCTAAGTTGCACCAGCGTCAAAAACGCTTTAGAACCATAGACAACACCATTTTCAACCTACTAAAAATTGATGGTCAGCGACCCACCATACATGCAACTACGCCCCATAGGATAATGCGAATAAAGAGCTTATCTTTTTGGGCATAATTCCTTGTAGTTAATACCCTGTCCCAAGGGGTATTTCACTTATTTCGTCTTGCGAAATACCCTCTCCACCAATGAAATACCTTTTGTGACGTTTTGGAATACCTTTCATTCCCAAGAAATATCCTCCTGCTGACATGAAATATCTATCCACTGTATGAAATACCTCCCTGTTATTTTATAGAATACCCTGTAATCACCGGAATACCCTTGAAATACCTCCGATACCTTAACGATGAAGGATTTTTATCCCATATCAGACAACGGGCGATTGAATTTGTTTCCATATCCCTGCTATCGACACGGCATGATTTAAATCTTTTGTCCCGCGCTTGTCAAATCCAGGTGATCAGTCACATCGTGTGCCATCACCGTTTCAATATACATTCATTTCTAATCGAAAGGAAAGCATTTATGAAAACACAAAAGAACCAAACGCGAAAGGCATACCGCCAGGGAGAACTGCTGTTTATGCCGGTCCATCCGGAAGAAATGCAAACTCTTGGCATTGACTCCACCGGCAGCCCCCATCCATCCTGGCATAAACTGGCCACTCCGGTCATCCGGGAAGGCGAGGCAACCGGCCATAAACACGAGGTGATTGAACGCACCGCCGGCACAGCCGTCCTGCATGAACCCAAGAGGTTGTTTTTATTCGGTCTTGCCGGGATGGGCATGATCGAGTCTGAGGACCGGATGCTTGCGGTCAAAGAACCGGTAGATATTGTTCATCCTGAGCATCGTCCGCTGACCCTGCCGTCCGGATTTTACCTGATTATTATCCAGCGGGAATATGACGAAATCAAGTCCCGCCGTATCCTGGATTAAGAAAGCGAGGCGGCCTATGTATCTGGTATCTCGTTATGGCGGATATGGACGCGGCATCTGGATCCCGCTGGACCAGGGCACGGTCACCATTTGCGAAAAAAACTATCATCGAAAAATCAGCATTCGAGGCGGCGTGGTTGTTTCTGAGACCACTCGCAGCGGGGACAAGACCACTATCCTGCGGTATGGCAAAGGTCTGACGGTCAAAAAGAACAACAAGGTGGTCTGTCAGGAGTTTTACGACCCTAAGATGCTGCGCGGCATGGTCAAAGGCGGCCTATGGCAGAAGCAATGGGATATCCCTCTGTGCGGCTCAAAAGGCACGGTGGAGTCTTTTTCGACCTCATCGGGCGCCTGCGGCAGGGAAGTCTTTACTTATGATACGGGGATTATTGCCTACGATGCCGCCCGCTGGCGAAAAACGCTTGTCATCTATCGGCCAACCGGAAAGCTCTGGATGGTTGTTCAGGGAAAACCCCGCCTCGGACGGATTTCGATTGCCGAGCAGCTGAAGCATGTTGACCGTGACTTCAATATTGGGAGGTATATGTCCGGAAAGAACTGGGGCCTGACGATCTATGACACGGACGGCCAAACGGTTTTGACCGAAGGACATTATAAAAACTACCAGAAAGAGGGAAAATGGATCCAAAACGGCAGGACGTGCTATTTTATGTATGGGGTCAAAGTCACCCGCAGCCTCTATGAAGAAGATCCTGCCCAGTGGAATCCGCATGAACTGCTGCGTGTTCCCAATGCCCAGCTACGCTGTTCCCTTTTAACCCGGTTCGGCTATGACAAGCTGTTTGACACGGTGCAGTCCAGAATCCTCGATAAGTCGCCGGACGGCGGGCTGCTGGTTGAGATTAAATCCCCAAATCCGCGGGGAACCGACCGGGATGTTGATACCACCCTGCGGCTGATCAAGGCGATTTGTCCCTCCACGCAGCAGGCTTATGTCCTCCGTGTCCCGCCGGACATCGGCAGTTTCGAGAAAGCACGTCAGTGGACATTAGGACTGCAGCGGGAGAGCCTGAAAAAGGGAGTCCGGTTTGAGTTTGTTTCAGAAACGTAATACGCAGCAACATCCAAAAATATCGTGAAGGCACATGGGTTTCGAACTAAAGACCGATGTGCCTTTTTTATTGAAACCCTAATTCAAGAAAGGAAAGGTGTTATTATGGCCTGGAGACCTCATGAACAATTAATTGAAGGCGTTTTGGACAATACGGTCCCCAACAAGGTGACCGGCTGGATGCGATTTGCCGGCTTAAAAGACAAGGTGATGTTGAATTTGCAGGGGAATTTCCATCGGGATATTCGCGGAGCCAGTGTCCGGCTTCGGGGCGAGGGGGAATCTGCCAATCAGCCCGAGTCTGTAAGCTATATGGAGGGTTTTCACTGCTTCAGGAAGGTTCTGTCGGCGATATGACCGCAGGACACCAACCGGCCGATTATGTAAATTACCCGTATT
>CAZKAI010000271.1:0-2401 GCA_964550565.1 uncultured Pirellulales bacterium
AAAATCACTATTCCTCTGCCCTCAAAATGCCGACAAATAAAATGGACAATACATGAATTTTCGATTGTCAATTTTAAGGAAATTTCTATTTATATATATGATTTGTGGGTAAAATTGGCAACGGATTTGGAATCGCTCTGTTGTGTCCTCTATTGCTGATAAAGAATGGAAAAAAGAAAAATAGAAAATTATTCTTGTGTTCTCACGTTCTTAAGTTCTTAAGTTCTTGAACTAAAATTATGGCTATAAATAAAGAAAAATCAAATACCTTGAAATTGATCCACCATCGCATCCTGCTGGGCATATTCATCAGCGTAGTGATATTGGCAGCCTCAGCAGCGGTATTCCATGTCTATTCGGCCCAGATGGATCGCGGCCTTTCCGTTCCCGTCAAGCTGCCGGTTCCCTTGTCCGACTTTCCCATGCAGTTTGGCGATTGGCAAGGCCAGAAGATAGAGCTGTCCGAAGCTGTTCAGGAAGTTGCCGGCAATGACGACTATATCAGCCGATATTACCGCAACCAGGCAACCTATAAATCTGCATCGCTGTATGTCGCCTTCTCCGGCCGTCCTCGATATATGAAAGGCCACAAGCCCACCGTCTGTTATCCCGCCGCCGGGTGGAATCATGAGGGGACTGAGAAGCGAAAATTGATTACACGCTCTGGCAAAACGATTCCCTGTATGATTCATCGATTTCATAAAATCAAGCCTCTCGACCAGGAAGTGGTGGTTCTGAATTTCTATCTGGTCAATGGCAAATTGACCACCGATGACCGCAGTTTCGATGGTCTGGCCTTCCGTCGTCCTAATATCCAAGGCGACCCCGCTCAGTATGTCGCCCAGATCCAGATCAGCTCCACCAATGAAAACTCCGTCCTGGAAGCCGGGCGGGATTGGGCCGATGAAATCCTGCGTTATTTCCCGGACGAAGAGGGTCGGGTGGATCTCAGCGGTACCGTTATTGCCCCGCAGACTGGAAAATAGGCATGTCTGTGTTTCAGACACTGTTAAGCCGAATCCCCGCCCGCTTCAAATCCGATGACCTGGGCAGTCGGTTTATGCGCGGCGGGGCGATTCTGACCGCAGCGGTCGGCCTTGAGCGTCTGCTGCGGCTTATCCGGTCGATTGTTTTGGCCAAGCTCATCAGCTCCGCAGATATCGGCCTGGTGAGCCTGGTTGCAGTGGTCTTGACTATCTTTGAGACCGCTGGCGAAGCCGGAATTCGCCTGTCGGTCATTCAGAATAAGCAGGGCGATACCCCCGCCTTTCTCAATGCCGCCTGGTGGTTTCAGTCGATTCGCGGATTGGCTTTAACCGCAATCGGGATAGCCGCCGCCGGCCTGATTTCATCCTGGATGCAGAAGCCCCAACTGACACCGCTCTTGCAGGCCGCCTTTCTGGCCGTGGCCTTGAATGCCCTGGTCAGCCCGGCGTCCTTTCTGCTGGAAAAACACATGCGGTTTGGCAAGTACGTCCTGCTCAACCAGGGGACGATGCTGTTCGGTACGGTTTTGACCATTACTCTGGCCGTCTGGATGCGCAATGCCTGGCCGATGATTATCGGCATAGCGGCAGAAGGGGCAATCCGCCTGGTACTGTCATTTCTGATGTGCCCTTTCAAGCCGAATTTTTCCATCGACCGCGGGGCACTGCGGGAGTTATTCCATTTTGCCCGCGGTCTGGCCGGGATGCCGTTGTTGATTCTCGGGGCCTTATATGCGGATATGCTGGTGGTGGGGCGGATGCTGACGGCCGAGCAGGTGGGTTATTACGGCATGGCCGCGCTGCTGGCCCGAATCCCCCGGGACTTGGCCATGCAGATTGTAGGGAAATTACTTTTGCCGGCCTTTTCCGCGCATCAGGATAGCCCCGAGGCCCTCGGCAGGGGGCTGATGCTGGCCTCCCGCTGGATGACGCTGGCGGCAGGGCCGCTGGCGGCGTTTTTCATCCTCTGGGCAAAGCCGCTCCTGACGCTGGCCTTTCAGCCCGAATATGCCGCCGCTGCCAAGGCTCTTGCGATTCTGGCCGGCGTGGTTTTTTTGCGTGTGCATGGCGTGATCATGTGGAATTATTATGTTGCCACGGCCCAATTGAAGCACAATCGTTTATTTACGATGGTACGTTTTGGCTTGCTTGCGGTCTTGATTGTTCCAATGACCGATAGATTCGGTATGGCTGGAGCTGCTGCTGCGGTTTTGGTAGGGGAACTGACGGGATTCATCCTGCAGGTGGTGAGGCTGTCCCACCGAATTCCAAAGGCCGGGGTGGGCTATGTCCAAAATCTCCTGCCCGGCCTGCTGCTGGGCAGTCTGCTGGCGGCAGCGAGGGGCATACTGCTGAATATGACTGATTTAAGTATAACCGCCCAGCTTGCCGCAGGCATCGCTATGCTGTTTATA
>CAZKAI010000272.1:0-2391 GCA_964550565.1 uncultured Pirellulales bacterium
AGCAATCTGGCCCAGATAGCCGAGCGGCTGATTGCCGGCGGCAAACCCGCCAACACACCCGCGGCGGTGATACAACATGCTACGCTGCCGGGTCAAAAAATGGTCCGTGGGCCGCTGGATACTATGGATGCGGCATGCAAAGCGGCAGGGCTATCGGCACCGGCGATTGTAATGATTGGCAAAGCCGCAGACAGTCCCGATGCATATAACTGGTTTATGTCACAGCCGTTGTTCGGCAAGACTGTTATTGTCACTCGCGACTCGGCGGGTAATCAGCGTCTTGGCAAGCTGCTCGGGCAGCAGGCGGCCAGTGTAGTTGATTTTTCGTGCATTGAGCTGCAGGGGCCTATCGAAAGCCCGACTCTCAAAAATGCAATTCGCGATTTGAACGATTATGACTGGGTTGTGTTTACCAGTTCACACGGGGTGGATTTTACAATGGAATTGCTGGGGCGGTATCGTAAGGACAGCCGGGCGTTTGGTTCTGCCAAAATCGCCTGCATCGGGAAACCGACAGCGGAGTCCCTGCTGCGATATGGTATCCGTGCGGATTTTGTGCCATCGGAATTTACAGGCAAGGCTCTGGCTAAAGAACTGGCCGGGCATTCGGACCTGCGGCGGAAAAATGTTCTGCTGCTGCGGTCGGGGGCGGCAACCGACGACCTTGCCGACGGCCTGCGGGAAAGCGGAGCGGCGGTGGAGGATATCCGGATTTATACCACGGTGACCAGGCAACAGCCGCAGGAGGCAAAAGACCAGATGGCCGCGTTGATTCAGGCGGGCGGGGCGGACTGGATTACCTTTACCAGTTCATCGACGGTGCAAGGCTTCTTTGAACATATTGACGCGTCCTTGGTGAAAAAAGCAGGGATCAAAATTGCTTCCATCGGCCCGGAGACGACGCGGCAACTGGAAGCCCTCGGCATGACGATTCATCTGGAAGCCAAACCCCACACGGCGACAGGCCTGGTGCAATCACTTGTAGATTATTGCAGCTCAGCCAGGAAATAGAATCAAGTCTGAGTGCCGAACAGTGTCAGTGCGGATGCTTTGGAAATGCTGACTTTGGCGAATTGTCCAGCCAGCGAGGCAGGGCCGTTAAAGACCACGATATAATCATGGGCGGTACGGCCAATCAATTGCGGATTGTCATCTGAGTTCGCTGCATTCAGATGGGCTTTTTTGCTGGGGCCTTCGACCAGCACTTCCAGTGTTTTTCCGACAAATCGTTTGTTGTCCTCTTCGGCGATCTGATTGACGATCTCCAGCAATTCCATATTGCGATGCTGTTTGACCTCATCGGGGATATCGTCGGCCAGTTTTTGTTCGGCGCGGGTGCCAGGACGAGGCGAATACTTGAAGATAAAGCAATTTTTGTAGCGTACCCGGCGGATGAGTTCGGCTGTGGCCTGATAGTCCTGGTCTGTCTCGCCGGGAAAGCCGACGATGAAATCACCTGCAATAGCAATATCCGGCACGGTGGCGCGGGCCTTGTCCATCAGGGCCATGTAATAGGCCGAGGTGTAGCCGCGATTCATGGCTTTCAGGATATGGTCGGAGCCGCTCTGAGCGGGGATATGGAGGTAAGGGCAGACCTTGGGCAGGTCGGCCATGACCTGAAGGATTGAATCATCAAAATGGCCGGGATGGCTGGTGATAAATCGGACCCAGTGCACGCCGGCGATATCGCTGACCTTTTCGAGCAGGTCGGCCAGCGTCCATATTTTATCCCCTTGTTCATAGCGATAAGCGTTGATGCTCTGGCCCAGCAGGGTGATTTGCTGAATGCCGGAATCAGCCAGTTTTCGGGCCTGTTCGAGGACCATTTCCGGAGGACGCGAGATTTCAGGCCCGCGCACATAGGGTACGATACAGTAGGTGCAGAAGTTGTTGCAGCCCCGCATGGCGCGGATAAAGGCCTGTGATTTGATATGATTTTTATCGGAATCATATTCCATCTCGAATTCATCGAGAATCTGCTGGTGTTCGAGACTGTCCGGGCGGCGGATGGATTCGGTGACGGCTAAGTGATTGATGTGTCTGTCGATGGCTTCGTCAATCAGGCGGGGGACCTCAGCGAGTTGGCCGGGGCCAGCGACGATATCCACGCTGTCATGCTGGAGTAATTCTTCACCCATGCGCTGGGCCATGCAGCCGATGACTGCAACCAGCAGGGCGGGATGGGTCTTTTTCAGATGTTTGATGTGTCCCAGATGCGACAGGACACGGTCTTCGGCGTGCTGACGGACCGAACAGGTGTTGATGATAATGACATCCGCTTCGCCGGCTTTATCGGTATGCACGTAACCCCTGTTGGACAAGGCATTAAACAGCAGGCCCGAATCCAGCTTGTTCATCTGGCAGCCGAAGTTCTTTAAATGAAATTTCTTT
>CAZKAI010000273.1:0-2375 GCA_964550565.1 uncultured Pirellulales bacterium
GTTGCGTCGCTGGATACGTTTACGACATATTACTGGCGGGTGGATGTGCTGGGCAACGATACGGTCTATGCGGGGCCGGTGTGGCGGTTTATGACCCTGCAGCCGGAGATTGGGTGTCTGCGTCTTTTAAGCGATATCGATTATGACTGTGAAGTGGGGTTGTCGGACCTGGTGATGATGGCGTCGCAGTGGCTGTCGGAACCGTTTGGGGCGTATCCGGCAGACCTGGATGATTCGGCGCGGGTGGACACGGGTGACCTGGCGGTGCTTTCACGCGCCTGGTCGGAGACGGGACAGTCGGTGATACTCTCGGAACTCATGGCGGATAATGAGACGACGCTGGCGGATAATTTCGGGGAATATTCCGACTGGATTGAGATTAAGAACTTGGGCAGTACCCCGTGCAATCTGCAGGGCTGGTATCTGACCGACGACAAAAAAGAGCTGAAGCAATGGGCGTTTCCTGATGTCACGATTGAGGCCAGGGGGACGCTGATAGTGTTTGCATCGGAACGAAATCTGACCGAGAATCCGAAGTTTCTGCATACGAATTTCAAACTGGGCAGCGATGGGGAATACGTGGCCCTGGTGCGGCCGGATGGAAGCATTGCTCATGCATTTGCCGAGGGATTTCCGGCGCTGGGCAATGATGAGAGCTACGGGATGACGCTGCTGCCGGGGGAAGAGACGCTGGTGGCCAGTCTGCTGGTGGAGGCGACGCCGGGGCAGGACAATACCGCGGCGATGGTATCATATAAGCCGGTTTATTCGCAGGCCAGCGGGCTGTTCAGTGCGCCGTTAACGGTGGAAATTTCGGTGCCGGAGCCGGGCTGCCAGATTCGCTATACCACAGATGGGTCGATTCCGACCGAGATTTCGACGCTTTATACGGGGCCGCTAACCCTCTCAAAGACAACTTGCATCCGGGCGGCGGCGTTTAAAGATAAATACGTGCCGGGCAAGACAAGCACGCATAGTTATTTGTTCCTGGCCGATGCCATCAACCAGCCGGCGCTTCCGGAGGGATTTCCCTCGATGTGGAAGAATGTGGCGGCGGATTACCAGATGGCGCCGGATGTGACGACTCATGCGACCTACGGACCGCTGATGGAGCCGTCGCTGCGGTCTTTGCCGGCGATTTCGATTGTGACGTCGCTGGACAATCTGTTTGATGCGAGCACGGGGATTTATGTGAATCCGCTGCAGGAAGGTGTGGCCTGGGAGCGTCCGGTGTCGATGGAGATTATTCAGCCTGATAATCCGGATGTGTTCCAGATTGACTGCGGGCTGCGGATTCAGGGCGGTGCTTTCCGGAGCTTTGATTTGACGCATAAGAAATCGTTCCGGCTGCTGTTTAAGCGAAATTACGGGCCGGGCAAGCTGAATTATCCGCTGTTTGATGATCCGGATATTATCGGGCTGGATACACTGGTTCTGAGGGCGGGTGCCAATGACGGGTATTCGTGGAGTTCGGCACGGCTGACGGAACAGTATATTCGCGATGAATTCGGGCGGAGTCTGCAGCGGGATTCGGGCAATGCCGGGTCGCACGGGACATTTGTGCATCTTTATATCAACGGGCTGTACTGGGGCCTGTATAATGCGGTGGAGCGGCCGGACCATGCGTTTGGGGCCAAGTATTACGGCGGCAACAAGGAGGACTGGGATGCGATTAACAGCGGCGATGTGACCAATGGGGATTTGACGGCGTGGAATACGCTGCTGGGCAAGTGCCGGGCGGGAATGACTACGATGGCAGCGTATCAGGAAATTCTGGGCAACAATCCCGATGGGATCCGTAATCCGGCGTACCCGGTTCTGATTGATGCGGCCAACTACATTGATTATATGATTATCAATTTCTGGGGCGGCAACGGGGACTGGCCGTGGCGGAATTACTGGATGGGCCGGCTGCGGACGGAAGCCAGTACCGGATTTAAATTCTACTGCTGGGATTATGAAAGCACTGTCGGCTCGCCGTTTGCGGTGGTCGATAAGGTCTCGAGCAATAATAATCAGGGGGTTGGGGAACTGCATAGCTGGCTGAAGGAGAACGCGGAATACCGGATGCTGTTCGGCGACCGGGTGCATCGGCTGTTTTTGCATGGCGGCCTTTTTGCCCCGGATAAGCTGATTGCGCGATATTCGGCCCTGGCGGACAAGGTTGAATCGTCCATCGTGGCCGAGTCGGCCCGCTGGGGGGACATGCACTATCAGCCGTCGCTGGGGTTGAGTGAGTGGATTACGCGGCGGGACTGGGTGCTTAATACGTATCTGCCGCCGCGGACTGCGGTGGTGCTGGAACAGATGCGGACGAATGGTCTGTATCCGCAGACTGCTGCGCCGGCGTTTTTTGTGGATGGCGGCGATCAGCA
>CAZKAI010000274.1:0-2250 GCA_964550565.1 uncultured Pirellulales bacterium
GGTTATTGCAGTTGTTTCTGGCGGTTTTTCCAGAGGCTCAGGACGGCCCCGCCTGCCAGCAGGGCAAAGCCCAGGATGATGGCCCGCCAGGCCGCGATGCTTTTGGATGCGATATACAGCCGCAGCAGCAGCGGCAGGCACAGCAGGCCGATGACCATGATATCCCTATTCTGCAGCCAGATCAGCCAGAACAGGATAATGGCTGCGGAAAAGACGGCCAGATACCGCCAGTGGAATGGATACGGCAGGCAGTCGAACAGAAACGCCGCCAGGCACAGTGTGCCGAGGATGCGGAGGTGCTTATTAAGCTGCTGGTCCCAGAGCAGATAGCACAGGATACAGGCCCCGCCGAACAGCCCCATCACGCCGCCGCCGCGGGTCAGATGCTGGCCGGCGGCCATGGCCCCGAAGCGATCCGAGAACAACAGGCCGATGCACAGGACAAACACCGCCGCCAGGCAGACGTGCGGATTGCGGATATAGATACCATACATCAGCAGAATTATGGTCAGTGTTGCGCCGAAGGCCAGCGTATTGAGGTCATGCGGGTGCTGGATGGAATAGCCCGCCGTCAGAATCACACCCAGCCCATAAGCCGCGGCCGCGAAATAGAGATGCTGCCACCGATTCAGGTAAGCCAGACCTGCCACGACCGCACCGCACACAGCCATCAGCACCGGCGGATACGCAATCCACCCCAGGCCGAACTGTCCGGTGCTGCCGATGACTCTTTCATAAATGGCCCACAGCGTCGCGGCCAGCGGAATCAGGGCGATGGCCGTTTCCATCGGCACCGAACGCCGGCCGGTATGCCGCGCGATTTCCAGCCCCAGCAGCGAAACAATCGCAACCACGGGCAGAAAATCCCCCCAGACCCGCACGAGGGCATAGGCATATTCCATCGTATAAAGATGCACGCCGGAGGCCGCCGCCAGAATCGCCGCAAAAAGATAAACCATCACCGGCCTGCGAAGCAGGGGCATTGTGTCTTTTTGCGATGGGACGTTTGGACTTGCCGCCTCGACCAGGACCAGGCCCGCACTGAGCAGAATCCCCAGATACACGGCCAGCCAGATCGTCTTGCGGGGGTCTTCCTGTTCAGGGTACAGCGTGATGGATTGCGCCAGAAAAATCGGGCCAAGATAATTGCAGGCTACCATCCCGAGGATTCCGCAAATCGCCCAGACGCGAAACGACAGCCCCGCAAATCGCCGCATCGTCAGGATTTTAACCGCCGCTATGATGATGCTGGCGATGGCAATGACATAGCCGGTGTGGATATCCTTGTTGATGGCCGACCCCGTGGCGACGCTGGTGCCGATCAGAAACAATGCCGCCAGAATCACAATGGAAATCGCGTCGTCAACGACCTTCCTGGATACGATGAAGACCAGGACCGCCAGCAGCGACAGTTCGTAGCCGTGCAGCGTGAGCAGGCAGGGCAGTGCCTGTCGCAGACTATCGCTCGCCTCAAGAACAGGCGCCAGCAGGGTGACGATTCCGTAGGCAACAAATACGGCACTAAGGCAGTACAACGGGCTGCCCCCCGCGAAGCGAAAAAAGCAGCGCATGGTGTCGGAGTTGAGCGGCGAGTTGAAGACGGATTTGGCATCGGGCGTCTTCGGTTCATACTGAAACTGGATGGTTTCTTCGGTTTGTGAATTGTTTTTTGTTTCGTCCATAGCTGCCTCCATTTCCTGTAAAATGTGTCCGTAACATTTTTTATTGGTTTTCCCAGCCAGCGGCAGGCGGCGTTTGGGCCGCCCATGCCCAGGCAAGATTGCCGGCCGGGTCCGTATCGGTTTTGTTGTATGAGGATGTTCGGATGGAACTGCCCTTGTGCATGACCTGTCGAAGCTGCTGCTGAGCCCAGAGCATATCCACATGGCCATCGACATACACTAAGTTGCCGCTGCCGTCGCTGAGGTCTTTCGATGTGCCGCCGTGGAATGTGGCAAAGCAGTTGTCCGCCTGCGGTGTCGGGGTAATCATCAGAACCGTATCGTCCAGGGCTTTGGTGCTCAGCGGGGCGGTCAGCCACGACGCCGGAAACCGCGGATGGTCCGGCCGGACCGACCACGAATTTTCCTCGGCGAAAAGGAATACCCTGCCGGGACTTCTGACATCGGATACGGTACGCGCACCGCCGGGATGACTGGAGCCGAGATAGCCGTTGAGGGTGTAATTGTATTGCGGGATAATTTCGATCTCTCGAGAATGCGATGGATTGTCGCAGCCGCGTTTGCGTGC
>CAZKAI010000275.1:0-2231 GCA_964550565.1 uncultured Pirellulales bacterium
CTAAACGTGTTCTGAAGCCCGAAGGAATATTAATTACCTATTCGGGTTGTCTTTATCTTCCCGAAGTAATGGGAGGTTTAGGTAAATATCTGACGTACTTGTGGATAGGAGCAATACAACACAGTGGGGCTAGGAAAAAGATATACCCAGTTGGGCTGATACAGGGCTGGAAACCTTTGCTGATCTATTATAAACCGCCGTTGAAGGTTTATTGGCCGACCGTTTTGGATACTTACAGTGGCGGAGAAGAAAAGTCAGATCATGAATGGCAGCAGTCTATCGGTGAAGCGCTTCATTTTATCAAGGCTTTTTGTCCGCAAAATGGAACTTTGCTAGATAGTTTCTGTTGCGGAAACGAATTTATGTAAAATAGGGCGAAAAAATATAGCTTAAAAAAGCCTGTTCCCGTTATCATGGAATTGACGAAAAACCAATGAGAAAGGAACAGGCAAATGAGGCTGAAATCGATACCACAACAATACTTTGATTTCTCGACAGAATCAAGCTTAAAAATCGTGAACGCATATCGGCAAAAATACGACCAGCTTTCGATGTTGCTGGACCAGAACCCTCGGCTGGTTTCTCTGGTCCATCAGGACCTGGCCAAACTGCTTTCCCAGTCCGATAGGGGACGTAAAGGGGACTACACCTCCGAGCAGATTCTTCGTGTTCTGGTTATCCAGTTTATCGAGCAGGCCAGCTTTCGGGATGTCGTGGTCCTGATCGAAAACAGCGAATTTCTGCGGAATTTTGTACGTCTTGGCCCCCATCCCATGATGGACTTCAGTTTTCTGAACAAAGCCTTTGGCGTCATCGGACAGGAGACTTGGGACGCCATCAACCAGGTCTTAGCGAAGTATGCGGTGCAGCAGGGCAAAATTTCGTCGGAGAAGCTGCGTATGGACACCACCGTCTATGAAGCCAATATCCATTATCCCACCGATTCTTCCCTGCTGTGGGACAGTTTTCGCACGCTGTCCGGTTTGCTCCGTACGATTGGGCGGGAAAACTCCTGGTTGTGTTTCCAGCATCGTTTTCACGATAAAAAAGTCAAAAAACTGGCCTATTTTATTGCCCGCAACGGCGCCAGTCCCAAAAAGGGAATGCAGCGTTGGGTTAAAGCCACCTATCGCACGTTGATTGACCGGGTCGGATGGATTGCCGGAATTGCCCGCGATGTCCTGATCGCTTTGGGGAATCAGGTCGGCTATGAAACCAGCCTTTTGCGCCATTATCTGCCCCTGGTGGAGAAAATCATGGATCAGGCCGAAAAACGGGTTTTTCAGGGTGTTATGTCTGCCGCTGATGACAAACTGTACAGCCTCTTCGAAGAACACACGGAATTGCTTAAACGCGGCAAGGCCGCAAAACCCGTCGAATTCGGCCATAAAGTACTGCTTGCCCAGACCGGTGAAAAGTTTATTCATCATTACCGGGTCTTTCCGAAACGGCAGGAGGACAAGGATATGGTGAAACCGGCGTTGCAGGCGCATCAGCAATTATTTCAGGCAGACCCCGAAGTCCTGGCCGCCGACAAGGGCTTTTATGAAAGCATGACGCAAATCGTCGCCCTGGAAGAAACGATCACGACGGTGTCGATTGGCAAGAAAGGCCGTCGCAACGGGCAGGAGGAGCAACGGGAAAGCTGCCAGGCCTTCAAAGAAGGCCAGCGTTTTCGCGCCGGCTGCGAAGGCAGTATCTCAGTCTTAAAACGGGCGTTTAATCTCGGAAAGTGTCTTTTTAAGGGATTTAAGAATTACGCGGCCAGTGTCGGCTGCGCAGTCTTCTGTCACAATCTTGTCTTGCTGACGCGATTGTAAGACAGAATCGACTGGAACAGAGTGTTTTTGAGCATGATCCCGGAGAGGGTCTGTTCAGAAAACCGAATTTTGAACTTGTGAAAGAGCGTATGCGGATAATGTCATGAAAACGATGGCCAAGCGGATATCGTTCTGAACCGGACGATTATTACCCCATCATTTTTATGGCTTTCCGCAACAGAAACTAAATAATAAAATTTATGAATGTTTGACACATAAATTACTTGAGTAAGGCAATATGAAATCCCTTTACCGCCATAAAACATCCCGAGACCTGTTCGCTATAGAGACAGACGAATGGGGCTGCATTGTGTCATCCTGCGGTCCGCTGTTATGTGACAATCTCGATCCCCGGGCCCTGGATTATGATGACTACTGGAATACCGAGCTACAGGGTAGTGTCAAGAATCT
>CAZKAI010000276.1:0-2199 GCA_964550565.1 uncultured Pirellulales bacterium
TCAGCCTTGGATTTGCGTGTTGCGTCCGATAAATCTCAGACAAGCGGGGAGTCCGGGTGATTCGAAAAATCTGTGCCATAATATTTTTCCTATCCATCTGCTGGTGTGTGCAGGCACGACCGCTGACTATCATCATTGTAACCAGTGCAGACAAATCAGAAGACAGCTATGCCGGATTTCTTCAGGACCTATATCTGGACAATGCGAATATTGAAGTCGATGATAACCGATACGCCGAACCCCTCACCGAGATTGAAAAACAGGAATTAATCGGCGCCGATCTGGTCATTGTTTCCAGTGATAACGCCGGCGGGGACTACAACGCCGATTCGGCCTTCTGGGCCTCATTGCCCGTACCGGTTTTGTGTCACAATAGTGCTGTCTGCCGAAGCAATAATCACGAAAACTGGGATTGGTTCAACGGTGACCGAACAACCGCTTCCATTGCGGATTTTTATGCCGTCAATCCCGGCGATCCCATCTTTGGCGGGATTGACCTGATCAATGGAAGCGTCCCCGTGTTTGCCTCTGCGGTTGACTTTTCAGTTCCCGATCAACCATACACCGGCAACGGCATGCCTTTGGCTGTGGATAGTTCAGGCCGGCCAGTGATTATCCGTTTTACCGGAACTGAACCCGGCTACTATGATGGCTCGATTTATAATCCCAATCTATCACCGCGGATTTACTTTGCGATGCCGGCGACTCCAGCGGTCTTTTTCGCCAACGCGACGCCTGCGGCCAAACAGCTTCTGCGTAATGCGATTACTGAACTGCTGCCGGAGTGCTGGCTGACCGGGGATGTTGATTGTGATCGGGATGTGGATTTGCAGGACTTCTGCCAGTTGTCCGACCACTGGCTTCAGGACAATCTGCCGCAAAGGGCCGATATTGTTCCCGACGGACAGGTGAATCTTGATGACCTGATGCTCCAGGCCCAGTTCTGGCTGTCGGGAGTGGATTTTGCCGCACCGTTGCCCAATCCGTCCGCGTGGACGAATATCCCCGCGATTCAGGACGGCGGCTTCGTCCAGATGAAAGCCGCCGCTGCCAATGACGACCTGCATGGTGTTCAATACCGCTTTGAGTGTATCGAAAACGCTCTTTACTCCAGCGGCTGGCAGTATGACCGCCAGTACACTCCCGCCGGCCTGCCGACAGGCACGGATATGTCCTTTCAGGTCAAAGCACGCGACACCTCAAGCCGCTGGAACGAAACGCTTCCTTCCGCGGTCCAAACCGTCCGGACCGATGGCCTGTTTTATCAGATTGCCGACGCCTCCGCGGCGGTGGCGCTGGACGACCATCGTTTTATCACGGCCGGCGATGAAGACAATACCCTGCGTGTCTATCACTGGAACCAGCCTGCATCTGGACCGATTATCGAAACCCGTGTTTCCGATGCGATTGCCGTGGACCCGGCCCATCCGGAAGCCGATATCGAAGGGGCGACATGGTTCAATAACCGGGTCTTCTGGATTACGTCGCATGGCCGCAGCCGCGAAGGGGACTATTGGCAAAGCCGGTACCGCATCTTTGCCACGACCATCGCCCCGGACGGTTCGGCAGTTGTCGATGGTGTTTATGCCAATTTGATTGATAGCCTGATCCAATATGACAGAATCTGGAATCTGGGGCTGCAAGCCGCCATCGGCACACTCGGCGACCACATTAATCCCGCACCTATTCCTGACCTGGCTCCCAAGGTCAACGGACTCAATATCGAGGGGCTGTGCACTACTGCCGATGGGTCGAAAATGTTTATCGGTTTTCGTAATCCAAGACCCGTCGTGAATGGTAAAATCATGGCCCTGGTCATCCCGCTTGCCAATCCCGAAGCGGTCGTCCTGTACGGCCAGGCCCCCATCCTTGAACCGCCGCTGTTCATCAACCTCAACGACATGGGCATTCGCAGCATCGAGTACAGCTCCTCCATGGGCGAATACCTCGTCGTTGCCGGCGCTCATGTAGGCGGCACCGAAAGCCCTGTCCAGGTTCTCTATAATTACGACTTTGTCCTGCAGGATAAAGACAAACTGGCCGCATTTTCTGACCTTACGCCGGAAGCAATTTTCCAGTTCCCAGGCAGCAGCGATATCCACCTGCTCAGTGATGACGGAACCCGGCTGATTGACACCCCCGCAGGGCCCATCGAAAACAAGCTCCTGCCATACTGGATGCGCATTTTCCGCACGCGAA
>CAZKAI010000277.1:0-2192 GCA_964550565.1 uncultured Pirellulales bacterium
ATTGCATATCTCGAACCTCTATTTGTTGCATTCATACATTCTATCCTTTGTATTGGAAAATAGGGACAGTTACCATTTATTTTGAATTTTATGTTCATAATAGGTAACTGTCCACGGTTTCTCTCGCACAGGCTTGAGCTGCATTCATCCTGCTGAAATTCCGCCTTCACCTGCCCAACTGCAAGGATTAAAAGGAGTTGTTCAGCAGCAAGTACCGCATAAAATTTTCTTCGAAAGTGCAGATCGGCCCATGATTCCGAGTATGCTGTCTTGAAACAGCACATTTTCGGCGGTAATTAAAAAACCGATATATTTCAAGCGGATCTTCCGCCTTGCTGCTCAAATAAATGGATGTCTTGCCGAGAACCCTTACGATATCCTCGCGGGTTATACAGGTCTTTTTGGAACCAAGCAGGTACTCTTTGACAACATGCAACTCTTCAAACGGCAATCCGAAAAGGAATTCCTCCAGTGCGGCGGCTTCATCAGGAAACCGGATTGCTCGTAAAATATAATCGCGGCATACCGCATCGACATCCTGATAGAGTGAAATATATTCGTGCGTGCCCATGAGCGTTCCGAACACAGGTATCAGGTTCCGGCGAATCAGCCACATCCTGCTCAATTCCGGAATGAAGGCATGCGTCGCCACCGACAGCCGCTTTTCCCAAATTTGAGCCAATACATGAGCTGCCGAATCCTTTGCGTCATTTCGTGTGGTATCACCGAGAATCTGCAGTAGCACATCCTCGGTCATGACCGAAAGCATGTGGTGCATGATGTAGCCGAATATTGCTTCCTTCACTGCCGAATCCGTATCAAACGGACACATCAAATGGTATATCATGTAAAGCAGATTAATTCTGCTGATTTCAAAGCATCGTCCAAGCAGTGCCTTCGTCGGCATTACAAATACATCCTCATCGGAATATTTTTCCCCCAATGCGGCGACAAGCGTATCGATATTTCTTTCAGAGCCGGATATCTGACTCCATTCCATTATGCTGGGATACAGCGACAGTGCGTCAAATTGACATTTCAATGCCGCAAGGTTGTTTTGCATAATCCGATGATCCTCTGTTCGATTTTCACGGATCAAGCGTTCCGAAACCATACAGACCAGTGCGTTTTCTTCATCAGTCCAGATGCTGTGCTGATTCATTTTTCATTTCCCATCATCGAAATAATAAAATAATAGAAATAATAGGGACGGTTACCTATTATTGGCATATTTCACCGTCCCCTTCGTTCTTTTTGGGGCGGCCGATGGGCAGTGGGCGGAGGCGTTTATTCAGCAGCTTTTCCAGTTTGCTGATGAATGCATCGCCGGCCAGCGGACGGCCGGTATGGGTATTGCGGCGAATGTGTTCGATGACGTCTTGGGCCTGGGTTTTCTCCAGCACCTGCCGCCAGTCCACCTGCGCCGAGATCTGTCGCCAATAGGACATGTTCAGCAAGCCGGCTTTGTCCTCGCCGGAGATATGGGCCGCCGCACTGGACCAGGCATAAGTCCATGCGTGCCGGACAAGGCCCGCCCGGACGGGATTCTGCTCGGTATAGCGCAAGGCCTGCCAGAAGTGCTCCCGGCCCAGCGGGCATGAGAAAAACCGATTCTGCCACAGGTGCCCGCTGCGGCCATGCAGGCGGTTGACATATTGAGTGTAACGCAAATGCGTCCGGCCCAGCGATTTGGCCAGTGATTCCGGCCCCGACGGACGGGCAACCAGATGGATATGATTGGTCATCAGGCACCAGCCGAGGATGTCGAGGCCGTATTGTTCGGATTGTTCCCTGAGAATGGATAGATATACCCGCCGGTCATCATCGACAAAAAAGACATCCTGCCGATTATTGCCCCGCTGGGTAATGTGATGCGGCACATCCACGATCGATATGCGTGCTGTCCTTGGCATAATACACCCAACATATCACTCGATTTCCCGTTTGTCAAGCCTTAAATAGGTAACTGTCCCTAATTAAAAAAATATATATACAATGTATATAAATCTATAATATCCTGTAAGAGGGGTACGGTTTGGAATAAAAATATTGTTTTTTGCTTTTTTTGTGCGCAGTTTCCTGTTTTTGTCATTTAGATATAGAGGAAGAATGGATTGGGATGACGCAGAATGATGGCCGAGAAAGATAACAAAAGCGTACGATTTTTCAGCCTGTACACTACGGTACAGGGG
>CAZKAI010000278.1:0-2191 GCA_964550565.1 uncultured Pirellulales bacterium
ATCCCCCAATTTCCTGCACAATACAGCCTCAATAATAAACAATACATGGAATAACAGAATAACAAGGATAACACAGCACCCATGTGGACAACGGCACTATCAGGCTTGACAATGGTTGCTCTCCTGAGCGGGATGGCACTGACAATGAATTACCCCCAAACACAGCGGATCGAACACACAGACGACTACTTCGGCGTCAAGGTTGCCGACCCCTACCGCTGGCTGGAAGACGACGTCCGCCAGTCCCCCCAGGTCCGGGAGTGGGTGGACGCCCAGAACAAACTGACCTTTGATTACCTCGGCTCGCTGCCCCAGCGTCCGCAAATCAAATCCCGCATCACCGAGCTGTGGGACTATGACAAATATGGTACCCCCTTCAAACGGGGCGGCCGGTATTATATGTCCATCGCCCGCAAACTGGAAAACCACGCCGTCATCTACCGGATGGACACTCTCGACGGCGAAAAGAAAGTCCTGTTTAATCCCAACACCTGGTCCAAAGACGGCACTGTCGCCCTGGCCGGCATGTCCTTCACCGACAACGGAAAATACGTCGCCTATGCCATCCAGGACAGCGGTTCAGACTGGCAGACCTGGAAAATCCGCGATATCGCCGCCGACAAAGACCTGCCCGATGTGATGGAGCACCTGAAATTCACCGCTCCCGCCTGGAACCACGATTCCACAGGCTTCTATTACGCCAAATACCCCGAGCCGGATGCATCGGAGAAATTCACCTCCCTCAATACCCGTATGAGACTGATGTACCATAAACTGGACACCTCGCAGGCCGACGATGCAGAGATTTTCTATCAGCCCGAGCACCCCGACTGGGGCTATAATGCGATCGTGACCGATGATGGCCGCTATCTGGTCGTCACCATCTGGGTCACCACCGACAATAAATTCCGCATCATGGTCCAGGACCTGCAGCAGCCGGATTCGAAACTGACAGACCTCATCGACCGCTTCGAAAACAACTACGCCTTCGTGGACAACGACGGCCCAATCTTCTATTTCCGCACCGACCTGAACGCCCCCAACAGCCGCCTGATTGCCATTGACCTTCGCAACCCCGACCGCAAGCATTGGAAGGAAATCATCCCCGAATCCGCCGACCCGCTGCAGGATGTGGACCTGGTCAACGAGACCTTCGTCTGTTCCTATCTCCACGATGTGACCGCACAGTTCAAACTGTTTGCCATGGACGGCAAGGCCCTCGGCGATATCCCCCTGCCCGGCCCCGGAACAGCCTCCGCCTCCGACAGCCGCCGGCACGAAACGGAATTATTCTACCATTTCCAGTCCATGACCACCCCGCCGGGTATCTATCGCTATGACATGAAATCCGGCCGGTCCAAACTCCTGATACAGCCGCAAATCGCCTGCAGCCTCGACGAATTCACGACCGAACAGGTATTCTATACCTCAAAAGACGGCACGCGTATCCCGATGTTCCTTGCCTACAAAAAGACCCTCAAACGCGACGGTTCCAACCCCACCCTGCTTTATGGCTATGGCGGATATGAAATCTCCGTTCAGCCGACGTTTTCCGCCACCCGCATGGCCTGGCTGGAAATGGGCGGCATCTTTGCCATCGCCAACATCCGCGGCGGCGGCGAGTACGGCACCGCTTGGCACGAAGCCGGCAAGAAAATGCAAAAGCAAAACGTCTTTGATGACTTCATTGCCGCTGGCGAATATCTCATTGCCCAGAATTACACCAGTCCGAAGAAACTGGCCATCATGGGCGGCTCCAACGGCGGCCTGCTGGTGGGTGCCTGCATGACCCAGCGGCCCGACCTGTTCGCCGCGGCCATCCCGGAAGTCGGCGTCATGGACATGCTGCGATACGATGCCTTCACCGCAGGCCGTTTCTGGGTGGACGAATACGGCTCAGCCAAAGACAGCAAAGAGATGTTCGAGTATCTCAAAAGCTATTCCCCCTATCACGCCCTCAAGCCCGGCACCACCTACCCGGCTACGATGGTCATGACCGCTGACACCGACGACCGTGTCGTCCCCAGCCATTCGTTTAAATTCGCCGCGATGCTCCAGTCGGTCCACAAAGGCGACCGCCCCGTCCTGATTCGCATCGAAACCCGGGCCGGCCACGGCTCAGGCAAACCGACCTCCAAACGAATCGAGGAAATCGCCGACATCTACACCTTCCTGTCCGCCAATTTAGGAG
>CAZKAI010000279.1:0-2185 GCA_964550565.1 uncultured Pirellulales bacterium
GCACTTCTTCGGCCACGACCGCAAATCCCTTGCCCGCTTCCCCGGCCCGTGCCGCCTCAACGGCTGCATTGAGGGCCAGCAGGTTGGTCTGGAAGGCGATTTCATCGATGACCTTAATAATTTTGGCGGTTTCGTCGGAGGATTTCTGGATATCCTTAATCGCTCCATCCATCCGGGTCATGGCTTCCGAACCGTTGGACGCCGCTTTTTTGGCCTCAGCGGCCAGCGTGTTGGCCTGCGTTGCGTTGTCGGCATTCTGTTTGGTCATCGAAGACATTTCCTCGAGACTGGAGGAGGTTTCTTCCAGACCCGCGGCTTGTTCAGTCGCCCCCTGAGCCAGCGATTGCGAGGCCGCAGACACCTGTCCGGCGGCGGAGGCCACCTGTGCAGCTCCATCGGTTAATCCATTAATAATCCGGTTAATCGGCAGGGTAATACTGCGGGTGATGAAGAAGGACAGACAGACACCAACTACTATACCGATTCCCAGACCGATAATCATGGTAGTTCTTGCAGTACCTAAAGAGTGTGCTGCGTTTTGGGATGCCTCTGTTGTTTCTTTCATGGCTGTTATGGCGATTGTTTTGGCTGAATCCAGAACTTCATTAGCAACAACATTACGATTCTTTCCGAGATTTTCACGGGCCAGCCAATTGGTCAAATAGTTACTCATGCATTGTTTATATTTATTGCTTGCGGTACGACAGGTTTCAATTTGCTTAAGGTTAGCTTCGTGAACGGTGACAGCTTTAAGATCGTTTAATATCTGATTGATCGTATCAAAATTTTTAAGAGCATCTTCAACCTTTTTGGGGTCACGCAAAGCAATAGCTTTCCAGAATTCGATGCGGACGCTATTGCCCAGATCGATGACATCATTGCAGAGTTTTGTTTTTGTATAACGTTCTTTGAGTTCATTTGCCCCAAGCTTATTTTCTGAGGCGGCATTTTCCTTATTCAGAGCGGTTTCAATTTCTTCATTCAGTTTATTGGTTTGATTCTTTAAAAAGTCTGAACAGACATCCATATACTCTTTGGCAACACCATTTGCTGTTTCCTGTATTTCCTGTAATTTATCTGTAATAACAACTGTTTCGTTCAGTAAATTTTGATATTCAGTTGCCTTGTTCTTTGCCTGATTTGCTTTTTCTGTCAAATAGGTATCATTGAAGTTTCGAGCATGCTCGATGCATTTATTGATATCTTCAAAAACAGAAGCAATGTTTTTCCTGGCTTCCTCAAGATAACTTTTTTCTTCAGTGAATGCATAACCCCGTGCTGCATACATTGTGATGAGTGAATTGCGTTCAACTTCGTTGGCTAGTCCCACCTCAGGTACGTTTTGTTCGGACAGAATAGTAGCGGTGGTTTTTACGCTTGTCATTGACCAGCTTGCCAGTCCACCCAAAATCAGTGCGATAATGATCAAAAGGGCAAATCCGAGGCTGATTTTCACTGACAGTTTCATGTTTTTAAACATACCCAATTCCCTTCAAAAAGACTTTACGTTCGTTTGGCTCAATAAGCGCCACACAAAACGAACCGAGCGAGCCGTTACCCGGTTTCGAGGCTTTTGATTCCTTACAATGGTATTCCTGCCCGGTTACTAAAATTCCTATCGGAGAAAATAATGGAGGTCTGACGGTAAAAATACTGAATGGGACAGGGAAAATACCGAAAATAAATTCTGCTCAACTGACCGTCCTATAACGAATTGCGCAAAACCGAAATAGTGCCAATAAAAATATGAATATTCTAATCAATATGATGTGGGAGCAGGGATAATCCGCGAAATTAGCCCAATAACGGCAAAATCCAAATGAATAAAACCAAAAATAGAAAAATGTTTTAAACAATTCGGCATGTCCGATAATCCAGATTTGCTATGGCGTTTTCATAAAACGTAGGGATTGTTACCGAGTAGAAAAGACGGGAATTTTCAACCCGACTCAAAAAAACAAAGCGGCGTAAACTACACAGGGTATTTACGCCGCTCGGTATTTTTCCGGAAAAAGGGGGAGAGCCTTATCCGTTAAAGTCCCTGAATTCATGGTCGCTCAGCGGTAGTTGGCAGGCCGCGGTGGTCTTGCTGCTCTTGAAACCGGCCTCTTTCTTTGATCCGCTCGAGGTTGCGATTTCATGATAGGCATGATCCAGTTGTGTTAAGTGCTTTGTGCTCTTTGCT
>CAZKAI010000280.1:0-2178 GCA_964550565.1 uncultured Pirellulales bacterium
CCCCTCGGGCGGTACCGGGTGTGGCTTAAATCAGGATAGTGGAAACAATTTTATATCCTCCTTACGGGTATTCGGGAATACGATATGATGCGAATGACACAATCCATCGTCCACATCGGGCTGCTGGTAAACATCCTGAGCGGCGGAATTGTTCCTGGACAGGGTACCGAAGTTTCCGCGATTAATCAGCGCTTTCCGATATCTCCATTTGTGGTGGACGTAAGCCAACCGCCATATTCGGCTAAAGGCGATGGCATAGCGGACGACACCGAGGCACTGCAGCGTGCCATCAATGAAAATGTCGGCCTCCACAAACTGCTGTATTTCCCCAAGGGTGTCTATCTTGTAAGCCGCACGCTGACCTGGCCCAAGCAATGGAACGGCCGGGACAACTGGGGCAAGACCATGCTGCGCGGAGAGCATTGTAATTTGACCACCATCAGGCTCAGGGACGGCGTGTTTACCAACGCATCCAGGCCGGAAGCGATCATGTGGTGCGGCGGATTCGGCTCGGCAGACTGGTTTCACAACTATGTTGAGAACCTGACATTCGATGTTGGCTCGCAGAACCCCGGCGCGATTGCCCTGCAGTTCTATTCGAACAACTCGGGTGCAGTCCGCAATTGCCGGTTCATAGCCGGCGAGGGAAGCGGGGTCGTTGGCCTGGACCTGGGACATCGCGATATGAACGGTCCCTTATTGGTGCGCAATTGCGAGGTTATCGGTTTTCAAACCGGGATCGCCACGGCCCGAGCGGTAAACAGCCAGACATTCGAGCATATCATTCTGCGAGGACAGCATAGCTTCGGGTTCAAGAACGAGGGGCAAACCATCAGCATCCGCGGACTGACCAGCGACAACACGGTTCCAGCGGTTTCAACCTATGGCACGCTGTGCCTGATCCATGCGAAGCTGACCGGACACGGCAATGCAGCCACAGCGCCGGCAATCGTCAACTTTAATGGCGGGCGGATTTTCCTGCGTGACATCAAGACCGCCGGCTACAGCCGAGCACTTGCGGACATGAAGACGCCGGACTTCGCAGCCGCTTATCGCATTCAGGGCCAAGACAAGCCCGGCAGCGCCGGGCCGGACATCGACGAATATTGCTCGCAACCTGTGACCAGTCCTTTCCCATCGCCGGCGCGCTCACTTCGGCTGCCTGTGAAAGAAACCCCTGAAGTCCCCTGGGACAATCCGCAGACCTGGGCCAATGTGGATGTCTTCGGCGCCGATCCAACCGGGAAGGCGGATTCGGCGACTGCTATCCAGAAGGCGATGGATTCCGGCGCAACCACTGTGTTTCTTCCCGGCTGCTACAACTTGCAGTCCCCGGTAATCATCCGAGGCAGTGTGCGGCGTGTCATGGGCCTGGGTGGATGGATCAATTACGGCGAAGGCCTTCATCCGGACATTCGCCTTGGTGATGGGGATTCGACGGTGGTCGTGTTGGAGCATTTTTCCACCATCCATGGCGGGCTGGAAATCGACACGAATCGTACGCTCGTGATGCGAAGTGTTGCCGATTGCGATCTTACATTCACCCGCCGGGCCGAAAACGGAGAACTTTTCTTTGAAGATGTGGTCACACATGACCTGAAACTGACCCACCAGCGTCTCTGGGCCCGGCAACTCAATATTGAAAACCAGGGGACGCATCTGGTCAATGATGCCGGCGATGTGTGGATTCTCGGCTACAAGACGGAACGCGGCGGCACCCTGCTTGAGACTCTGGGGGGCGGACGGAGCGAACTGCTGGGGGGATTCAGTTATACCACGACTGCAGGGAAACTCGCTGCCATGTTCGTGAACGACAACTCCAGTGTCTTTGCCTTCTTTGCCGAGATTTGCTACAATGAAGATCCATTTGTGACGCTGATCAGTGAAAAACGCGGCCAGGAGGTTAAGACCATCAAACAAGGGGAGGGTTCAACGCTCCCATATATCGGTTTCCAAAATTTGACACAATCTTCCAAGTGACAGCGGTATAGGGCATATAAAACAGTGGACAAATCAAGTCGGCTTTAATTCAGATTGGGGAGATACGAAAAACAGACCTTTATCGCATCGCACCCTGTTATGCGCACCGAAATGGCATCACCTGTCTTCCTATGGTTTGATAATTCGCGTGCGGAAAATGCGCATCCAGTATGGCAGGAGCTTGTTTTCGATGGGCCC
>CAZKAI010000281.1:0-2129 GCA_964550565.1 uncultured Pirellulales bacterium
GGAATTTCGTTTACTGTTCGGGATTAATCCTGAGCCTGTAAACTTTGATGTTCCATCCGGATTGACAAGCCAGACTTTGACATCCAGCTTTGGCCCTTTGACAATCAGCCTGTCGTACAAACTCCCATTCGCGAGATCATAACGAACGGCAATCAGGTCCTCTGATCCTGCTACAGCCGAAGCCACGTTGCTGGTCGAGGGCACTTTGGGATCATAAACCACGGCTCCTTTTATGGATTCCTTAAAATAGCCAACCAGTTCTTCAACTGAGTTGATTTTTCTGATGCTTCGGCCGGACAGCCACTGCCCTTCCTGACTGTATTTCTCCAGCCAGTATTCATCAACATTTTTCCCGGGTAAAATCTGAGAGTCGACAAACATTACATACAGGCTGGGCTGATTGCGATTGACAATCCCCTGCAGCGAACCGATGGTATGACAATGATCCCAAGCTTGAACCGCTTCACCGGATTTGGATGCATCCACTTTCAGGGCATAGCGCAGATCATAGACAACCAGACTGCTCGGCTCGGCATATATCAAACAAGTCGCCACGGCGATAAAGAACCCTATCACTGCTAATTGTCTTATCATTGAACCAAGCCTTTACAAAAAGAACTCAACTTATCGTTCCGGTCCAAAGGATGGTGGTCGATAATCCGCACCCCAGGACTCCTTCGGTTCAGAACCCATGATAAAGTCGAGGGTTGTTTTCGGGGATTGGGTTAACTCTTCCACAGTCAGCCATGTTTTCGAACAGGAAACGCCATTGATGTTCATGGATTGGATATAAGGAGCGCTTTGTTCCGCATTTTTTGCATGAATAATAATCTGCCGGCCGCCGTCCAGATTCATTGTGACCTGCGGGAATAGCGGGCCAGTGACAGCAAATCCGCCTACCCCGGGAATCTCCGGATAAAGCCCCATCGCCGCAAACACATACCAGGCCGACATCGCCCCGCTGTCATCGTCGCCGGGAATTCCCTCGGGTTTATTGGCAAATGATGCGTTCATGACCCGACGCATCTGGGCCTGGGCTTTCCAGGGGCGCCCCATCCAGTTATACACCGG
The DNA here is from genome assembly GCA_964550565.1 of uncultured Pirellulales bacterium. Taxonomy (GTDB): domain Bacteria; phylum Planctomycetota; class Phycisphaerae; order Sedimentisphaerales; family Anaerohalosphaeraceae; genus Anaeroglomus. The sequence goes on from CAZKAI010000281.1 coordinate 1,072, forward strand.
CACGACCCCAAAACAGGGCTCATTGCCGGCCAGATAATTGGGATTTTGATAATCATACCCAAAGGCAATTTTTGTCATTAACTGGTCCAGTCGAGCCTCAGCAGCACGTTGGCCTCCGATATCGCGAATGAGCCGAGCCAGGTTGTGTGGAATTCCCCAGGTATAGTGGGTGGACGTGCCTTCCTGACAGCCGTCATTGGAATAGGGATTAAATGATTTTTTCCATGAACCATCCTTGAGACGAGCCCACAGATATTTTTCAGTGGGATTCAGAAGGTTAAAAATACTCTGAGAACGATCCAGGAAATAACGATAATTCGCATCATCCCCCACCGCATGACACATCCGCGCGATCGAAAAGTCCGCGACGGCATATTCGACATTTTGCGAAATCGCATGTGAAATTCCGCAATCGTCGGGATAATAGCCATACTTTTTATAATCCTCCAGATGGCTCCACGTGATGTTATTATTGCGTCCCCAAAAACGGTTCTGCTTTCCGGAATCAACCATGATTGCCGTCAGGGCTTTTACATCAAAATCCCGTGCTCCAAAGGCATAGGCACTGGCAATGAACGGGGCCGCAGGATACCCGGACATAATCTGGGTTTCGTCATTAAACATGCTCCACAAAGGCAGCCCGCCACCGCCCTTATACTGCGTCTGGCGGGAGGTCTCCAAAAAGGTCTGGCAGAAATCGCTGGCGGCCTGCGGATACAAAAGTCCCCAGAGCTGGGCCTGGGTGCGATAGGTATCCCACCCGGAGAAGGTGCTGTAGACATGATGCCCGCGACGGACATCATACACCTTATTATCCATACCGATATACTGTCCATTGACATCCTCAAAAATATTGGGCGTCAGCAGCGCATGATACAGTGCTGTATAAAAAAGAGTCTTTTCTTCTTGGGTCCCCCCCTCAACCTGCACTTTGCCAAGCGTCTTATTCCAGTCGGCCCTGGCAGCGGTCCGAACGGCCTGAAAATCCCAGCCGGGGATTTCAGTTTTCAGATTTTCTTGTGAATTGGCCAGACTGACATACGAAATCGCGGTTTTCA
>CAZKAI010000282.1:0-2056 GCA_964550565.1 uncultured Pirellulales bacterium
TTCATGCGCCAGGGGAGGGGGAATTCGGTGCCGCTGCCGAGCTTCTGGCCGGTACGTTCGTTGCGGACGTCGCGGACAGGCCGGGCAAAGCGGAGGGTGATAGCCGACTCGCCGCTTTTGAGCGCAGTCGCATGACCGCCGCCGAGCATGGACACTTCAAGTTCGGGATTATACCCGACAAACACCAGCGTCCGGCCGGGGATTTGCCAATAGGTGATTTCATATCCAAAAGTGTCGGGGCCTGAAATCTCCACCCAGCGGGTCAGGCCGGCGGCTTTGACGGGGTTCATAAAGACACTTCGTTTTGCAGCGAGTTGCGGGCCTTCGGTTCGATAGGCGTTATACCATTGGGGGGAAAGGTTCATCAGGACGGCCCTGCCCTTGCCGAAGGGATTGGTATGATTGACGGGCATTGTGCGGACGGCCCGGTTGAATCCGCAGTCATCCGTCAGACAGGTGTTTGCGTTGGTCAACAGGTCTCGGAAGGTCTTGTACTCGTAATTGGCATCCTGATCCGTCTCAGCCCAGAGCCGGGTCTGGAAAATGTCTGTCGCCTTCATGGCCGGATCGTGCCGGAGGCCAAACATGTCGTCGAGGACGCCGCCGGTGCTTCGTCCCCGTCCGTGCTGGTCCCACAGGCCGGGCATATAATCGGCGATGACCGTTCCTCCATTGCGGCAGAAGTCCCTGATCCGAGCCGCTTCCACATCCGACAGACACAGTACCGCCGGCAGGATCAGGACTTTATAGCGGCTGGGGATACCCTTTTCAACCACATCGGCATAACTGATAAAATTATACTGCAATCCCTCATCACGGAGCATATTTTCCCACGCGTGACGCACGAGGTAACTGCTGGCCAGGCGGGCATCGTTGTTGCGGTTTCGCCAGGTCCGTCCGTGGGCTTGGGCATCCAGTATCCAGCTCAGTTGGATTGACGCATGGCTGTAATAGATCGCAACGCCGTCGTCAATCCATTCGGCCCCCTGCATAAGCGGCCCGATTTTGGCGGCGGCCTCGCGATAGTGCGGCGAGACGGCCTGATGCCAGTCTCTGGGTTTGGCACCGTCGAACCAGTTTTCCACCCATCCGATAAAACCCCGATTGCCGTGGGCCAGGTAATACCAGGTCTGCCAGATGGTATCGGCGACATTTTTGTGAAAATGCGTTGTCACCGTGGGCAAGGCGTTATATGGATTGAAGGACCGCACGATGGCCTGAGAGCCGCCGATGTTGTACGCCTCCAGAAACTGCACCTTGCGCATGAGTTTTGCATAATCATAACCGCCAAAGGCATTGGGACTCTGGCCCCCGACATAGCCGACAGGGGTATTGGGGTCGATGGTATTGCCGTATTCCACCAGCTCGCCGATGAAATTGTTCCAATATGAATCATTAAAGGTCCACTGGTCCATCAACTGGCTGCAATCGAATTGGCCGATGGACCACTGGGTCAGTTTGGGCAGGATCTGGTCATAGCTGATCCATCCTTCATGCCGGGGGGCGCTGTCGGGGCCATAGATTTCCTTGAGCCAGTTGTCGTAGGCTGAGCGGTCGTCAGTTACACACCACATGGTCGGATGGACGAAATGCCCCCAGGATAATTCATCGTCCAGTGCATAGGCAGCGCGACAGGGTGAAGACTTGACCTGATTGATGCGATCTTTGATGAGGGCTTTGAGTTTGGCGGCCATCTGGGCATTCACGGGCCGGGTTCGAATGCCGGGTGCGTGGAGGGCATCGTAATGGTCGGCTACTGCATTGCCGTCCCACAAATGAAGGTCCCCTTTGCCTGCGGTATGATCGACATAGAATCTCAGGCCGTGCTTATTAATCCAGTTGAGCTTGTCAACGCCGTCGATGAGGGTCTGTCCATGGTCAATAAATGCTCCGTTATACCCCTGTTCCAGCGACCACCGGCCCGACTGGTCCGTGTAACCGATAGTCCACTGATAGCTCCAGGGCATATAGGTCCAGGTCGGCCAGGCCTTCAGGGCCCAATCTTTGTCCTGCCGGACGCGCTGGAAATCTCTGGATGTCAGGATATAGGTTTCGT
>CAZKAI010000283.1:0-2055 GCA_964550565.1 uncultured Pirellulales bacterium
CCGGCAGGCATTTTGATCCTTTAGGATCATCGAAACCTCATTGGAGCGATATTGTTATTTTTGCTATTTTTGTCGCGGCGAATATCATGATATTATGTGGATTGATGTAAGGAAATATTAAAAGTATTGCAGTATGGTTACCATAATAAAATCAGGAGCGGAGTTTATATGAAAGGATGGAGTCAGTTATTCGTTATTATTTATGGTGTGATTGGTCTAATATTACTATATTTTGCCAAATTGGATAACTGCGGAGATCCTATATATTGGGCAAATTGGCGTTATAATCCTCTTCGATTAATGTTATTTCATTTTGATGGAAAAGCAAGAAAGTATAGCAAATTAACATTAATGATCTTACATGTAATCTTTTTTGTCTGGATATTATATGAAACGCATACAAAGTAGAGTCTGGATGATTTAAATTCACAAAATATTTGTCATGAACAAAAGTCGGGAGTTATAAAATGATAAGTCTGGTTCTGTTTGTGTTTGTGGTCATTGTTTCGTTTGTCATCGTGCGGATCGGGGCGATTGCCTTTCACCTGACGGGACTGGACTGGTCTTTGTCGAAGTTTCAGGCCCTGTCCTGTTTCAGCGGCACTGGCTTTACAACCAGGGAATCCGAGCTGATTGTGGGCCACATCCAGCGTCGCAAGATCGCCTCGTTTCTGATGGTGCTGGGCAACGCCGGACTGGTCACGCTGATTGCGTCCATGGTAAACTCGCTCCGTCCCCACAAGCTGGAATTCCCGTTTTTGAGCGGACTTCCGGAATGGCTTATTCCATGGTTCAGTTTGGCGGTTATTGGTGCTGTTCTTTATGGATTATATCGGTTTGTCAATTCCAGAGCCGCACATGGTTTGACTAACGCGCTGCGGCGGAAAGTGCTGGCCCGATACCAGGCCGGGCGGATGGTTTCATTTGAGGAATTGACTATCACCACCGGCGGATACGGCGTATTGCGGATTCCGGTTGCTCCGAATACGGCGATTGTGAACAAAACCCTGCTGGATTCAGGGCTGAAGGCGGAAAATATCCTTGTTCTGGCAATTGTCCGCGACTCTGAGACGATTGCCAATCCGCCGGTGTCGGCCACGATACAGGAAAAGGATGAATTGATATGCTTTGGATTGACTGACTCGATCCGCAATTGTCCCCTGTTTCAAAAGAAATAGACTATCGTGTGATACAACAGGTGAACAGACCGGGCTATGATAGAATTACAGTGATTATATGGCTACCGATTAGTGTTTCATTTAAATACAGGAGATACCCATGAAAGTGTTATTAGTCAACGGAAGTCCCAATAAAAACGGGTGTACGTATACGGCGCTGGAGGAAGTGGGCCGGATGCTCAATGCCGAGGCGATTGAGACCGACTTCTTTCAGATCGGGACAAAGCCGTTGTCCGGATGTATTGCCTGTCGGAAATGCCAGGAATTGGGGCGCTGTGTTTTTTCGGATAAGGTCAATGATTTTCTGGATATCGCCAAAGACGCCGACGGGTTTGTGTTCGGGTCGCCGGTGTATTATGCCTCCGCGGCGGGAGCATTGACCTGTTTTATGGATCGCGTGTTCTTCGCCAACGCCTTATCCGGGAGGCAATGTTTTTATTTGAAGCCGGCCGCCGCGGTGGTCAGCGCCCGACGGGCGGGAACGACGGCGACATTCGACCAGCTTAACAAATATTTTACCATCTCCCAGATGCCGGTGATCTCGTCGCGATACTGGAATATGGTGCATGGCTTTACTCCCGAAGATGTCAAACAGGACCTGGAGGGGATGCAGATCATGCGGGTGCTGGGCAGGAATATGGCCTGGTTTTTGAAATGTAAAGAGGCCGGCATCAAAGCGGGAATTGCATTGCCCGAACGGGAAGACACCATCTTTACGAACTTTATCCGATAGGCGCAAAAAAAACGGCGACGGGAGACGTCGCCGTTTTGGGGTTTTATATTCGTAATGGCTTCTACTGGACGTTGAGGATCGAGTTGAAGTCGCCGAAGGGGTTCATTTCGGTCATTTCGTTGTAGGGGTCCTGCTGCCACTGGC
>CAZKAI010000284.1:0-2044 GCA_964550565.1 uncultured Pirellulales bacterium
TACGGATAAAATCATTAATCTCAGTTTCATAACGGCGGCCTCCTGTCATAAATGACGTTAACTATATTTCTTTTGTCCGCAAAGCATGGCTGTATTTTTGCGGAGGGTTATCAAAATACAGGGTAATCGGAATTGGAATAAGAACAAGTTTGTTTTTCACCAATAACTTTTTTTGAACAGCCATATCCCATCGTATTCTTTTTACAGACCAACACCCCATATTACCACACGAGAACCTGCCCTGCATGCTGACCCAAAATCCCTGACCAAACTCTCACGGGGAGGATATCCTCTATTTTGTGGACCTTCAATGCCAATTAATGAGATCAGCCTTATTTTTTCGTCAGTGCATTTCTCGCCGCATTGATGACCGGATCGGCAGTGGTAATCTGATTGGCACGGACTTTGACAAGGACGTCGGGCTTGATGCCCATACCCTCAAAACAGGTCCCGTCCGGCAGCATCGCTTTCCAGCAAGGCAAATAGACCGTCACCCCATTGCCTAACTCATACGGCTGGGGATTGCCTGAACTGCCCTGAGTCGGTTCGCCGACCAGGATGCAGCCGGGGACCTGCTTCATCATCAACACAAACGCCTCACAACTGCTCATCACGACCGGGCCTGTCAATACAGCAACCTTGCCGCGGTACACGGGGCGATTTTTGCTGGGGACCAGCCGGCGTTCATGGGCATCCGTAAATCCGCCGGGGGCATCGGCATCACGGATGACGTGCTTGGCATACACTTTGGAGCTATCGATGAAACAGCCTGCAAACTCCTGAGCAATCGGTTCGCTGCCGCCCCCGTTGCCGCGAATATCAACAATCAGGCCGGGCGCATCGGCGAATTCCTGCAAAGCGGCGTAGAGCGATTCGTAATATTCTTTGTGCTGGGCACTCCAGCCGTCAATGTAAATATACCCAATGCCATCCGGAAATTGTCCCGTCCAGATACAGTCGTTCCGTTTTTTGAAATTCGGTACCAGGGTGGGCAGTTTTTGAAAATTGGCATTAGGAGCAACCGGGTTGCGATACGCCGGGACCGTCTGGTCTCCGACCGTCAGCCAGATATGCTTATCTTTGGCATGAGCCAGCAAAAGCCCCGCCGTGCGTGCAAACGACATGGGGCTATCGGCATTTATCAGTTTATCCTGGTATTGTGTAAATAATTGATCCCAATCGAGCTTTTTAAGCATCTTGTAGGAATAGTGGTCATCAATGGCCTTGCGCAATTCCTCAACGGCCTGCTGATTGTCTTCCTTTGAAACGCCCTGTTCGCTATCGGTGGACTGGCCGTTTTCGCCAGCCGTCTGAAACTGAACCACCAGCACTTCCGCCGATTCGCCGGAGGTGTTTTTGAAGTTTTGATATGACGGCGAATTGATGCCGAATGTGTAGTTGTGGTTGGGTTTGAGTTTTGCCGAAAAGACAAACGCCCGTTTGCCTGACCATTGTGGTTTGCCGATGGGCTCGGGAAAGCCATCGCCGCCGCCGCACAGCGAATAGCTGCGGGTATTCATATCCTGGTCGAACACGATCCGGATTTTAATTGGCCCCGGCGGAACATCCACGGCGCCGTTTTCCGGAAACATCTTGATGACCTTGGGGGGACGGGCCAAAACAGAGGCGGAAAACACTAAAAGGACAAACATTAAACGGATTTTACTGTTCATAGAGTGCTCCTTAAAAATACATCGAATCAAATTTATTTCATCCAACCTGCCTGAGAAATCGACTCTTTTCAGGTTCAGTGGTTCGATTTTTATACCCAACCAACCTTTACTCGGACCAGTACCAGACTGTGACAACACCATCCCCTTTATCTTCTGAGTGGGAAATACTGATCAGTCTGTCTTTTCCGATGGAAGATGCGAACTCGGACGCCTGCGTAAACAGGGATTGCCAGGTGGAAAATAAACCGCGAAAGACTTGAAACTTGACCTGCATGTAGTGCTCCTTTCAAATATCACCTGTTAGCTTTTGGTTTTTCAGGGGAGGTTTTATCTCGTCGCAGGGGTAGATGTCCAGTTCCGCCAGTTGTGCG
>CAZKAI010000285.1:0-2033 GCA_964550565.1 uncultured Pirellulales bacterium
AACGCCTGCCCCCCAGACTGTCGTCGTCGATTACTCCGGCCCCAACATCGCCAAACAGATGCACGTCGGCCACCTCCGCAGCACCATCATCGGCGACTGCATCTGCCGGATGCTCGAATGCCTCGGCCACAATGTCATCCGCCAGAACCACATCGGCGACTGGGGTACTCAGTTCGGCATGCTGGTGCAGTATCTCTATCAGAAAGCCGCCGCTGCCACAAACGACTGCGATCCATCAGCCATCGAAAAGGCCCTGCAAAATATTCACATCGCCGACCTCGAAGACTTTTATCAGCAGGCCAAAAAGCTCGACGATGAAGACGAAGCATTTCGCAGTGCCGCCCGTCAGAGGGTCGTCGAACTGCACACGGGCCAGAATCCGCTGACCCTGACACTCTGGCGGCAAATCGTCAACGAATCCCGCAAGCACTACCAGCCCATCTATCATGCCCTGCATATCACACTAAAGGCCGAAGATGAACGGGGTGAAAGCTTTTATGCGGACAAACTGGAATCCGTTGTAAACCAATTGCAGGACAGCAGCCTGGCCGTGGAGTCTGATGGTGCCGTCTGCGTCTTTCCCGAAGGATTCACCAACAAGGAAGGCACCCCCCTGCCGTTTATCATCCAGAAGTCGGATGGGGCGTTTCTGTATGCCACCACCGACCTGGCCGCGATGCGTTTCCGTCTGAAAGACCTCCACGCTAATCGAATTATCTACGTCACCGACGCCCGCCAGGCCCTGCATTTCAAGATGCTCTTTGCTGTCGCGAAGATGGCCGGCTGGGCTGACGACTCCGTCAAACTGGAGCACGTCACCTTTGGCACCATGCTGGGCACCGATGGCAAGCCCTTCAAGACCCGCACCGGCGGCACCGTCAAACTGGCCGAGCTGCTCGACGAAGCCATCCAGCGGGCCAGGGACGTCGTCGAACAAAAGAATCCAGAGCTGCCCGAAGAAAAAAAGGCTCAGATTGCTGCCGCCGTCGGGATCGGCGCCGTCAAATATTCCGATTATTCCAATAACCGCGACAGCGATTATATCTTCAGCTTCGACAAAATGCTGGCCATGGACGGCAACACCGCCCCCTACATGCAGTACGCCTTCGCCCGCATCAAATCCATCGAACGCAAGGCCCAGGGGCAGGACGTCAATGTGCAGGCCGAGCTGTCTTCCATCGCCCAAATCACCCTGACCGACCCGGCCGAAATCGACCTGGCCAAACACCTGATTCGCTACGGCCAGTCCATCCAGAACGCCGCCGTCGAATGCAGGCCCAATTATCTGACCAATTACCTGTATGAATTGTCCGGCGCTTTCAGCCGCTTCTATAATGCCTGTCCCGTCCTGCAGACCGAAGGCCCAACCCGTGCCGCCCGGCTGCTGCTATGCGATCTGACCGCCCGCACCGTCCGCCACGGCATGAGCCAACTGCTGGGCATCGACGTTCCGGAACAAATGTAAAATCGGGGATTCTCTCCTGACATAAAAAAGGCCCCGTTTTGGGCGGGGCCGACAGTTAGTCTGATCCTGCTTGAAATTATCTGGTTCGTCGCGGCTAAGTACAGTGGCTTCAACCACTTGCTTCTTTTGCTCGCGGAATAATCATACCCGTTGGGTATAATCTGTGTTTTTCGAGCAGATCAATCCTATTTTTCGCCGGCAGTAACCTCTGCAATATTCAGAATGTGGTCTTTAATTCTCCGATACGATGTCAACAGGTCCGTATAAATCAGGCTTTTTTGCGGCGAGGCCATACCGGCTTCCACACGCGCCAGATGCTTCGTGCGGCTTTCTTTAACCAGGCTGGTGATGGTATTGTTCCTGGTATGCGACAGACTCAAAAATTCAGGGGGATTGGCAATACCGTCTGTTACGGCAGAAATAATCGAATCCAGAAATTCCGAAACCTTGCCGTGAAGGGCCTGCATCTCCTGCATGGCTTCCCCGGAAAAATGCAAATTGTTGTTGCGCATCTTGAGCCGCAGCTTGATGACGCTGGCGATATAATCGCTGATGGATTCAAATTCAT
>CAZKAI010000286.1:0-2018 GCA_964550565.1 uncultured Pirellulales bacterium
TCTTCTATAACGAGATAACCGGCGGATTAAGACGTTCTTAATCCGCCTTTTTTATTATACCCAACGGGTATGATTATTCCGCGAGCAAAAGAAGCACGTGGTTGAAGCTGCTATACTTAGCCGCGACGAAACAGATAATTTCAAGCAGGATCAGTATAAAACAAGGAGGTCGTATGAGGTATTTGTTTGGAGCGGTACTATTGAATCTGATGGCATTTACCGTGTTGGCCCAGGAGGCAGAAGCGGAAAAGACAACTCCCCCGCTGCCGACGCACTGTGTCCATGGCTACAGCGGTATTTTTACCACCCCCACAGCGTATCTGGCCAACCCGGCGGAAAAGGATTCCATCTTTGGCAAACCCAGCGTTTCGATTTCGGGTGCTTACATGAAGCACAAGGACTACCAGTCCATCGCCGTGACCGAAAACCTGTTCGGCCCGATTGAACTGGGTTACGCCATGGAACGCATTGGCCTTGGCGACTGGCCCCACGATGTCAAAGAGGCGGGCCTGCCCGACATTGAGAAGAACGAAGTCTATGTCCACAACTTTAACCTGCGATACAATATCATTCCCGAAGGCGGGCTGGATGCCGACTGGATGCCCGCGATTACGCTGGGCAGCCATTTCAAATGGAATGACGGCCTGTCCACCATCAACCGCAATCTCAACGGAGCCTGTAACAACCTCGGCGCCGACCACACCTACGGCACGGAATTTACCGCCGTCGCATCCAAAACCATTCAGGGTGTCCTGCCCAATCCATTCATCGTCTCGGCAGGTGTGCGAAACAGTGATGCAATCCATACCGGTCTGCTGGGATTTGCCGGCGAACGCGCCACAACATTCGAAGGCAATTTTGTCTATTTTCTGACTGACAAACTGCTGTTTGCCGTGGAATACCGACAGAAATCCGATCTGGTGGATCAATGCCAAACCGGCGGCAAACACCTCATTAAAGCGGAAAATGACTGGACAGACATCTGTCTGGCGTATATTGTCGACAGCCATCTGACCGTGGCCGGCGGGTGGGCGAATTTCGGCAATGTGCTCAATCACAGAGAAAGCAATGTGTGGGCCTTACAACTGAAATATGAATTCTAATCGAACAGGATATACTCTATGAAAACTCTGAATAATATGGGGTTACAGCAGGTTCAAACCGTCTATAGCGGCGCCGAGGGGCGCCTGTGGGAATTATTAATGGGTCAGCAGATTCATATCGGCGGCCTGTCCTCATCGCTGGATCTGGCACAAAAGGCCAACATCAAGCCCGGGGCCAGCGGCGTGGATTTCTGCTGCTGCACGGGGGCGGGAATGCGGTTTCTGGTGCGGTTTTGGGGAGTCGGTTCAATGATCGGCGTCGATGCAACGGAGGCTATGGTCAAGCTCGGTAAACAGCGCTGCATTGACGAGGGAGTCGACGATAAAATCCGCTTTGTACTGGGCGATGTCTGCAGCGGCGGCCTGCCGACAGCATCGGTCGATTTTGTCTGGGGTGAAGATGCCTGGTGTTATGTGGAAGACAAACCCAAAATGATTGCCGAGGCCGCACGCATCACCAAATCCGGCGGCACGATTGCCTTCACCGACTGGGTCGAAGGCCCGACGCCAATGACGAGCCAGGAAGCTCAACGCTTTCTGACTTTTATGAAGTTTCCGAATCTGGCTAATATCGATGATTATAAAACCCTGCTAACCCAAAATAATTGCAAGGTTATGACCGCCGAAAATACGGGCCGGTATGCTCCCTGTATTGAATTGTATATTCAGATGGTCAGTCAGCAGTTGACCTATGACGCCCTGAAAATACTCAATTTCGACCAGGCAATCTTTGAAGGGCTGGCCGGTGAAATGATGTTTATTGGCGACCTGGCACGACAGAATAAAATCATTCAGGGCCTGTTTGTTGCAAAGAAAGGATGAGCGATGGCACAGTGCAATATGACAGAAAATTCAGGCAATTCGGCCAGTCGGTTTGACACGATGATTGGCAACTGTTACGAGTACGCCACCGGG
>CAZKAI010000287.1:0-2014 GCA_964550565.1 uncultured Pirellulales bacterium
TGCCCAGCACATCCACCCGCCAGTAATATGTCGTAAACGTATCCAGCGACGCAACAGAAAGACTCGTTGCTGTTTGTTCCCCCAGCATCACCGACGCATCGCCGCTTTGAACCAGCAGCGCCGACGGAGAAAGATAAATGCGGTACGTCGGATTGGAAAGCCCCTCCGGCCCGGTCCAGCTCAGCGTCAGATTCTGAACCCCGATGTTGGACGCCGTATCCGCCGGCGTCGGATTCTCCGCGATAAATGCCTCTTCCAGAAGCTCCATCTCAGAAAATCCCATTAAATTGGTGCTGCCGTTGTTGGCTGTAACATCCAGACGGTACGTATTGTATGCCCCCGGATTGGCGCAGACAAACTCCCGCCGCTGAAAGCGGGACGTCCAGATCTGTTCGCTGCGTGTATCCACCACCTCCCAGTTGATTTCATCATTGGTCCCGTACAGCGTCCAGCTTTTCGGGTCGCGTTCCGGGGCATCATTGGCCGACGCGATGGAATATTTCCCGACCAGGTACCGGCTGCCCTCCGGAAACTGGAACTGAATCCATCCGGTAGCTGTAAAATACGTCAGCCACTTGGTCGTCACAGTATTGTCAAAAGCCATCTCCTTCGATTCACCCTCATGAATCTGCGAACTGGCCGTCACGATGCCGCCGTAATCCGACCGGTCAATCCATTTGGATGACCCCAGAAGCTCCATCTCCGAAAATCCCGTCAGGTTCGGGCTGCCGTTATTGCTGGTGATATTAAGCCGATAGATATTGTAAGACCCCGGATGATCGCACTCAAATTCTTGCCGCAGAAACCGCCCGCTCCAGCTCTGGTTTTGCTTCGTATCCACCACTATCCAATTGGCTCCATCATTCGACCCCAATAGCGTCCAGTTCCGCGGATCGCGTTCCGGCGCATCATTGGCCGATGCGATGGAATACCGTCCGATAACGTATTGAATGCCGTCTGGAAACTGGAATTGGATCCAGCCCGTTGCGGTACCCCCGGTCAGCCATTTGGTCGTCGTTGCGTTATCAAAGGCCTTCTCTTTCGATTCGGCTTCATTAATTTGCGAACTGGCCGTGATGGTTCCGCCGTAATCAGTCAAATCTATCCACTCGGCAAACCCCGCCCGGCAGAACATACAAACAAAACCAGCAATCAGAAAAAGCCTGAACCGTTCAACGCATGTCATGTGTCACCCTCATTTTAAGAACATTTGTTAAAACTATATTATACAAATCTGACCTTGCGATGTCAAGAATCCGAAACAAGAGAATAAATTATATCCTAAAACAGGCTGGACAATATATCCATTCAGTCCGCACCATGACTCCGGCACCATAACCCATTGTTCGGCCTTTCTATAGGAGTATATAACCAAATTCCCACCCACACACGCAGTCCGCCGCCCCTCATCATTCCCGCGGAGATTGGAATCCGGATTCCGGACCCCGAATGGGGTCATGCCACAATAGCCTGCGGTGGAAACCGCCGGAATAGTGTCCCCACCCACCCCCAAGCCCCGGCGGGGCGGCATATATCCTTCCTACCCTTCATGCTCTTCATAGTGAAATCCCCCTCCCTCTGCAAGTGCAGCCTAATCTTTGTTTCTCAAAACGATTTGGTCTGAAATATTCCTTTTTGAATTTTACATTGTCATTTAGACGTTTGCTTTTTGATTTTTAAATTTTCTCTTTGGGATTTGTTTAGAATTTAGTGCTTAGCATTTATGATTTTTTCTTCCTGCATACCTGCATACCTGTATCCCTGCATACCTGTATACTTGTATACCTATATTCCTGTCTTGTTGTCTTCTTGATTCCCGACCCGCAGGGTCAAATCCGAATAGTTCCGGGTAAGCGAAGCGAAACCCGGAGAAAAACGTCCGAAAAAAATCCCCCAACCCCGAAGGGGTTAAATAAAATAGCCGGGCGTGGGAACGCCCGGAAAGCAATTTCCGGCCCAAAGGGCCAGCCTAACCCAGCCCAGGGCAACGAGGCTGTGTCGCAATTAAAGCTTT
>CAZKAI010000288.1:0-2007 GCA_964550565.1 uncultured Pirellulales bacterium
AGGCACATTGCAAGGACATTCCCTGAATCGACCGGTCGGCAAGCTGGGTATTGCCTGCATCGGCACCGATCTGAATTCCATGAATTCCCTTGGGGTATGCAATGTCCAGCTTATATGCGTTGATTCCCCGCTTGCGAAGAATTTCAGCGAAATTGCTGGCAGAGCCGGCGATATCGATATAATTATCCCCCGGTTTGAGCCCAAGCATTGCAGCGGCCAAATAATGTTCAAGACATTTTTCTATACAGACATTGCCCATTTTTTGATAGCGGTCGGTCAATTCCCGGAAGTCTTCCATCCATCGCATGAAATCCACAACATCAATGGTCTTGTCTTCTATCGGAACATGGAGCGACCTGAATTGGGCAACCATCTGTTTGACATCCCGATGCTGTTTATGATAGCTTTGACGCGTGGGATCACCCTCTGATACTGCTGTTTGGGGGGTGTTCATAGTTTGTATCGCAGGGCTTATCGCTGACAGATTCTGACTATTAGCCATTGCTCGTATTGCACTTTTTGCTTGTTCTATTTCGTCGCGAATCCGCTGAAGGTCTTTCACGAGGATATCGCGTTTGGATTGGGATAGTTTCTGAGCCTGCTTATACAAATCATACTGCATTTTCACCGCAGATTTAATCCTGGGAGCCAGCTTCATCAATTCCTGACGGATAGACACAGGAAGCTGCGGGGTTGCAATGGGAATTTTATCACCTTTTTTGCGATCTGTGTTAATATCCTGCAGGAAATATCCGTTGTTCTGACAGATTTCAAACAACTCCGTTCCTTCGAAGGGTTTGGGCTCAAAGAAATGAACATCACTGATTCCGGGATATTGTAATGCAAAATCAAATGAGTTAAAGACATGCTCGACCGTCTCGCCGGGCAGACCGAGGATAAAGAATGCCACAACATCAACTCCCTGCCGCTGAAGACCATCCATACACCTGCGAATATCGTCGAGCGTTTCTCCTTTTTTAATCAGTTTCAGGATATCATCATTGGCACTTTCGATGCCAATTGCGACATATTCCAGAGCATAGTCTTTCATCGCTGTAATCAGTTCTTCATTATAATCGTTGGCGCGCATACCGTCCGAACTGATCCCAATTTTCAAATCAAGCCCTTTCAGTTCCCGACAGAATTGGATGATCCTGTCCCTGGACATAAAAAAGTTGCTATCAGCAAAATTGAACCTCCTATAACCGTGATCATACCAGTAACGAATCTCCTCAACCATCCTGGCTACGCTGTTAGCCCGCCATTTGCGTCCCATCGACTTGTGGGCTCCGCAGAAAATACAGGAAAACGGACAGCCGCGAGATGAAATAAGCACCATCCTGGAACCATAATGACTTATATTCATTTTGGCATAGCGAGGAAACGGCAGATTATCCAGATTTTCAATTAATTTTCGTGGGGGTGTCAGGTATTTCTGCCCATCACGTCGAAAAGCTATCCCTGTAATTTGGTCCAAAGGTTTGCCGCTGAGCATATCCAGCATAAAAGGCTCACCTTCATGGAAGACGACTACATCCGCTTCAGGACATTCATCCAATATTGCATCTTTGATATAGGATGCGTGCGGTCCACCAACAATGATTGGAATATCACTTCGAAACTGCTTAATTCGGCGAATCAGAGTATAATGGCTTTCATAGTCCAGCGACATAAGAGAGAATCCTATATGGCTGGGGGCAAAAACAGAAATCTTTCGCTGCAAATCCTGCTCAGATTCAACCTGCAAATCACATATTTCATACTCAGCTCCGACCTGTTCCATGATCTGGGCCAGATATCCGATTCCAACCGGCAAGCTCGGATTGGGATACGGTGTTGAAGGATATACAGGCCGGACCAAAAGCGGTCGAAAACTGAAACGAGAAGATGTCCGGGCGGTCTTTACCACAGCGCATTCTGTTGTTTCCGACATCAGACTGCTGATGTATTTGCCTGCGACCTGATAGATGATTTTCAAATCCGATTCGGTCAGATCTTCTTTCCAGG
>CAZKAI010000289.1:0-2004 GCA_964550565.1 uncultured Pirellulales bacterium
GCTGTTCGATGCGGCCCTTGATGTCACCGGTCTTGCCGGCACCTTCGACGATGGTTGTGGTGTCTTTGTCGATGGTGATGCGTTTGGCCTGTCCGAGCTGATTGAGCTGGACGTTTTCAAGCTGGAGACCGAGGTCTTCAAAGATCGCCTGTGCGCCGGTCAGGATGGCGATGTCCTGCAGCATGGCCTTGCGGCGGTCGCCAAAGCCGGGGGCCTTGACGGCACACACCTGCAAGACGCCGCGGAGCTTGTTGACGACCAGCGTTGCCAGGGCTTCGCCTTCGACGTCTTCGGAGATGATCAGCAGCGGGCGACCCTGCTTGGCAACCTGCTCAAGCACGGGAACCATTGACTTGACGGAGCTGATCTTCTTTTCATTGACGAGGATGTAAGGCTTTTCGAGGACGACGGTGCGTTCCTGCGGGTTGGTGATAAAGTGCGGGCTGAGGTAGCCTTTGTCAAACTGCATACCTTCGAGCAGTTCGACGAGGGTTTCCAGCGACTGGCCTTCATCGACGGTAATAACGCCGTCTTTGCCGACTTTGTCCATGGCCTGGGCGAGGGTCTTGCCGATCTCGGCGTCCTGATTGGCCGAGCAGGTGGCGACCTGCTGAATCTGCTTGCCGGATTCGACCGGTATGCTCATCTTCTGCAACTCGGCGACGATGGTCTCGACGGCCTTGTCAATGCCGCGTTTGACCTGCATCGGATTGGCGCCGGCGGTGATGTTCTTGAGACCTTCTTCAAAAATGGCTTCGGCCAGAATGGTCGCGGTGGTGGTTCCGTCGCCGGCGACATTGCTGGTCTTGGAGGCGACTTCTTTGACCATCTGGGCGCCCATATTCTCATACGGGTCAGACAGTTCGATCTCCTTGGCGACGCTGACGCCGTCTTTGGTGACGGTCGGCGAGCCGAATGACTTTTCGAGGATGACGTTACGGCCGCACGGGCCCAGAGTAATCTTTACCGCGCGGGCCAGTTTGCGAATGCCTTCGCGGATCGCGGCGCGGGCTTCAACATCATACGCTATCTTTTTTGCTGCCATAGTGTGATATCTCCTGTATTTTCAGTTCTTCAAATAAGTCCCGGACAACAGGCCGATTACTCAATAATCGCCATAATGTCCGATTCTTCCATAATGAGGTATTCCTTGCCGTCGATCTTGACTTCGGTGCCGGCGTAGCTGGTAAAGAGTACCTGCTGGTCTTTTTTGACGGAAACGGGGGCACGCTGGCCGTTGTCGAGCATCTTGCCTTCGCCGACTGCAATGATCTTGCCGCGCTGGGGTTTTTCTTTTGCTGAATCGGGCAGCACGATACCGCCGGCGGTCTTGCCTTCAGCTTCCAGGCGCTGAACGATCACTTTGTTAGCTAAGGGGCGAATCTTCATACGTTCTGATCTCCTTTCACCACATTTAAGGGTTATTTACGTCTATAGTTCATAAGTTCAATGTATTATACAGCTACTGTTGAAGACTGTGTTTTGCAAATGGTATGCCAGAGCGAAAGCAGGAAGGGCTGAAATATCTATAAGTCCTTTTCAGTTAATATGTTAATAATATTCCAGTCGAAACTGAACGGCTCACTATGGCCGTCATATCAGGATGGCAAGGGACTTTGTCCCTGCCAGCATGGCAGGCGATGCGGCAATGCATTTTGGCAAAAAAAGAAGAGATACCCGGCCATTCACCCCTGACACGGGTACCTCTTCGGAGTTTCACTATGTTACTTTGGTCGAGTTTATTGAGCCGTTACAACGTGAGTTCCTGACCCGATGGGATCGATAAAACGCACAGTTCCTTCCTGCTGCAGCGTTGCCGGCGTGCCGTCCAGCAGAACAGAGGTAAAACTGTTACAGTTTTCCGGAAGGACAAATCGGGCGGTCGTGTTGGCCGGAATCGTTATCTGGAACGTACAACTGTCGGCCTGTTTGTCCAGCGACAGGGTAATCGGGCCTCGAATCGTCGGGGTAACAATCCGGGCGTTGGTCAGTGTGCCCGGGTGC
>CAZKAI010000290.1:0-1971 GCA_964550565.1 uncultured Pirellulales bacterium
GTGGTGATGCTGCTGGGTGTGAGTGGTAGTTTGGCTGTGGCGGCGGGTGAGGCGGGGGCCGGGCCGGTGGCGATTATCTTTGATACGGATATGGGCAATGATATCGACGATGCCCTGGCGCTGGGGTTGATTCATGCGCTGCAGACCCGGGGGGAATGCAGGCTGCTGGCAGTGACACTGAGCAAGGACAACACGTGGGCGGGGCCGTTCGTGGATATGGTTAATACCTTTTACGGCCGGGGCGAGATTCCGGTCGGGGTGGTCCGCGGCGGCGTGACGCCCGAGGACGGCTCATATCTGCAGCAGACCCTGGAGACCAAAAATCCCAGCGGACAGCCGGCCTTTGCATACGACCTGAAAAAGGGCGAGGATGCGCCGGACGCGGTAACAGTCCTGCGGCAGGCGCTGGCCGGACAGGCCGACCAGTCGGTTGTCATGGTGCAGGTGGGATTTTCGACCAACCTGGCCCGGCTGCTGGACAGCAAGCCCGATACAGCAAGCACGCTTTCGGGGATGGATCTGGTCAGGCACAAGGTGCGGCTGCTGTCGCTGATGGGCGGTGCGTTTGTGAATAAAGATGATAAACCATTCCGGGAATACAATATTATGATGGATGTTCCGTCGGCCAAAGAGCTGTTTGAGCAGTGGCCGGGGGAGATTGTGGCCAGTGGTTTTGAAATTGGCGAGGCCATTTTGTACCCTGCCCAGAGCATTAGCCTGGATTATCGGTATGTCCCACAGCATCCGCTGCGGGTGGCGTATGAATCGTATATGAAATTTCCCTACGACCGACCGACGTGGGATTTAACCAGCGTATTATACGCGATCCGGCCGGAACGGGGTTATTTCAGTCTGTCGCCTGCGGGTCAAATCGTCGTGGATCCGGACAAAGGCGTAACCCAATTTATCGAAAAAGCAGATGGAAAACACCGGTATCTGCGTGCCGATGACCAGCAATGCAGGCGCGTAGTGGAACTCTTTACGCATCTATGCAGCCAGCCGCCGAGCGGATTCAAGGGTACTGATGTCGCCAAATAATCCCCTGCTTTTTGACTTGCCACCCCGGTTTTGCTACAATATACCCCAGTTGCTGGGTGGGGAAATTGTATTGTGATGTGAGAGGAGAATAACGATGAGAACAATAGGCTTGTCTGGGATTATTGGAATTGTATTGCTGGGCGGAATAGTATATGGCGATCTGCTGGGCAAGTATTATGCGGGGGTTAATATTGATGTTGATGGGATTCTTCAGACGCAGGGATTGACCGAACGATTCCGGCGGGTGGATGCCAATATCGATTACTGGGACGGCAGTGCCTATTATATGTGGGCGCCGATTCCGGGACAGTGGGATAACTATACCGTCGAATGGACGGGGTATGTCAGAGTTGATGTGCCGGGAGAGTATGGCTTCGGGACCATTTCCGATGATGGCTCGCAAATCTGGATTGATGGGCAATTGATTGTCGATAATGGCGAGGGGCAGTGGTACGACTGGGAGGATAACATGGGCGAAAACGAACCGGGCGAGCCGAATCAGCCGGTGTATTTGAATGAAGGATACCATGCCATTATGGTTCGGTTTTATGAAGGGCCCAGTTATGATGGTATTGAGCTGTGGTGGCTGTTGCCGGGCAGCGGGCCGTCGGACAGACCTTATTACGGCACGACCTTTCACGGCACTCCGCCGACGTACAATCCCAATACCAACTGGGCGATTGTGCCTGCTTCGGTATTGATGATAACCGAGCCCTGTGCGATGGATTTGTACTCGGATGGCGTGATTAATCTGCATGATTTTGCAATTCTGGCTGCGGAGTGGCAGACCATGACGCCGGTGGTTGGGGATTTGACCGGGGACGGCAAGGTGGACATGGAGGACTTGGAGTTGTTTGTCATCTTCTGGCTTGAGCCCTGTCTTGTATCTTAATTCCATGAAGTAACGTCTATAGGAATGTATCGGGTGTGATT
>CAZKAI010000291.1:0-1942 GCA_964550565.1 uncultured Pirellulales bacterium
GGTTTTCACCGGCGTGCTGGTGTCCGGTGAAGAACAACGCAATTCGATAATCGTCCACGACCGACACGATGCCGGAAGTGAAGACGCCTTTACGCTGGGTTTTGGACGGGGTCTCGGCACATCCGGTTGTCTCGTGCTGTCGGCATAATTCCAGCACCTTCATAGTCGTATCGTCATTGTGCAAAATCCGACCCTGGGCAGCCCTGTGAACTATTTCCTCAAACACCGGCTCAATCCGGCCGGCAGTTGGCTCGACAATCTCCCACTGGGTCGCCGCCGGCAGTGGGATCCCCAGGCTGTCCTGGAGCCGCTGGAGGCGGTTGAAAGGGACTCCGCTGCCGTATTTCATTAAGGCGATCATGCTGGCCGATTCTGCATCATATTTATCCGATCCCACCCCATCCGGGGGCGAGGCGGTGAAAATCGCCCCGCACAGGCTGCATCGCAGCTTTTGCAATTCAAACACCGTGGCACCCAGAGGGGCCTGACCTCGGAGTCGTACCAACCGGCTGGGCCTGGCCGTATACACCGTGCCTTTATGACAGTTCGGGCAGGGATCGCCGGGCTTGAGGGACTCATGCTTGATGTGTACCATTTCAGCGCCAGAATACGCATCGGCGCCATTGCGGCCATGTCCCGGCTTGGGCGGCGGTGAGGTTTCCGATTTGGGCGGGACTTGATCCTCATCGGTTGGCGGCGGCTTGTCAGACTCCAGAAGCTGCTCGAGCACCTTGCGGGTCGATTCGGTGGTGGCCCCAAAGAGCATCTGCTTGAGCTTCTGGATGGAGACATGCTTCTTTTCCAGTTCCTGGGTCAAAACGTGCAGCGTTTCTACGACGGAACGGAGCAGCTGGCAATCCTGCTCATTGAGCGGTTTTTGTTTTGACCGTTCAATGATGGCCTCCAGTGTGCCGATATCCAGATCAATACACCCCGCATTATCGGGTGGGGATGGATGGGATTTCGGCGGGCCTTTGCCGCCCATCTGTCGGCGAATGCGTCCTAACTGCCCCATAGCATTGTCCTTTTGAAAACAGGCGATATTTATTATCGGACAAAGACCGGGCTGGGCTTGAGTTATTTTTCCGATAGCCCATCCACCCGTCGCCAGGCTGGGCAACCCTTCGCCGCCGCCGGATTGCCGCCAGCCAGCAAAACACCCAGCTGATGGGCCTCCAGGGCCTGGGTGGCCGAGGAGCCGTGCTGAGGAGGCCAGTGAACAAAACGTCCTTTCGAAAGCCGCTTCTGACACATCCAGAAGCCTTGGCCGTCATACAGTAACGCTTTGATGGAAGTTGCCCGGCGATTGCGAAAAACGAATAAAATTCCCCGAAACGGGTCCTGTCGCAACTGCTCCCGGCAAACCCGCATCAAGCCGTCGATCCCTTTACGGAAGTCAGCTGGCTCGACAGCCACCAGAATCCGCATGTGCGGCGTTAGCTGGATCATGGCTGACTGTTCCACAGGGCACGGCTCAAGGCCGCCAGATCGGGCAGGTGCGGCCCTTTGAAATGGAGCCGAAGCTTCGTCCCCCTGGCATCCTCACACTCCAGAATGCACTCGGCCGCCGCCGTCAGCTCAGACGGCAGCAACTCGATGAACCCCCGTCCGGGCGTAGCTTGTAGTAGGGTCTCCGAAGTCGTTGACTCCAGCCGCTTCTTGAGGCCGCTGTAATCCAGCCTCAAGGTCTTAGCTGTCCGGTTGACGCCATACGCCTGGGCCAGTTTGACCGCCACCGACCACAGCGAATCCGGCAGGCGACGATAGCCCTTATGCGTCTTTCTGAACTTTTCAAAGCGCTGCCGGCCACGGATCAGCCGGGCCGGTACATTCGTTTTTAATCGATTCCCCATACGTCGTCTCCATTATAGCATATTCCTGACGACGCATAAAATACCACCCACGAAAATTCATGTCATGCACGCTTGCCGAAAAGACACGA
>CAZKAI010000292.1:0-1907 GCA_964550565.1 uncultured Pirellulales bacterium
ATGCAATTCGAGGCCGTCTATGATAACGCTCCGGTGATTTCCAAATATCACAAGGTCAACCCCCAGACGCAGCTTGTCGAAGTGGTGGATTCTCCGTCTGAAGAAGCTATTGCCGCATGGCCGCAGGGGCGATTCATGGTGGCATTGTTCGACAATGAACAGACCATCAAGGCCCTGAAGACCAAAAACATGTTTGTTCTTCCCATCATCAAGTCTGTCTATGAAACACTCCAGCCAGCGGAATTTACGACCTTTGCCTCCGATGACCAGTCATGGAATTTTGTGTTCTCGTCGCTGGAAGCAGAGCTGATAGTCTATAATGAAAAAACCAAAACTGCCGCAGCCGCTGCATCCAAACCCGTGGTTACGGAAAAGTTTATTGCCCATAAATACGACACTGCCCTGGCACAATTGCTGGGTAACGTCCTGCCGCAGGGCAAGGGTATCGTCGGATTTGTTCTGGCGGCCCTGCTGGGGGCGGTGGTCAGCTCGCTTGCAGCCATGCTCAATGCCGCTTCGACTATTTTCAGCATGGACATTTATAAGAAATTCATGAATCCCGAAACCACGCAGAAACAGATCGTTTCGGTAGGTCGTATTTCTGTGGTGGTCTTTGCGGTCATCGCGGTTCTCCTGGCACCGCAGCTGGGCAATCCCAAAATCAGCCACAGTATCTTCACCATCATCCAGGAAGGCCAGGGCTTCATCTCGCCCGGTATTCTTGCGGTGTTTGCCTTCGGATTACTGGTGCGCAAAGCGCCTGGCATGGCCGGTGTGCTGGGGCTGGTGACCAATATTGTGTCCTACGGCGTTCTTAAAGCGGCTGTTCCGCAGGTCCAGTTCCTTAATCGCATGGCCATCTGTTTTGGTTTGTGCCTGCTCGTAATGGCATTAATTACTGTGGTTCGCCCGCTGGCTCAGCCGATGGAGTTCAAACAGAATACCACGATTAATCTGGAAGGTTCCCGAGGGGCCATGTGGGTCGGTATAGTGGTTGTCGTGGTAACGTTGATTTTATATGTCATTTTCAGCCCCCTGGTAATTGCCAAATAAAGGAGTCCTTACCGTGAAAGCTGTGTCCCAGGTAACTAATGATAAACAGGCATTTGCGGCTCTGAAGATCATTGCCGCGAAGAAAAAAATCAATATCAAGGGCGCCAAAGTCTGCCGCACATCCTCGCGATTCTGCATCGGTGTCGAACATGGTGACTATAACGGCACTGAGCTGTTTGGCGTCGGTACCGACCGATTCATCTGGATGGCCTATAAGCCCAACGGCACCACGAAGATGCGGCTGTACAGCGACAACTTCCCCGGTGATGGTGTCATCCAGTTTGAACTGGGCAAAGTTCCCGCCCCCCGGTCACCGAAAGTGGCCGACACCTGGGCACGGTTCCCTTATGGCGTGAATTATATCCTGCAAAAAGCAGGTTATAAGCTGACTCAGGGCATCGATGCGGTCCTGCTGGGCAATATCCCCGGCGGCGGCATGAGCCGTTCGGCCTCACTGGCGCTTAACCTGATTCTGTCGGTCCTCGACGCCAACGGCATCGTTGAAAAAGACCAGATGAAGATTGTCGATCTGGCTCAGGCGGTCGAAAATGAATACATCGGCTCTCCCTGCGGCAAGCTCGATCAGATCATGATTCTGTTCGCCAAGCAGGGTATGGGAACCCACTATAAGCCTGCTACCCGCTCCATCAGCTATGTTCCCCTCGGCAAGAAAGCCAAAGACTTCCGTATCGTCGTCATGGACACCGGCACGGTTCGTCCCGGCCTGGAAAAATCGACCTACAAAGTCCGTCGTGCCGAATGTGAAGAACTGGTCAAAAAGGCCAAAAAAGCCGGCTTTAAAATCAACTGCCTGGCTGACATCAAGACCGATGCACTCTATAATAAAATCAAGA
>CAZKAI010000293.1:0-1892 GCA_964550565.1 uncultured Pirellulales bacterium
TTTTAACCGGATTAAAGTACAATTGGCTTTACCTTAAAATGCAAAAGTTCAGTTAGTAAGCTATAAAAAAACACATCACGGTCAATATCTTCACTTGTAAACAAAGTACACATCAATAAAGGAGCTATCAACTGCAATACCAGCAGCATCGATAATATACCTATGAGTATTTTCATTACCAGACTCCTAATTATGTATAATCAGATACTTACTTCAATCTATTCCTGAATATTGTATTATAATTATACTCGGCAATCAGATGATGTCCATCATAAACATAGTAAATAGTACTTGAATTGACGGTTTTTGAAATCCGCCGCCCGGTGTAATCGTATCCATACGAGGCTGTTGTCAAGCCACGATGGTTTTTGTCCGATAATTTGATTGCCATGAAAATGATTGAAGATATAACGCCGACAAGCTACCAGAGGCCGAGAGAATCGCTTCAGCCGAAAGCGTCTGTCTGTGCGGCGGGAAGCCCAGCTTCCGACGAGACTTTCATTGATCGCTGGGTATTACGTTATAATCGGCACTGCCCTGCCGGCCAGTTTTATGGACGGGTGATTCTGTGGGCTGTATTGCTGGTCTGGGGCACGATGATGATTATCGGACCGGTTGAGAAAGGCTGGAGCACATTTCTGCACCATATCAATCTGCCGATTCACGAGACCGGGCACTTGATTTTCCTGGTGTTTGGCCGGTTTGTGCAGTTTCTGGGCGGTTCGATTTTTCAGATTCTGCTGCCGGCGATCTTTGCGGCGGCATTTCTGATATATAAACGGGATGCGTTTGCCGCGGCGGTGATGCTGTGGTGGACGGGGCAGAACTTTCTGGATATGGCGTCCTATATCCACGATGCGCGGGCGATGTCGGCCAATCTGGTCGGGGGCGGCATTCACGACTGGAACTGGCTGCTGGGCAAGATGGGGCTGCTGCATCTGGATCACTCGATTGCCGCGGCGGTTTTTGCACTGGGGGCGGGGATTATGATGCTGTCCATGTTCTGGTCGGGCTGGATTCTGTGGCTTATCGCCGACTATCGAATTCATGCCAAAAAGAGTATCGTGAAGTAAACAACCCAAACTGACCCATTCGACTTGTCATACCCGCGCAGGCGGGTATCCAGCTTTTACTCCAGAATCTGGATTCCCGCTTTCGCGGGAATGACAATTTACACTAACTACTTTTGTAAATAGCCTTTATGAGTTTATCGTTTGATTATACGCTCAGTTTGAGTCAATAAATAAGGCCGGTCCCGATTGAGGCCGGCCCTAAGTTTGCGACAGGATTCGATTTCGACTTAGATTCCGCCGAAGATGGTCCATCGGCCGGGTTGGTTATAGACCTGCCGGACGCCCAGACGTTCGAATGCCATTTCTTCGATTTGTCCATCTTTTTGGACTTTTAATCGGCACGGCACCACCACCCCGCCGGTTTGCGGATTGGGATGCGGCTGAACGGGGCCGATGGAAAGAATTTCAACAAACTTCACCTTCAGATTTTCATCGAACATCTTTTTGAGAAAATCGCCGGGAACACCCTCGAGATACTGGCCTGCTTTATTAAAATCAGCGTCGATAACCGCCTGCCAGAATCGGCGAGCCGTCTCAAGGGCTGCCTCGTCATTGGTCATCTGGCCCTGTTCAAGGCCGACCGCCTGTGTGGTCTGATCCACCCGCATCACATCGGCCGGAGGATTCAGTACGAATACATCTGCAGCAGAGGGCTGATTATAATCCAGATACTGAATACTTCCGAGGAATACATACTGTCCCTCTTTGAGGGCATATTTTTCGATTTGCTCCAGGAGCAGGGTTTCGGGATTGACTTTGTAGATATCCCGGAAGCCATTGGTTGTGGAAGTGATAATAATCGGCTGGTCTTTGGAACGT
>CAZKAI010000294.1:0-1850 GCA_964550565.1 uncultured Pirellulales bacterium
AAGCTGGCTTTATATCTGAACGACACCGAGCAATATCTCAAAGCCATCTCGGGCGATGCCGAAGACGCCAAACAGCAGCTTGCGTCCCTGCTCAAGGAAAGCTGGAATCAGATTCCCTTAGTCCCCAGCGCGGCCATCCCCGTGCGGGATGGGGTCATCGTGGCCAGTTCCGTCAAGCCGATCTGGACCAAGCTGGTCGAAGACACCGTCAAAGAGACCCTCTCGGAACGCATTTGTCTGATTGGCCGGGATATCCCCCTACCGATTGAGACCAATGTCGAAAATCCGCAGGAAGTCGGCACGGACCGGCTGGTCACTGCGGCGGCGGCCTTCGCCGTCGTGGAAGATGCGGTCATGGTCGCCGATTTCGGCACGGCCATCACCATCGACCTGGTGGACGACAACGGCGTGTTCATGGGCGGCATCATCGCCCCGGGCATGGCCATGGGAGCCGCCGCCCTGCACACGGCCACGGCAAAATTGCCGCAGGTGGATATTGCCCGGCCGGACAGTGTCTATGGCACCAACACCCGCAAGGCCATCGCCGCCGGGGTCTTTTATGCCGCTGCGGGTCTGCTGGAAACCATGGCCCGCAAGTACGCCGAAGAGCTTGGCAAGTGGCCTCACGTCGTCGTGACCGGCAACGCCGCGGCCATCCTGAAAGACGAGTGCGAGTTTGTCGATTCGTGGGTGCCGGAGCTGGCGGTGCGGGGTATCGTGATTGCCTATAAGAAATATTTCTACGAAAAAGAACACATCGACGAACTGGACGCCGACGACCAGAAGGAGCAATAACCGTGTCGGCGACGGTCTGCGTACTGACGGGCAAGGGACATTCGGCCATCGGCAGCATCGCCCTGTGGGGGCCGCAGGCGGAGGTACTGCTGGCTCGCGTGTTCAGACCGTCCGGCAAATTCGAGGGATTCCGACTCGGCGGGATTTATCACGGCCACATCGCCGATGCGGATAATCTCATCGATGATGTCGTCGTGGGGTGCGAAGGGCAACATCAGTTTGTCATCCATTGCCATGGCAACCCTATCCTGCTTGAAAAGATCGTCCGCCTGTGTCTGGCCTGCGGCGCTGAGCAGGGGCAACTGGAAACCGTCCTCGACAATACCCTCCCCGCCGCAACACCGATTGAAAAAGAAGCTTCCATCGAACAGCTTGGTGCCGTAACAATAGACGGCGTCAAAATCATTCAATCGCAAGTTGACGCCGGCCTGAGTGCGACTATCCGCGACTGGCTTGCTGAAGATAACACGACCTCTGTCGATTCAATTCGTCAGCAATGCAGACACATTCTGGACCGCAGCGTCATTGCCGGGCGGATTATCCATGACGTGCGGATTGTGCTGGCAGGCCCGCCCAACAGCGGCAAGAGCGCCCTGCTCAATGCCCTGGCCGGCAGCGAGAAGGCCATCGTCTCTGATACCGCCGGCACGACTCGTGACTGGGTCAGCGCCACAATCAAAATCGGGCCTTTTCGCGCTGAAATCGTCGATACCGCAGGGCTGGATCCACAGGCCATTCGCCAGTCCCCGGACGCCAAGGCTCAGCAGATGACCCGGGACCTCCTGCGAGACTGCGACTGTATTATCCTGCTGCAGGATGCGACCCAGCCTGCTGTTCCCGAATTCGCCCTGCCCGAATCGATACCCGTGGTTCGGGTCGTGAATAAATGTGACCTCACCCAGCCAAAGCCGCAGCCCGGCCATGTCTATCTCAGCGCCAAAACCGGCCGGGGAATCGATACCCTGCTGGAGGCCATCACCAGAACCCTTGGCGCACAGGACCTCAAACCAGGCGAGCCGGTCGCCTTCACCCCGCGACAAAAACACCTGCTGGAA
>CAZKAI010000295.1:0-1850 GCA_964550565.1 uncultured Pirellulales bacterium
AGCTCGCAGCCGCAGAACATCTTGGTCTTTGCGGCCAGGTGAACGTGAATTTCCAATCCAACGATAACTTTATAATCAACTTTTGCTGCCATTTGTTTAAATCCTTTTTGCCGCCGATAACAGTGTTAAGATATATTTGCCACAGAGAACACAGAGGACTCAGAGATATATTGTGTCATAATTTTCTGCGGTTATTAAACTGAAACGCGAGTAACACCGTTAATGAGTCGTTTTTCTCCAAAGTTAATGATTAATCCTCGTTTTAATCCAGTTGCTTTCAAATATGAGACCGTCTGAGCAAGTGCCAGCTTGGGAGGTAATTGAACAGCTTTCAATTCCACGACCACTTGTTCTTCCACCAGTAAATCCAGCTTGAATCCCTGAATTTTTACACCTTTATAGGTGACATCAACAGGAATTTGTCTTTTATAGGGAATTGCCCGCAAATCAAATTCCTGACAGAGAGCCTCTTCGTAAATTGATTCCAGAAGGCCGCAACCAAGGTGTCTGTGGACTTCTATTGCTGCACCGATAATTGATTCTGTAATTTTATCTTCCATCTATTAATCCCTCTGTGTATCTCTGTGCCCTCTGTGGCAAAGATTATTTTAATTCAGGTTTCTGCAGGTGATAGTCTGTTTTGTTTTCGAACATCGCGGCGATGCGGAGGAGTTTATCTTCGCTGAATGTCGGGCCGATGATTTGCAGGCCGACCGGCAGGCGATTGCTGTCGAATCCACAGGGGATACTGATGCCCGGTACGCCGGCGAGATTCACCGCGATGGTATAGATATCCGCCAGATACATCTGCAGCGGGTCACTGGTCTTTTCGCCGATTTTGAAGGCAGTACTGGGTGCGACCGGCATCATCAGGCAATCAGCCTTGGCGAAGGCCTCAGTGAAGTCTTTGCGGATGAGGTTGCGGACCTTGAGTGCCTTGAGATAATAGGCGTCATAATAGCCGCTGGACAGGGCAAAGGTGCCCAGCATAATCCGGCGTTTGACTTCGGCACCAAAACCTTCGGCGCGAGATTTGGAATAGACTTCCACATAATCGCGTGCGCTGGGTGAGCGGTAGCCGTAGTGGCAGCCGTCAAAGCGTGCGAGGTTGCTGGAGGCTTCGGCGGTGGCAATGACGTAATAGGCCGCAATGGAGTAATCAAAATGCGGCATCTGGACTTCGACGAGGCTGGCCCCGAGGGATTTATACAATTCCAGTGCGGCTTTGACCGCATCCCGGACGGGGGCTTCGGCCTGTTCGATAAACTGCGGCACATACGCGATTTTCAGGCCTGTTACGGCCTGTTCGAGGGCATTCAGATAATCCGGCACGGCGGCGGTTTCGGCGCTGACGGAGGTACTGTCGCGATGGTCATGCCCGGCCAGGACCTGCAGTAGGATGGCGGCATCCTTGACGCAGGTGGTCATCGGGCCGATCTGGTCAAGGCTGGAGCCATAAGCGACTAGGCCATAACGGGAGACTCTGCCATAGGTCGGCTTTAGTCCGACGATGCCGCAGAACGAGGCGGGCTGACGGATGGAACCGCCGGTATCGGAACCGAGGGCGGCACAGCACAGGCCCGCTGCGACGGCCGCGGCCGAACCGCCGCTGGAACCGCCGGGGACGCGGGTTTTATCCCAGGGGTTGACGGTCTTTTGGAGGCCGGAGTTTTCGGTGCTGGAGCCCATTGCGAATTCATCGAGATTGGTCTTGCCGAGGATGACTGCATCCGCGGCAAGCAACCTTTCGACCACATGGGCGTTGTAGGGGGGCTTGAAGTTGCCCAGAATCTTGGAGCCGCAGGTGGTCAGGCCTTCGGTATAACAGAGGTTGTCTTTGATGGCGATGG
>CAZKAI010000296.1:0-1837 GCA_964550565.1 uncultured Pirellulales bacterium
CCAGCCGCATGGTCTTTTCATCCTCGGCCAGCGTCCCCATATAAAACGCCCGCCAACTCAGACCGCTGGTCAGATAGGTAATTTCCACCGGCACCTTGCCATCCACTTCGCTGTCGATAGTCCACAAGCCCAGGTTCCGTACCCGCGGCGGAAACGTCAGGTCGGCAATAGTAATTTTGTCGGCAAAGGCCTTCGGCTGCATGGCCAGACTGGTTGGGTCAATCAGTGTATTTTCCCAGGAAAACTGCAGCTTGTTGCCGCCTTCCTTGAGTGTCAGCGACCGGCTGTCCCGCACCAGGGTCAGGTCCGCGGAATTATAAATCGTCAGTTGAGTCGTATCCCGGCTGGGCAGTGTAACCAGATCCACCTTGGCCACAACCAACCCGGATAGGACTGTCACGGCTGTTAAAATGGCTATCTTTTTCATATTATACCTTCTTTCATTAGATTTCATCATGGATTAATTGGTTTTCCAATCTTCCGTCCGTACACCCAGATAGGTTGTCAGGATGTAGTCAATTGTCTTTTCGCTCTGCGGTTCCATCGTCAGCGTGTATTTCACGGTATCTAAATCCACTTTTTCAAAATAGTTCTGTGCCTCATTAAGATTTTTAATCGTCCAGTATTGTGTATTGAAGTTCCGCTTGATTTCCAGCTTGACCGGCAGGTCGCGTGTATTTTTGACCTCAATCCGGAAGGTCTGTATCTCATCCCATCCATTGATGTTGCCGTCTTTATCAAAGCGATAATTGTCGGTCTTGGTGTCCATCACCATCGTTTTGACCACCACATCGGTCACTGCCCCGAGGTTCAGTTCCACATCTTCATTGACCGGGATATACTTGAATGAAGACTGGCCTTCATACGACAGATGCTGCTGATCGTCCACTGTACGATAGACTTTCATGGAACCATCAGGTATCGGTGTTTCGCCGAGTTTATGTTCCGTATCATTCTTGAAGCTCAAGTACCGGATAACCTGTGTCCCATGCATTTCTAGTTCATACTTATACAAATTTACCACGGGGATTTCCGCCACATCGAAACTCGGCAGCCGCTTGGACCATGCATTGGGAATCGTCTCTGTGCCTTCAATCGTATAGAGAAAATACTCGCTCAAGCCTTCCTTGACGATTTCCCTGGGTTTATCTGCAACCGACAGTGAATCCGTAACCACCATCCCGAGTGTCGGCAGGCCCGTGGTGAGGATTGAATGATCTCGCGTTCTCAATTCTTCATTCAGGACCGCACCCGGCCTGTCGTAAGGATATTGCCTGCGGGCCAACTGAGCAATCTCATCCAGCAAATGAATCTTGCCGACAATCAGCCGGGTCTGGGCGTTCTCGTAATCCTCGCCGGAGTTATTGGACACGCGGACAAAGCCTTCCAGCCGCATGGTCTTTTCATCCTCGGCCAGCGTTCCCATATAAAACGCCCGCCAACTCAGGCCGCTGGTCAAATAAGTAATCTCCACCGGCACCTTGCCGTCCACCTCGCTGTCGATATTCCACAAGCCCAGATTCTGCACCCGCGGCGGAAACGTCAAATCGGCAATAGTAATTTTGTCGGCAAAGGCCTTCGGCTGCATGGCCAGACTGGTCGGGTCAATCAGCGTATTTTCCCAGGAAAACTGCAGCTTGTTCCCGCCTTCCTTAAGCGTCAGTGACCGGCTGTCCCGCACGAGGGTCAAGTCCGCAGAATTATAGATAGTCAGTTGCGTCGTATCCCGGCTGGGCAGTGTGACCAAATCCACCTTGGCGATGGCTATGCTGGCCGCAATCGCAATCAGGAATAGTATGTTTATCGTTTTCATAATCAGGCTCCAATTGTTACCTTA
>CAZKAI010000297.1:0-1815 GCA_964550565.1 uncultured Pirellulales bacterium
ATGCAATTCGAGGCCGTCTATGATAACGCTCCGGTGATTTCCAAATATCACAAGGCCAACCCCCAGACGCAGCTTGTCGAAGTGGTGGACTCTCCGTCCGAAGAAGCGATTGCCGCATGGCCGCAGGGACGATTCATGGTGGCGTTGTTCGATAATGAACAGACCATCAAGGCCCTGAAGACCAAAAACATGTTTGTTCTTCCTATCGTCAAGTCGGTCTATGAAACGCTTAAACCGGCGGACTTTACGACTTTTGCTTCGGATGACCAGTCTTGGAATTTTGTGTTCTCGTCACTGGAAGCAGAGTTGATAGTATATAATGAAAAAACCAAAACTGCCGCAGCCGCTGCATCCAAGCCCGTGGTTACGGAAAAGTTTATTGCTCATAAATATGACACTGCCCTGGCTCAATTGCTGGGCAACGTCCTGCCGCAGGGCAAGGGTATTGTTGGATTCGTTCTGGCAGCCCTGCTGGGTGCCGTGGTCAGCTCGCTTGCAGCCATGCTCAATGCTGCTTCGACCATTTTCAGCATGGACATTTATAAGAAATTCATGAATCCCGAAACTACTCAAAAACAGATCGTTTCGGTAGGGCGTATTTCTGTGGTGGTCTTTGCGGTCATCGCGGTTCTCCTGGCGCCGCAGTTGGGCAATCCCAAAATCAGCCACAGTATCTTCACCATCATCCAGGAAGGCCAGGGCTTCATCTCGCCCGGTATTCTTGCAGTGTTTGCTTTCGGATTACTGGTGCGAAAAGCGCCTGCCATGGCCGGCGTGCTGGGGTTGGTGACAAATATTGTGTCGTATGGCGTTCTCAAAGCGGCTGTTCCGCAGGTCCAGTTCCTCAATCGCATGGCCATCTGCTTTGGTTTGTGCCTGCTCGTGATGGCATTAATTACCGTGGTTCGTCCGCTGGCTCAACCGATGGAGTTCAAACAGAATACCACGATTAATCTGGAAGGTTCCCGCGGGGCCATGTGGGTTGGAATTGTGGTTGTCGTGGTAACGTTGATTTTATACATCATTTTCAGCCCTCTGGTAATTGCCAAATAAAGGAGTCACTACCGTGAAAGCAGTACCCCTGGTAACCAATGATAAACAGGCATTTGCGGCCATTAAGACGATAGCTGCAAAGAAAAAAATCAATATCAAGGGCGCCAAAGTCTGCCGCACATCCTCGCGGTTCTGCATCGGCGTCGAACACGGCGATTATAACGGCACTGAGCTGTTTGGCGTCGGTACCGATCGCTTCATCTGGATGGCCTACAAGCCTAATGGTACCAATAAGATGCGGCTGTACAGTGAGAACTTCCCCGGTGACGGCGTCATCCAGTTTGAACTGGGCAAGGTTCCCGCCCCCCGGTCGCCCAAAGTGGCCGATACCTGGGCGAGGTTCCCCTATGGTGTAAATTATATCCTGCAAAAGGCAGATTATAAACTAACCCAGGGCATCGATGCGGTCCTGCTGGGCAACATCCCCGGCGGCGGCATGAGCCGTTCGGCCTCACTGGCGCTCAACCTGATTCTTTCGGTCTTGGACGCAAATGGTATTGTCGAAAAAGATCAGATGAAAATTGTCGATCTGGCTCAGGCGGTCGAAAATGAATACATTGGCTCTCCCTGCGGCAAACTCGATCAGATTATGATTCTGTTTGCCAAACAGGGCATGGGTACTCATTACAAGCCCGCCACTCGCTCCATCAGCTATGTTCCCCTCGGCAAGAAAGCCAAAGACTTCCGCATCGTCGTCATGGACACCGGCACGGTTCGTCCCGGCCTGGAAAAATCGACATACAAAGTCCGTCGTGCCGAATG
>CAZKAI010000298.1:0-1792 GCA_964550565.1 uncultured Pirellulales bacterium
TCCCCGGCTGGCCATTGTCCCGCTTATCCGATTCGATTCGCAGTTATGCTCGTTATCTGATTATCAATGGGCGTGTTGAAGAGGCGCAAGCCATCCATGACCGGCTGGAGCAATGTGCCGTAAAAAGTGCCGGCCTGCCCATGAATCTTGCATCGCCGGGACGTTTTCTGTGCCCCGAGTTCAACTCTCAGGAACCGGATCGCGGCCCCACCCAGATTGTCGAATTACAGCGGCTTTCGCTCCCTCCCGAACGCTCCCAACAGCTTCGACTGGAACTGCTGGCATGGAAGGACTGGACAGTTCGGTATTCGAAAAGCCAGAGAGATGCCCGAGAGAGTATCCCCCGGAAAATAGCCCGCCGGACGGAATTCGTATTCCCACCGGCGCTCCATTCTGGACAGATGCTGCTGGCCTGTATGGCGGGACTGATTTGTTTTTCAGGTCTTGTACTCTGGCGAAAAGCGGACTTCACCCGAACCGGCCTTTCGCCGTGGATTATCCTTGTAATCAGCGGGACGGTTTTTCTGCTGATAACCCAGTATTGGGCCTTTCGGCAAATCGATCAGATAAATCAACAGTCCTACGGACTGGAGCGGATATTAAAACCCCCGTATGAAGTCATTCGGCTGGACAAGGCATGGTCGTCGTATCGCAGCATCGAAATCTTCTGCGGGGTGTGTTTGCTTGTGATGTGGCAGGGCGGATGGCTCAGGCGCCGGCTGGTCGTGTGCCTGCTGCTGGCTGGCTTCTGGGGCTGTCTGGCACTGGAACTGTCACGATGGGGGATTGCGTATCTGGTGCCGATGTTCATGTTTGCCGTCCTGTCAGCACGGGTCCTGTCCCGTTCAAACGAACCCGATGCGCTGGACTGTCGGGGAATGAGGATGCTTTGGTCGAACCAGCCTTATGCTTTGGCATATCGGGGGCGATGCCTGCAGATGATGATCGGATGGACTTTGTTGTATCTGGTGATTTTCACCCTTTGTGCACCGCCGGTAAGTCAGGCAGCAATCAATTCAAACGCCAGATCCATGGGGTATTACCGAAACACGATGCAGCAGCCTGAATACAAGTTCCATGAATCGCTATATTCACAGATGCTGATGCGTTTTGATAAGCCGGATTTGACCTGGAATCAGGCCCGGCAATGGCTGCCGTGTGTGATGCCCGAGGACTTGCCTGCGATCCTGAACAACATCAAGTCACTCCATCGCGTGAGCTATCAAGAATTGTATCCCGACCTGTATTCGCCTGGAATGATGGTGGACGATTTCGGCATGGAAAGTTATCAGCAACATGCCTCGATGCGTGATGAATATGAGTTGGGAGCAGCGATGGAGCAATGCGGCCGGGAGGCCATGCCGCATTTCCTCGCCTATTTCAAGCGGCCGGATGCATTTCCTGCACTCTACTTCCGTTGCAAACTGGGCGACCCTAATGCTGCCGAAATCATAAAGGCTAAGCTGCTCCAGTATAAACCCGTCGATACGGAGGACTTGAATTCACTGCCGGCAGATCACGAGCCCGGATTTTCAGTGACTCGTGCCATTGAGGCCCTCACCTGGGCGGGGGATTACGATGATGCGATTGGCTTTTATCAGCGGCACATTTCCCATTGCAAAAAAGATGGTCTGGAATATCCCGATTATGGTTTATTATCATTGCTGCCGGATGCATACCGGGCCAGGATGGTTGAGTGGTTGGCTCAGTATGCCATTGCGAATCACTATGACGGCATTCTGGGTGATTTATGGATGACGGAATCGCGGTATTTGAGCACTCCAATGCTGCA
>CAZKAI010000299.1:0-1772 GCA_964550565.1 uncultured Pirellulales bacterium
CAAGTTCCTGGTCCAGCCGCTGTTTTTCCTTGCCGGCAGCCTCCCGGGCGGCGGCCAGTATCTTGTCCGCCTCGGCCCTGGCCTGCGACATTATCTTCTGTACTACCTGTTCGGCGTTCATAATAGACCTTGTATTAAAGGGCTGATAGATTCGTGATTAGGCGCCGACTTTGATGCCCAGCATCAGGGTCAGCAGCGAAATCAGGAAGCCCAGAATCGCGTACAGTTCGACCATGGCGGCAAACACGACACCGGCCTTGAACGCCAGTTCAGGACGTTTAGCGGCCATCATGATACCGGCGGCACCGGTTTTACCCTGATGAATGGCGCTGATCATACCGGCAATTGCAACCGGCAGACACGCAGCCATAATTTGAAGACCCTGTGCCCAGGTTACGGCATAGACGGCATCAAATCCGGCGAAGATATTGAGCTTGATCATCACAAACAGCCCTACGACAAAGCCGTAAATACCCTGCGTGCTGGGCAGCACGACCAGCAGCATCAGAATACCATACCGTTCGGGTTTTTCGCTCAGAACCGCAGTTGCGCTCTTGCTGGCGATTCCCAGACCAATGGATGAACCAATACCGGACAGAAATACCGCCAGCGCCATACCCGTCAATGCGAATACTAAACCCATGCTTTCCAACATACTCTAAATCCTTTCTTCTTTATAAGCTCGTGTGTCTCTTTGCTTGTCTGTTTATTTATTCTCAATCCGCCTTTGACGGATCATTTTTATTTGATCTGAATATGCTTATACTCTTTCTGCAGCGGAATAAAATCGCGTCCGCCGCCGACAAAAAATTTCGGGAAAAATTCCACAAACTGAAGTCGCATCGTATGGACAAACGCACCCAGGACAGATAGGGCAATATTGAATAAATGTCCACCGACAAACAACCCCACTCCCAACAGCCAGCCGACATATGGAACACCGCCTACCAGTTTGACTAATTGATTGATAGCCATTCCAAAACCCGCACCGACCATCCCCAGGGCCATCAAACGGGCATAGCTCAGTACGTCACCCATATAGAAGACTGTGCTGAACAGTTGATAAACACCCAGCCCGATTCGACCACCCCAGCCAATGCCGCGTGCAGTGAATAGTAATATTGCAACGGAGGTACAAATTGCGATAATACCACAGGGTTTGGCTAAAAACGCCGGCAGCATGCCCCCTTTGGAAAGTCCCAGGCAAAGCAGGGCGTTTAGATGGATAATCCAGGTAAACTGGTCCCAGATGGCTGCGGCGATATCTTTTTTGGCCAGATTGGCAAAGAAAGCAACAAATAGTCCGAATTGAATTTGAAGATAGCCAATACCCAAAGATAGCAGGAAAAAGGTCATTGGCTGAGTCATCGGGTCAAATAGCATGAGTTTCTGACGTACACTATCTAAAGACATTCTTAGAGCATTGCCCTCAGGAAGCAGGGAAGTGATAGAATCACCGAACCAACTCCCGGTAATGGCGCCGGCCAGCGTTGTGGTAACGCCGCAAACTAAAAGCATCCACAACATCTTTTTGTCACCCTGAGCCTTCCAGACAGCCCAGGCCAGCAGCGCCACCAGAATCAGACCATAACCGCCATCAGACATGCACAATCCGAAGAATATCGCGAAAAACGGAGCCAGAAACACCGTTGGGTCTATCGAAGTGGGAATTGGCATGCCGTACAGTCGTGTGACCGTTTCAAAGGGCCGGACATATTTGGCATTTTCAATTTCCACCGGCATTTCTTCATCTTTGCCCGGTTCGATGGGAG
>CAZKAI010000300.1:0-1741 GCA_964550565.1 uncultured Pirellulales bacterium
CCGCAATCTCGCTGGTCTGGAAGGGGGACTTGAATTCAGTGACTTCAAAGGTGTCGGCGTCTTTATACCGGACATAGACCGTCGCCAGTGTGCCCGCCGCATTGGGCTGGAGTTTGAGTTCGTACAGGGCTGTCGCAGCATGGCCGGCGCCGATTTCTCCTCCATCGACGATATCATTGCGGAAATCCTTGTCGGCAACATCGCGATTTTCATAGCCGATGAGCCGGTAGCTGCGGACGGCCTGCGGATTGAAATCCACCTGAATTTTGACATCCCGGGCGATGATTTGCAGGGCGCCGGTAAGGTTTTCGCCAAAGAGCTTCTGAGCCTCTTCGAGGGTGTCGATATAGGCATAATAGCCGTTGCCCTTGTTGCCGAGCTGTTCCATCAGGACGTCATTGTAATTGCCCATGCCGAATCCCAGCGCCGATAGCGTAATCCCTTTGTCGGCCTTGTCCTTGATGACCTTGAAGATTTCGTCCGGCCCGGTTCGACCGACATTAGCAACCCCATCCGAGCAGAGAATGACGCGATTGATATAACCGGGGACAAAGGCCTCTTCGGCCATCTCGTAGCCGATGCGAATTCCCTCCTCGGCATTGGTGGCCCCTTCGGGCCGAAGGGATTGAACGGCCTTAAGGATGGCGGATTTGTGGCGCAGATCATGGTGGGCCAGAAGTTGCCGGCCCCGGGAACCATACACCGCGATGCCGATTTTGTCATCGGGACCAAGACGATCGATCAGGATTTTCAGGCTCTTTTTGACCAGTTCCAGCCGATCTTGCTCTTCCATCGAGCCGGAGACATCGATAACAAAGGTCAGGATGGCGGGCTTGCGATTTTCTTCCAGGATTTCCTTGCCTTTGAGGGCAATCCGCATCAAAAAGGTATTCCGGCGGGAGGCGTCAAAAGTCCACGGCATGGCCTCGGCATAGACGGAAAAGACTGATTCACTGGGAGCCGGATAGTGATACTCAAACGCATTGACAAATTCCTCCACCCGCACCGCATCCCGAGGCGGCAGGTTGCCATCCCGCAGATACTGGCGGCACAGGGTGTAGCTGCCGCTGTCCACATCGGCTGCAAAAGTGGAGAGGTGATCATCCTCTGTGTCGATGAACGGATTGACACCATAGTTTTTGAAAAACATGGCATCATACGGCTCCCCATTGGGCGGTGTCGTCCCGCCGTGAGCCGGGGCATATTTGTAATTGACTCCCCAATAGCCGGAAGGAACCTGGCACCCGCTTAAAACAACAGCAGCTAATATGATCAGCAAAACAGGAAACCCTTTGAAGAGCATAATCTCATTCAAGGATTCTATGGTGATGTGAACCGGTTTTTTCCTGCTTCCTTTGCCCTGCGAACCCTGGTGGTACTGCTTTGGAAAGAATTGAAATCCGTTCGTGTTCTGGTTTAATACCGAAGAAGCGTGTGTCCAAATCCGTGTTTGTTTATGCATTTTAGTACTCCCTCATAATAAAATCAGCAGGTCAGGTTAGAGATTCCTTCAATATGGTTTGATGCATTTTTTAAGTATTCCGCAAATTATCCAAAGTTGCGATTGCCTGTTTAGTCAAATTACCATGTCCTTGTAGCCAAAGTATATATATTATGCCGTTTTATACGCAAAATGCAAGTTTTTAAAAGAAAGCGTATCGGATATTTCAGGTGTCTTGACTTTTCACGCAAATCTTGTATTATCAATCAGTTAAAATCTCTAAAGTCCTTTACTGGAGTA
>CAZKAI010000301.1:0-1740 GCA_964550565.1 uncultured Pirellulales bacterium
CAAGTTCCTGGTCCAGCCGCTGTTTTTCCTTGCCGGCAGCCTCCCGGGCGGCGGCAAGTATCTTGTCCGCCTCGGCCCTGGCCTGAGACACTATCTTTTGTACTACCTGTTCGGCGTTCATAATAGACCTTGTATTAAAGGGCTTTATGCGGTTTCTGAATTAAGCACCAATCTGAATAGCCTTGACTACTAAAAATGAGATCAAAAAGCCCAGAATGGCATACAGTTCGATCATCGCCGCATAAATAACGCCCGCCTTAAAAGCCAATTCCGGGCGTTTTGCAGCCATCATGATACCCGCAGCGCCGGTTCGACCCTGATGGATACCGCTGACCATGCCAGCAACTGCCACCGGCAGGCAGGCAGCAAAAATCTGCAAACCCTGAAACCATGATACAATTTCTGCGGGACCAGTGATCAGACCGATTTTCATAACCACCATCAATCCTACAATAAAACCATAAAGTCCTTGCGTACTGGGGAGCAATACTAACAGCATTAATGTACCATATCGTTCTGGCTTTTCACTCAATACCGCAGTCGCGCTTTTGCTGGCAGCTCCTAAACCGATAGCCGATCCGATACCTGATAAAAATACCGCTACTGCCGCCCCTATCAATGCGAATGTCAAACCCATCATGTCCAGCATAATCAAAATATCCTTTCTTGTCTAAGTTACTGTTCCGCTTCTGGCGGAATCCTCTGCTTTTAGTTACATTTATTATTTTACTTGAATGTGTTTGTACTCTTTTCGAAGAGGAGTAAAATCACGTCCTCCTCCAACGAAGAATTTCGGAAAATATTCCACAAATTGCAATCGTAAAGAGTGTACAAATGCACCCAGTATAGATAAAGCAATATTGAATAAGTGCCCGCCAATAAATAGAACAACACCTAAGAACCATCCGATGTACGGAAGATCAATTACCAATTTAACCAAAATATTGATTGCCATTCCAAAACCTGCTCCGACCAAGCAAAGGGCCAGCAGTCGGGCATAGCTGAGCACATCACCGATATAGAAAACGGTACTGAAAAGTTGGTAAAAGCCTAATCCTATTCGTCCACCCCAACCACCACTACGTACGGTAAACAATAAAATTATGAATGATGTGAAAAATACAATAAATATACAAGGTTTTTTCACTGCTTCTGGTAGTACACTGCTGCTGGCCAGTCCGATGCATAATAGACTATTCAGATGGAAAATCCATACTAACTGGTCACATAATGCGGCTGTCCAGTCTTTTTTAAATACATTAGCGAAGAAAGCAATTGTTAATCCACACTGTATCTGGATATACCCAATTGCGAGTGATAGTATGAAGAACTTCATGGGGTCCTTCATTGGATCTATCAATGTCAATTTCTGTCGAATGCCTTCTAATGCATGCCCTTCCGGGAGTAGAGAGCTGATTGCATCTCCAAACCAGCTTCCGGTAATGGCTCCGGCCAGCGTCGTGGTGATACCACAGACCAAAAGCATCCACAACATCTTTTTATCGCCCTGAGCCTTCCAGACTGCCCAGGCCAGCAGGGCCACCAGAATCAGGCCATAGCCGCCATCGGCCATGCACAATCCGAAGAAAATCGCGAAAAACGGAGCCAGAAACACCGTTGGGTCTATCGAAGTGGGAATCGGCATGCCATACAGCCGTGTGACTGTTTCAAACGGCCGGACATACTTGGCATTTTCAATTTCCACCGGCATTTCTTCATCTTTGCCCGGTTCGATGGGAG
>CAZKAI010000302.1:0-1726 GCA_964550565.1 uncultured Pirellulales bacterium
TCCCGAAATCGATCAGCCATTTGTTCCGCACCGGCTCCCGCAGCGGCCCCCAGAACGCAATGGCAATCACCAGATGGCCGAACGCCAGCCAGTCAGTCCCATAGAATAGATACGGCTGTTGGGCCTGGATCTCCTGCAATCCTGCATCCACCGTACCGATCCACGCCGCCAGCGGCGGATAAAAATTGGCCACCGCGGTATTGGGCCCGACATACTGCGTGAGAATCCGTACCTCCCAGGCCAGCGGAAAGGCCGTCACCCCACTGAGCACCAGCCCAATGATAAACAACCCCAGCCAAACCCGAAACCGCACCAGCAACGCCTTCTCATCTGTCATCTCCAATTACCCCTCTTTCCATTAAACCTTTTGCTTGTCCTTGCTGACTTGCCATGTTATAGTAATCCGTAATAGGCGTTATTTCAAGGATATAACCGTGGAGAGTCAAAAGGACGCAAAGAATGGAGATGTCTAAGGTAATTTCATATAGTGTTGTTGGCCTGTTTTTGATCGATTACCTGCTATGTAATTTCATCTTTAAAAATGTGGACAAGCCCGGTTTTTTGAAGATAAAACGCACTGTCAGCCTGCTTGTTATCATAACCTCAATAGCATATCTCATTGTTGCCCTGATCCGCATTCGCCATTTTATTGATTCTTTGGTCTATCACAGTACAACCGGAAGGGATATTTACTCGATAATCGTAATGTTGGCAATCATCGCGGGTCTGACGTATATCTGTTTGAAGGATCACCTGTATTATATCAGACATGATGACAAAACCATCATGACCGGGTGGTATGTTCGAAGACACTCCGAGGTGCTGAAAGAAAAGCAATTTGATTTGTCGTGCCAGTATTTGATGAAGGCACTGGCGCTCAATCCGGATTCGGTGATTATTCTTTGTTTTCTGGCCTCGCTGCATGAACATTTTATGAATAATCCCGAGCAGACCGACCGTTATCTTGAACAGGCCGGACAAGTTCTCAAATCCACTCCTCAGCCGGCGGTGCATGACCAGGCTATATTTGAATGCTACACTGGTCATATCCTACAGCATCGCGGTGACACGCAGCAAGCTATTAATCATTTTCAGAAAGCATACGATCTCGACCCGCAGCCCTTCCGCAAAAAAGACCTCGACAATGCCATATCCGCTGCTGCAGAAAATAAAGTATAAAACAGGGATGCTGCCTAATGGGTTGTGCTGCTGATAGACAGCACCCCTGCATATTATAACACTTTTTACCCTATGAACTTGTCAAAGATATACGAGAGCCGCCAGTTACAAGCTTTCAGCGTTTAACATCAGCATCGGCGCAGCTATTTGTTAGGGCTGGAAGCTGGGGGCTGTTTTTATCCCTTATTCAGGCCTTTGATGAGGCCGTGGGCGGCTTCGTTTTTGAGTTCGAGTGTGTACTCGCCGATGAGTTCGCCGCACTCATAGTCACCGGAGGAGGCCAGCGGCTTGAAGTGGAAGCTGCGGCCTGCCAGCGGCATCACGGCCAGCCGCGATGAATCGAGCAGCAGTACCGCATCCTGCGGCATCCAGCGGGTCGTGACGATCCGGCAGACGCCGAAGTCGGACTGGTACACGCTGACCATGTCGCGGTAGGCGATGTCGTCGGGGCCGTAACTGCGCTGCGCGGTCAGAAACGAATTGATGCGGCGCTTCTGGCAGCCATTGACGACGATCAGGTCGATATTGCCGCTGCTGGTTTCCCAGA
>CAZKAI010000303.1:0-1719 GCA_964550565.1 uncultured Pirellulales bacterium
TGTTCTGGGATAAGACCGTCAGCGGTACGACCAAGGGCGCGGGCATCGGCTATACAACCGGCATGACGGGCAAGACCACGGCGGAGATGCAGACGCAGGCGACGTTTACTGCGGCGGGATGGGATTTTGTCGGCGAGAACGCCAACGGCAGCCTTGAGACGTGGCGGATGTGCGCGGATGATGTGGATTATGCCCGGCTGAACCGGGAATTTCGGCGATTTGGCGATTTTGTATGCGGCGACGGCGTGGAGGCCGGCGATTTGATGTATTTTGTCCAGCGGTGGCTGATGAGCAATTGTGCGGCCAGCGATGACTGCGGCGGTGCGGACATCAATCGGTCGGGTACGGTGGATTTGGCGGATTATGCGCGGATGGCGGAGTATTGGCTGGGGATGTAAAAAAGTTCGGAGTTCATAGTTCGAAGTTCGTAGTCTGCATAGAAAACTTAGAATTGAGAATTTAGAAATTTAATTTTTTGCTGCGATTTTTGATTAACACCTGTTCATCATAGAGAGCGAGAAGGCTTTTTTACAGATATCGGCCCGTCGTAACGATATGAACAATAAATTAGTAGACGGTGATTTTCTTTAATATTTGAGGATTGCAAATTATTTGACATCTTTTATAATTCAATCGTCAATATTTCAAGCTGCATATAAGCGCCAAAGAGTGTGTTCTCGTTTTAAAGTTCATATTTTTATTTTGGAGGCAAAATGGCTACAATACCTAACAAAGTCAAAAGTCGACTGATCGCTCATGTCAAGAAATATCAAAACATTCTTGCTTCGGCTAAAGCCAGAGATGTAAACGAATCCGATACCGTCACTATTGTTAAAGATATATTATGTGATGTGTTCGGATTCGACAAATATACTGAAATTACATCTGAATATGCAATTCGAGGAACCAATGTTGACCTCGCTATAAAAATTGACAATTCACTGCAAATGCTGATTGAAGTAAAGGCAATTGGCCTTGATTTGAAGGATGCACATGTCAAACAAGCTATCGATTATGCTGCTAATCAAGGAACTGATTGGGTAATTCTGACCAATGGAATAATCTGGCAGGTTTATAAAGTGTCCTTTGCGAAACCTATTTCTCAAGAACTGGTACTCCAGATTAACTTCCTGGAATTGAACCTGAAAAATGAAAATGATGTTGAAAATATGTATCTGATTACCAAAGAGGGAGTAAGCAAGTCCGCCCTTGGAGAATACCAGGTCCAAAGACAGGTACTCAGTCGTTTCTTTATTGGTGCAATTCTGGTCAGCGATACTGTGTTAGACGTCATTCGTC
This sequence comes from uncultured Pirellulales bacterium, assembly GCA_964550565.1. Lineage (GTDB taxonomy): Bacteria > Planctomycetota > Phycisphaerae > Sedimentisphaerales > Anaerohalosphaeraceae > Anaeroglomus. The sequence continues at coordinate 1,300 of CAZKAI010000303.1, forward strand.
GCGAGCTGCGAAGATTGTCACCCAATGTCAGAATTGACAGTGATCAGATAAAAACTGTTTTGCTTCAGGAAGTGATAAAACGTGAAGTCACAGAAGGCGAGAAGGCTGACGAAGCAAGAAAGAAAATATCACGCGCTGCCAATCGTACTCTTCGTAAGTCAAGCAAGGATGAGAGTTGCGATACATCACCTACGCCGGATTGTCCGAATAATGGCCCTAATGCAGAACCGAAAACTAATGATTAAATGCCGCTACGATTTAGCGGATTGCCTGATTAGCTACTGCATGATCTATAAGTGGTTGGGTTTTGATGCGGAGAGGTGTCGCCCCGATGGGGCTTTCGGGAGGGAAAGAATCCTTTCCGGGCGTTTCCACGCCCGGCTATTTTGTTTAATCCCTTCGGGGTTGGCCGGATTGTTT
>CAZKAI010000304.1:0-1688 GCA_964550565.1 uncultured Pirellulales bacterium
CGCAGCCGTAAATCGGGGCGGTATCAATCCAGTTGATGCCCAATTCGACGGCCCGCTGAATGGTAGCGATGGATTCCCGGTCATCCTGTGCTCCCCAGCCGTACTGCCACGGTCCGCCGATGGCCCAGGTTCCCAGGCCGATGGTCGTCAGTTCCAGCTCTGTGCTGCCGAGTTTTCGCTTTTGCATATCTGAATACTCCCGAATAATCCTTTATACTGTATCAAATATCCCGCTTTTCCACAATGATAAGCCTCACACAGCGATGAAATTATCATTTTATAAAATTTGTAGTTGAATCGCTGGTCAAAAGTCGATATTATGAACATAGGTTCATAATAAAGAGTGCAAAATATGCCAAGACCCTTTAAAAATCGATGTGTCAATGGTCGTCCTGTTGCGGTGATTTATAAACCGGCAGGCGTTCCCGTGGCCGGACTCCAGTGGATTCAGTTGAATCTGGATGAGTTTGAATGTGTTCGGTTAATAGACCATTTAGGTCTTGAACAGGAGAAGGCCGCTGAGCAAATCGGAGTTTCCCGACCCACCGTCACGCGGATTTACGCCTCGGCCAGGAAAAAGATTGCCGATGCCCTCGTACAGGGACAGGCCCTGCGGATTGAGGGCGGGCCGATTGTCCAACTTGCTGAACTGTGCGGGGGGCGGGGCTGCCAGCGACGGCACCAGCATGGGCATGGGCATGAACATCAACCGATGGTTGTCAAGCCGCGGAGTGAAAAAATGAAAATTGTTTTATGTGCGCAAACCAATAATCCACAGGCTGCAATCGACAGCCGGTTTGGTCGGACAGCGTTTTGGGCGGTCTATGACGACCAGACCAAACAGTATGAATTTATTGCCAACCACCAGAATCTGCAGGCTGCCCAGGGTGCCGGGATTCAGGCTGCCCAGGCCGTTTTGGATGCGGATGGAGGCATTCTGATTGCCTGCAATGTCGGCCCCAAGGCGATGGCGGTTCTTCAGGCCGGCGGTGTTCAGGTATTCCAGGCTCCGTCGGGTATGAACGTGGAACAGGCCATTGCAGCGTATCAGGCCGGACAACTTCAGCAGATACAAAGTGCCAATGTCGAAGGGCATTGGGTGTAAGTCTATAAAACAGGATTATCCATGCGTATTTATATTGATTGCATTCCCTGTTTTCTGCGACAGTCGATAGAGGCCGCAAGACACGTGACGCCGGATCCGTGTATCCACGAGCAGGTTGTGCGGGAAGTTCTGGGGCTGATGAATAACCTGGATACACGGCAGACACCGCCCAAAATTGCACAGGACATCCATCGGTTGATTCGTAATCTGACCGGGGTTGAGGATCCTTATCTGGCTGTAAAGCAGCAGTTTAACGCGATAGCAATGCAGTTGTATCCGAAACTGCACAAGACCATTCTCGACTCTGTAGATCCGCTTGATACGGCGGTGCGGCTGGCTATTGCAGGCAACATTATCGATTTCGGAGTCCTGGGCAAGCTGGGTGAAGATGATTTGCACAGGACGATAACGGATTGTCTGACCGCTGACATTTCGGATATCCAATTAGATCCTTTTCGGGAAGCTGTGCAGAACGCCAAGGATATTCTCTACCTGGCGGATAATGCCGGGGAAATTGTGTTTGACCGGCTGCTGATTGAGCAGCTGCCCATGGAAAAAATTACCGTGGCAGTCAAGGGTTTGC
>CAZKAI010000305.1:0-1687 GCA_964550565.1 uncultured Pirellulales bacterium
CGCAGCCGTAAATCGGGGCGGTATCAATCCAGTTGATGCCCAATTCGACGGCCCGTTGAATGGTAGCGATGGATTCCCGGTTATCTTGTGCTCCCCAGCCATATTGCCAAGGCCCGCCGATGGCCCAGGTTCCCAGCCCGAGGGTCGTCAGTTCCAGCTCCGTTTTGCCGAGTTTTCGCTTTTGCATACCTGAATACTCCCGAATAATCCTTTATACTGTATCAAAAATCCCGCTTTTCCACAACTGTAAGCCTCACACCGCGACGAAATTATCATTTTTTTAAATTTGTGGTTGAATTGCCGGTTAAAAGTCGATATTATGAACATAAGTTCATAATTAAGAGTAAAAATATGCCAAGACCTTTTAAAAATCGATGCGTCAACGGCCGTCCTGTTGCGGTAATTTATAAACCGGCAGGCATTCCCGTGGCCGGACTCCAGTGGGTTCAGTTGAATCTGGATGAGTTCGAATGTATCCGGTTAATAGACCATTTAGGTCTGGAACAGGAAAAGGCCGCTGAGCAAATCGGAGTTTCCCGGCCCACAGTCACACGGATTTACGCCTCGGCCAGGAAAAAGATTGCCGATGCCCTTGTGCAGGGACAAGCCCTGCGTATTGAGGGCGGGCCGATTGTCCAGCTTGCCGAACTGTGCGGGGGGCGGGGCTGCCAGCGGCGGCATCAGCATGGGCATGGACATGAACATCAACCTATGGTTATCAAGCCGCGGAGTGATAAAATGAAAATTGTTGTATGTGCGCAAACCAATAGTCCACAGGCTGCAATCGACAGCCGGTTTGGTCGGACTGCATTTTGGGCGGTCTATGACGACCAGACCAAACAGTATGAATTTATTGCCAACCACCAGAATCTGCAGGCTGCCCAGGGTGCCGGGATTCAGGCTGCCCAGGCCGTTTTGGATGCGGATGGAGGCATTCTGATTGCCTGCAATGTCGGCCCCAAGGCGATGGCGGTTCTTCAGGCCGGCGGTGTTCAGGTATTCCAGGCTCCATCAGGTATGAACGTGGAACAGGCCATTGGCGCATATCAGGCCGGACAGCTTCAGCAGATACAAAATGCCAATGTCGAAGGGCATTGGGTGTAAGTTTATAAAACAGGCTTAACCATGCGTATTTATCTTGATTGCATTCCCTGTTTTCTGCGACAGTCGATAGAGGCCGCAAGGCACGTGACGCCGGATCCGTGTGTCCACGAGCAGGTCGTGCGGGAAGTTCTGGGGCTGATGAATAACCTGGATACACGACAGACTCCGCCGAAAATTGCACAGGACATCCATCAGTTAATTCGGAATTTGACTGGAGTTGCAGATCCTTATCTGGCTGTAAAACACCAGTTTAACGCGATAGCCATGCAGTTGTATCCGAAATTGCACAAGATTATTCTCGACTCTGTAGATCCGCTTGATACGGCGGTGCGGCTGGCCATTGCAGGCAACATTATCGATTTCGGAGTGCTGGGTAAGCTGGGCGAAGACGATTTGCACAGGACGATAACGGATTGTCTGACCTCGGACATTTCAGATATCCAGTTGGAACCTTTCCGGGAGGCGGTGCACAACGCCGAGAAGATTCTTTATCTGGCGGATAATGCCGGCGAAATTGTGTTTGACCGACTGCTGATTGAGCAGCTGCCCATGGAAAAAATTACCGTGGCAGTCAAGGGTTTGC
>CAZKAI010000306.1:0-1669 GCA_964550565.1 uncultured Pirellulales bacterium
ATCTATGCCCCCAACGTGCTGCTGTATATGAACAACCTCAAGCCGGACGAAGACTGGTACCACCTGACAGTCAATCCATGGAGCAATGTTCTCATGGAAACGCGTACTCCGGCCGATGGCGAAGGGGAGTTTGTCAATACGCTGGATCCGATGATTCGTGTCTATGACGCAGCAGGGAGCTTGTTGGGGGCTGCCGACAACACTGCCACCGATGGCCGCAATGCAAGTATCTCGGTTGCTGCGGAAAATCAGGCGATTGATTATTTCGTTCAGGTTGTCTCATCCGAACTTGCGGCTCCGACCCGGGGAACCTATGTTTTATCGCAGAAAATATATACCGACTCCAAAATCATTCGTGTCGACTCCATCACCTACAGCACCACAGGCGGCAAGAATCAGGACAAGCATTTAATGGTCACCATCGACCTGAAGGATAATCTTGGCAATCCGGTTGCCAATGCCTTCGTCTCTGCCGCACTGAGTCGCAACGGGATGCCCGGAACTTTATGGTTCGCAACGACGGATGTGAATGGCAAGGTGACATTTACCTACAACAATGCCCCCCCGGGTACCTACACAACCGTGATAACCGATGTAACTGCTGCCGACCTGACCTGGGATGGGATTACCCCGGCTAATGTATTTACGAAATAGCGGATTTTGATAATTTTCTTGTTAGCCTGGGCACTGTATTATCAAATACAAGTGCCCGGGCTTTTTTATTTGAAGGCCGCTGTGATTGAGGCTATGATTGAAAAATAATGCGGAGTCAGAAAATAATGGCGGCAGTATATCGATTGGGAGAAATCATGGCCAGGAACGATAAGACCAAAGGACGAATCAGTCATTTTTACTGTTTATTTTGTTCATTTCTATGGTTGATAGTTGCAGCCACGGCCTTTGCAGACCAGTCCACCCTCCAGCAGAAATTTATGACTCCGCCTGACGCAGCACGTCCCGGCGTGTACTGGTATTTTATGGACGGCAACATGAATCGTGACGCCATGACCGCCGATCTGGAATCCATGAAAGCGGTGGGAATTGGTAATATCCTCTTTCTGGAAGTCAATATTGGTGTGCCGCGCGGCCCCGTGGATTTCATGAGCGACCTCTGGCAGGACAATTTCGTGCACATGGTCCGTCAATCTCAGCGGCTTGGGATAGAAGTTATCGTCGGCACCGGCCCCGGTTGGACTGGCTCCGGCGGCCCGTGGGTCAAACCCGAAGAATCCATGCAGCACCTCTGTGCCAGTGCCGTCAAGGCTCATGGCCCCGGCGCACTGACCGAAAAACTCCCGGTTCCCAACCCCTGGAACCTCTCTCCATGGAGCGGACTGGGCGGGAATCTTGCCCAAATCCGCAATGCCTGGTACGAAGATGTAGCCGTGCTGGCGTTTCCCACGCCCAAAGGCGACCACCGAATTGACGACCTTGAAGGCAAGGCTTTTTTCCTGCGCGGGCCATATTCCTCCATGGCCGGCATCAAACCCTTCCTTCCCATGCAGGCCTCATATCCGGCAGTACCGAGTGAGGAAGTCATTGATCCAGCCAAAATCATCGACCTGACGAGTCGCCTTCGTCCTGACGGCAGCCTGGATTGGGAGGTACCCGCCGGCGACTGGACGATTATGCGATTCGCCTCGCGCAGCACCGGCCAGACCACCCGTCC
>CAZKAI010000307.1:0-1661 GCA_964550565.1 uncultured Pirellulales bacterium
GGATAATCCCTGCCAGAATCCCGACCGGCTCGGCGATCTTCTTGATGCCGAAGGTCTCGTCGTCTTCGATGATGCCGCAAGTGGGCGTGTTTTTGAATTTGTTAAAGACAAATTCGGATGCGAAATGGTTCTTGATGACCTTGTCCTCGGCGATGCCCATGCGGGTTTCCTGTGCGGCCAGCTTGGCCAGTCCAATCCTTTTGGAGTTGGCCGCCATGGCCGCGGCCCGGAAGATGTCGTCCACCTGTTTCTGGGTGTACCCGGAGTATATCCGCTGGGCGTTTTTGACTTTCTGAATTAGAGTATCCAATGCCTCCGCCTGAGTCGGCGTATTGTCGATAACCGCTGTCTGTTCTTTGTTTGCCTGAGTAGTCATTGTACATTCTCCTGAATACAATAAATAGGTAATCTTTGTGTAACAATCTGACAGATAATTGTTCACATCAGTAAATTTATATCGATATATTACAATCTATAGTTAATTGAGTCAATACATAATGTGAAAATTTTCATAATATTTATCACATATACATATCTATTGTATTATATAAAGTGTATATTGTGCATGAAAGGTATATTAATAATGGTAAAATTAAGCAAAAACGGAGAAAATCGTGTTATAACGTCTGTCTGGCCGATAAGTTACCTTATAGAACATTCAAATGGCTAAGCCAGGAACGGATCATGCGTAATGATAAAATGCTGAAAACACTGCTGCAAATCACCGGCGGTGTGATGATGGCGGCAATTGTATTTGTTTTTTGTCCATTTTCCTGGATGCAGGCTGTCCATAAAATGATTGGGCTGGGGGAACTACCGTTTACACCGTTGATGGCGTATCTTACCCGGAGTTTGTCCGGCCTTTATGTCCTGCTGGGCTTTGTGCTGGTTTTTATCGCTCGGGATATCCCGCGATATTTTGATCTGCTGCGGGCATTGACCTGGCTGAGTCTGGCGGCTTCGGTCTGCCTGGCCGTGTATGATTTTGTGATTGAGATGCCGCTGTTCTGGTCGCTGTCGGAAGGGCCTGCGACGATTGTATTGTGTGCCGCTATCCTGCTGCTGTGACGGAAAATCAGCCGGACGTCCTGAGTGGGATTATTCGTCTTTTTTCTTTAATATCTGCAGCAGGTTCATGTGGTCATCTGTCCATAAGTCCACCCGGCTGTCATCCGTTATGGGAGGATTGGCTGCTTCAACAATCGCGGGTGTATCCAGAATTGCCGCGTTGCGGCTCAACAGAATCCAGTCCGACGACAGGGTGCCGCTTTGCGGGTTCTCGTCGCATTCAATCCAGGCCGAGTGCAGTTGAAATTCTTCGGCCAGCCGCCAGACGACCTTCTTCAAATTCAGATGATTCGATGAGATATGAAACGCCAGTACGCCATCGCTGGCAAGCTGTTTCAGATAAATCTCAACTGCTTCTTTGGTCAGCAGATGCACCGGCACCGCATCAGAGCTGAACGCATCCAGCACCAGCACATCGTAATTCTGGAGCGGCTGATTTTCCAGTGTCAGTCGTGCATCACCCAGAAGAATCTGCACGGTTGCTTTCGATGCGGATAGATACGTGAAATACTTTCTGGCCAGACGTTCCACCTCCGGGTTGATTTCATAGAAGCAGATATGGTCCGTCGGCTTGCCGTAGATGGCGATGGTCC
>CAZKAI010000308.1:0-1622 GCA_964550565.1 uncultured Pirellulales bacterium
ATCTCCATTATTTAAAATATCGTTTGTTAGAAAATTGTTTTCCATAAAATAATAGGGACAGTGGGGCTGTTGAAAAAGTCGGCCGATCAAGCGTTTATTCTTCACGCTGCCCGTTTCCATAAAATGGCATCTGTTTTTCTGACAATTTCCTGTTCGAGGCTGCGGTGTTCATCGAAAAGAGATTTCATCAGAAAATCCCAGGCAATTATCCGCAAAAAATGCAGCAAAACGGCCGCCAGCCGTTTGAGATTGATTACGACGGCCGTCAAATAAGCCTGGATTGCCACATTCCACAACCCACGCCGCGCAGCGCGACGCAATCCATGCTGCGTTTTTGCCTGGCCATGCATCCCTTCCACGCGCCAGCGATGCCGGATGTACAAGGCCTTATACCGCTCATCCCGTCTGGCATGAACCCGCCGTGCCCGTACTAGCGCTTCATAGCCCGGCCCAATCAGGATGGTACGGCATCGGGCGTCTTTGCTGAAACAACGCTGCCGTAACGGACAGCCTTGACATGTTTTGACCTCTGTTCGATAGATATCCCCTTTCTCGGTCGTACCCCGCCAGGTCAGTTTCTGTTTGGCCGGACAGGTCACAACCCGGTGCCGGGCATCATATTTAAACCGACAGGAGGGAATGCAGCCGGATCGTGGCGTCAGAGGGGACGGGGGAATAATCGCCTCCATCTGGGTTTGTTCCAGATGGTCATAATTGACCCCATGAGCATAGCCCTTGTCTGCGGTCACAACCTGGGGCTTTTGACCCACATTGGCCTTAATCCGCTCGATTTGTTCGGGTAACTGGTTGCCTTCATTGGCCTGGCCGGTGGTCACGTCGATATCCACAATAATACCGCACTGATCGTCCACAGCGCCGTGCTGTTTATACGAAGGTTCCATGTGAAACGTCTTGCAGGAGGTAGTCAGGGTGGCATCGGGGTCGGTGGTACTGCGTTTCTGAGGCCTGGGTTTGCGAGTACGGGAGCGGCCGGGACCGCCTGTCGGCTCGTCTTCTGTCGTATTTTCTTCCAATACGGTGTCGGTATGAATTTCAACCAGACTTTCCCAACTGACATCGGCCCGAATTAACGTGGCGTCAATATGGACTGTCTTGCCGCCCACTAATCCGGCATCCACACACTGCTTAACAATCCTCTGGAAAATCTGTTTAAACCGTTCGGCTCCCCAGCGCTGGCGAATCCGCGTTAAGGAACTGTGATCCGGAAGGGATTCATGCAGCCGATACCCGGCAAACCACCGCATGGCCAGATTCACCTGGGCCTGGCGCATCAGCTTGCGATCCTGGGTGATGCCTTCAAAGAACCCCGCCAGCATCAGCCGCAAAGCTGCTTCCGGATCGATGCTGCGTCGTCCGTTGTCGGTACAGTAGGTCGATTTGACCAGTGCGGACAGCCACGATAAATCCAGAATCGCATCCACGCGTTTGAGGATATGATCCTCGGGAATCAGAGCCGATAACGGCCCGGCTACGAATAAATCCTCCTGCCAACGGTCTTGCTTGCCTATCACATAACCTCCATGCTTGAATTTATTGCCTCGTCAAGGTATGATGGCTATTATAAGGGATGGATGGGACTTTTTCAACAGCCCCACTGTCCC
>CAZKAI010000309.1:0-1609 GCA_964550565.1 uncultured Pirellulales bacterium
TCTGGCGGCAGGCGGAGCAACGACGGCAGCAACCGGGATATTGGCTGCGACAGGAGTCAAGATTGCCGCTATCGCTGCGGCAGTGATTATTGGAACGGGGGCCGTGGTTTATCATTATTGGAATCCTGCCGACAGCACAGAACCCGTCACGCAAGCGGCGGTCATTGGACCGGAACAGGAGCAGGACAAGCAGGAGGTGGCAAGTTCCGAACATTCTGCATTAGCCCATGCTGTAAATGCCGTTGCACAGGAAGCTGCTCTTGAAAATAAGGCCCAGGAAATACCTGTGCAGACCCTGCCTGCCCCCATACCGGCAGCCGCATCTCAGCCTGTCGTTGTTCACTCCGACTGGCCGGGGATTGATGAACCAATGAAATACGTCCATGCAACATGGGTAACCATTGACCAGGATGATACGGAGGCGTCGGAAGAAATCTGGTTTCGATTATCGGATGGTTTTCGGTATGAACCATGCGTTGGGGACATCATCATTGATGATGGCAAACAGCGGCTGGTTCTGGATCCCAATACGCGGCAGGCCCAACTGGAGCCAACATGGTTTGTCGATGGCAATTATTATTTATATGGTTCACCAAAACCACTCCGTGATCATCCGGCCTTTCCCCCGATTCAGCTTTTTCGAGACAAGCAGCCGAACCCGGATATTGAATTAACCAAAATACCCGAAGAGTGCAATGCGTCCTCGGAGGTATATTTTCTTAAAGACCTGTCATTAACAGACCCGAATGCAGTTGTGACGAGGATATGGGTGGACAAACGAACCGGTCTGCCGGAGAAAATAGAAGGGATTTATACCGGCCCGCTGCACCAGAATGACACCCGAAAGAAAGCGCTCATCACGTATGATTATTCGCCGCTTTCGGATGCCCTGTTTTCGATGGAGATTCCCGCGGATTACCAGACACTGCCTGCCAAACCGCAAAAAGGATTCAGCGGACAGGTCATCAATCTGCTCGGACAGCCGGTTGCCGGAGCGGAAGTATCTGTTCATTTTCAGGGATTGGATTATCTGGCGCCGCTCCAGGACAAAACCGACCAGAACGGGGAATTCTTTATTCTGATGCGCGGCGAACAGGTGGCCCATTCGACAGTTGCAGTCTGGGCAAAACTGCAGGATAATCCTGACTTTATCGGGTGGACATTGCTGCTGAGTCCGTATGACCGGGAGAAATTGGCTGATGAGCAAAAACGCGGCTTTCCGCTGGGAGGTGTTATTCCCGGAAGTCCCGGCATAGTTTATCCCTCTGACGATTATCTTTATGAAAAAACAGAAAACTCGACCACATACGGAGGATGCTGGTGTCAGACTGCCTCGGATATTGTGCTTGTGATGGAACCAGCCAATAAAGTCTTTGGCCGGGTTCAGGATACACAAGGCTATGCTGTATCCAATGCGAAGATCAGTGTATCTCTGGGGTCTTTTTCAAATCAGCGGGGATATCAAAGTGAAATATCTATCGGCAGCAAACACCCAGTGAATTTATTTTCCGCGCAGACCGACGAACAGGGATATTATGAAGTAGGTTGTCTTCCTAAGTTATGGAAAAAGTGCGGCCTTTCAGTTCGGGTTAATCCGGACACAAGCGAT
>CAZKAI010000310.1:0-1580 GCA_964550565.1 uncultured Pirellulales bacterium
GTGGCATCTATAAAGAGCTCGAAGTCAAGACAAAAAAACTCTTTTTGCTCATTATTTTTGTTTCGAGAGCAATTCTGGTTACGCTAGGATGGGGCTGCCATTCAGAATTCTGATTTTAAGGACTGCTCCAGGGACGTTTTCTTCGCAGATGGATCTGGTCTTTTTCAGGCACTCCGTTTCAAGGGTACCATGCATCTATTCGGAACGGGCCCAACTGGGCCGTTCATGCAGATCATTGCGGCATCGCTCAACAAGGCCGGCCGGTCATTCACGGTCAAAGGAACGCTGTCTTACGACAGGTTCATCGCCACACACGGACCTGGCCGGCGTAAATTCCTTCCTGCATCACGTTTCCCGGTGCAATCCTTTCCATCCTCACCCGCAGGTTTTGACTTTTTTGTCCTCGCCTGATGCCGATAGGCTCCCGGGACAAAAAATCAAAAGCTGCGGTTCGAATTCAGAGGGGTGTCCCATCGTCGGCTGCTTTTCCACATGCCCCACATCACCGTCAGTAATTTGCGGGCCACGGCATGACGGGCATTACTGGCCAGCACCCCGGCCTGAATCATCCGCTCATAGTCACTCCGAAATATATTCTGTTTATGGCGGGTGGCGCTCATCGCCGCCCCCATCACCACATTTTTGAGCCGCTTATTACAATACCAGTTGAGTTTCAAGGTGCCCGGCCTTTCCCGCCCCCGATTATCCCGTCCGCTGGTCTCCCGAACCAACCCGACCCCGCAATACTTCCATAATTTGCTTTTGGTCCGGAACCGATAGGGGGTATCCAAATAGGCCAGCAGCGTCACCGATCGAACCGCCCCAATGCCCGGCAACTCACTCCAGTAACGGACTATCGGATACGCTTTGGCCAGTTTCATCATCTGACGTTTAGACTGCCTGGCCTGCTTCCGGGCCGCATCCAGACCCAGCCACAGGATCTCCAATCGACAGGCCATATCCCGATTTGCCAAAGAGCTTAACCATCGCTGCCGCTCGGCACAATCCCGAATCACTGCGGCGGGAATCCTCACGCCATACATCCGAGCCTCCGCCCGGAGCCGATTGATCTGACGGGTGGCTTCCTGAACCCGGCTGTGATACAAGCCCACCCAGCGTTTCAGCGCCACCCGATCCTCATCCTCACTGTGATAGACCGCATGGACAAACTGACCACGCAGCAAGACCGCCAGCTTGCCTGCATCCACCCGGTCGTTCTTGTCGTCTCCGCTGCAGGCAATCAGTTTGTTCCGCCGGGGATCACTGACAATCAGGTTCTCCACACTGTCCCGCAGGTTCCGGTACAGCCACCCGGCCATAGGCCCTTCTTCAAAGGTCATGTGCTTGTGGCCGCCCAAACTCTCCAGAACCTGGCGGATGGAGCGAATATCCGTCGGCAGCGAATACCGCTGGATAATCCGACCCCGATGCTCTATCGCCAATTCCGTGTTGTTGCAATGGACGTCGGCTCCGATATAATAGGTTTCCATGACGCAATTCCTTTCGATAAATGAGGTTTATTGTTTGTTCCTACCCCATTTTATCAGCATAAAGAATTGCGTCTCTTTATATATTCACGG
>CAZKAI010000311.1:0-1568 GCA_964550565.1 uncultured Pirellulales bacterium
TGTCTAAAATAATTTGTGAAATCTGTGCAATCTGTGGTTTCAATGGAAAATAGAAAATCGAAAATTGAAAATCCCTGTATCCCTGCATACCTGTATACCTATATTCTTATCTTCCCGTTTCCCTGATCCATGCGTACCTATCTATTCACATTGAGCCTGAGCCTGCTGTTTTCTCTGGCCCTGACGCCCGTGGTTATCGAGCTGGCCCGCCGCCGCGGCTGGGTCGATAAGCCCAACGCCCGCAGCGTCCATAAAGCTCCCATCGCTCGTCTGGGCGGCATCGCCATCTTTGCAGCCTCTATGCTGGCCCTGTTGCCGGTCATGTTTGTCCGCAATGCCGTCGGCGATATCTTTCGCGACCAGCAGTTAAAAATCCTGGCCATCCTGGCCGGCGGGGCGCTGATATTCTGGGTCGGGTTTTACGATGACCTCCGCGGCATTCGTGTCCGCACCAAGCTGGCCGGCCAGCTTCTGGCGTCGCTGCTGGTTTGTGCTGCCGGGGTGTATATCGACCGTCTGACCATCCCCAACCTCCTGACAATCCACCTGGGCCCCTGGGGCGTTCTGGTGACGATGTTCTGGCTGGTGGGCGTGACCAATGCCGTCAACCTCATCGACGGCCTCGATGGCCTGGCCGCGGGGATATCGGCCATTGCCTGCGGGGTCCTGGCGGTTCTGGCCGTCATCTCCGGCAATGTCATCCTGGCCATCATGATGCTGACCCTGCTGGGGGCGCTGGTGGGCTTTCTGTGCTTTAATTTTAATCCCGCCCGCATTTTCATGGGCGACTGCGGCAGCCTGTTTCTGGGCTTCATGATTGCCGCCGCCTCTATCCTGACCGCGTCAGTGACCGAAGCCTTTGTCGGCATTGCCATCCCCGTGCTGGTCTTGGGCATCCCCATCTTTGATACCTTTTTTGCCATGCTGCGGCGGTTCCTCCAGCGGCGCGGCCTGATGTCCGCCGACCGCGGCCATTTTCACCATCGCCTGCTGGACATGGGTTTTTCACAGCACCATGTGGCGATTATTGCCTATGGGGTCACCCTGATGGTTACCGGCCTGGGATTCTTTCTGCTGGTCACCGGCAGTGCCGCCGCCGTCTCGATCTTTCTGTGCTGTCTGCTGCTGCTGCTGCTGATTTTCCGCAGCGTCGGCGCCATCCGTCTGCATGAAACCCTGGCTGGCATCCACCATCGTTCCGAGATTGCCCATCGGCAGCGCATCGAGCGGAAAAGCTTTGAAGAAGCCCAGCTGCATTTTCGGTCCGCCCGCTCGTTTGAGGACTGGTGGCAGGCCGCCTGCATTGCCGCCCGCAAGCTGCAGTTCAGCTCCCTGGACTTGAACCTGTCCAACCGCGATGGCAGCCCGCGGCGATTGAATTGGCTGACCGATGCGGCTCCCTCCGGCCAGCCCATGGTCACTATGGAAATCCCTATCACCGACCGGCGCAGCGGCGGGGCGATGATGATGAAAATCAGCGTCCCCAAAACCACCTCGCTGGAATCCATCGGCCGCCGGGTGACCTTTTTAGCCCGTCTGATCGAAGAAAACGGCCTGCATACCCTGCA
>CAZKAI010000312.1:0-1536 GCA_964550565.1 uncultured Pirellulales bacterium
ATAAACCATTTAATGACAATTATGTAAAACAAAGCAGCCCAGAGTTACATATTTGGTAAGCGTTCACTCACTTTTCGTTGGATAGAATAATTTTAGTCGTTGGGCTTCTTTGTCCGATACTATCGTTATGGACAAGGACGCCTATATCAAGCAACTGGAAACAGAAAACGCCGCCTTGAAACACCGGGTCAAAATACTGGAAAAGCGTCTTGAAGAACTGGAACGGCGCCTGGGGATGAATTCGCAGAATTCCTCCAAACCACCCTCGTCTGATCCGCCAGGACCGGTCGCGGTTCTGCGGCGGCGACGGAAGAAGCGCGGGGCAAGAAACGGCCATCCGGCGCATCTGAAAGCGCTGCTGCCATCGGAGCTTGTCCAACAGCATATCCACCTCAAACCCGACGTCTGCACCTGCGGCAGTACCCATCTCCACGCCACCGACCAGGAGCCCTTGCGTCATCAGGTTGTGGATATCCCGCCGATCAAGCCTGAGGTGATTGAATATGTCCAGCCGATATTCCGATGCCAAGACTGTGGAGCCTTGATCTATTGTCCCTTGCCGGATGCCGTTAAGCGTCAGCACTTTGGTCCGGGCGTCTTGTCGATTGTCGGCATCCTGACCGGGTATATCCATACCAGCAAACGCAAGGCACTGGCGATGATTAACGAGGTGTTTTCCATTCCCATGAGTCTGGGGGGCCTGAGCCATTGTGAAGCTCGAGTGGCCGAGGCCCTGGAACAGCCGTATCACGAAGCGACAGACTATGTCCGGGCCCAGCAAACCGCTCATGCTGATGAGACCGGCTGGCCCCGAGGCAATCGGCTCAAGGGCTGGCTGTGGGTCCTGTGCTGTACCAGCGCCGCGGTCTTTCAGGTACAGGCCGGCCGCGGACAGGCGGCAGCCCAAAAGCTGCTGGGGGCCTTTGCCGCGATTCTTCACTGTGACCGGTGGAGCGGTTATAATTGTTTTGCGGGTCAGCGCCAGTTGTGCTGGGCCCACCTGAAACGGGATTTTAAGGCGCTGTCTGAGGCTAAAGGGCCGATGGGGCGAATCGGACGCGAATTGTTTAGTCTGGCCCAACACATCCTGTATCTGCGAAAGCGGGTGCGGGACGGCACCCTGTTGTGGCCGACATTTCAACGCCGTATGGAACCGCGGATCCAGCGGGTGGAAACCCTGCTGGAAAAAGGAGCCGACAGCGGCGAGCCGCTGGCGGGACAATGCCGCCGTATCTTCAACCAGCGACAGTTTCTGTGGACGTTTGTGTATGATGCCCGGGTGGAACCGACGAACAATCTGGCCGAACGAACCATACGCCAGGCTGTCCTGTGGCGCAAAGGCAGTTTCGGCACCCAGAGCGAACGGGGCGCCCGATATGTGGAACGTATCCTGACGGCCTGTACGACCTGCCGCCTGCAGGGACGAAGTGTTATCGCGTATTTGCGGGATACCTGTCATTGCTATTTAAACAGTGTTCCTGTTCCCTCATTAATAAAAACAACTGGCTGTTTACCAAAATCCGCCTGAACGCTTAC
>CAZKAI010000313.1:0-1526 GCA_964550565.1 uncultured Pirellulales bacterium
TTCCATATATTGGTTTTGAATACTTCTCTTGCAGGTACAGGGATGAGTTCAATAATGCCGGAAGAACATATTTCAAGGAATTTGAGCCACCCATCCTTGGATGGTAATAATAATTCTTCACCAATACCCATAAGTCAACCATGTCCCTTGTTCCTGTCTGACTTTTATTGTGGGTAATAGATGAAATGAATTCCATCAGGTCATGTTTATCCGGGACTTCGCTGATGTTAGCTTCTTCCAACTGGGCAAATATTTGATTGAGCACTGAGTTTTCATGTGGAGCATAACGGAATATTGTTCCTGAATCATGCTCAAGCTCTGCTTTTAGATGTCGTACAAACTCGAAGTTAGGGAACATCCCTGCTTTGTCGCAAATGTATTGCCCCTTATGTTCAATATTCAAATCAGCATTCACCGTATGATGCGAAAACTGAAAAGCAATTTGTTGGTATGGTCTTCTTCCCCTGAAGAAAGGAATTGCAACCATTGAGGTTTCGAAATCGATGAAATGTAATGGATAAATAAAAGATTCAAGCTCCTTTCGAAGTCCTTCAATATTAATAAAAGGTGTGTTGTCCTTATCAACAGTTTTTCTTACCTGCAACCATTGTCTCTCAGTTCTGGATAGAGTTCCATCTGTTGAAGGTTTAATGTCACCGATATGCGATTCACTGATATCTCGCATAAGGTAAATCCCGGAGTCCATTAATTTCTGTTTATTCCTGAAGTCCCAGATATCAAGAATCCAAGGCTGGTTAAACATCTCATTACCCCATCCAAGCTGATTCTTCCAGCATTCCTTCAGTCCTGATATTTTACCCTCTACCTCTTCTTCCGGTGTAGCCTGAAATTCACATATTTTGCAGTCTTTGTGGATTGGCACAACTATCTTCTCGTCACGCTCATATTTATCAGCCAAGTAGTGAACGAAGTCAGGAAAGGATTGCTCTGGTGAATTATGAGTATCTGTGCCGGTCATTATTTTATCTATCAGTTCATCCACACAAACTCTGATAAGTATTTCATTCCCCAAGCTCTCTTTTGAAACATCACCTACAATCTCGACAATGGTTCGCTCCCCATCTACAGATTTTAACAGGAATTTCTGGTTTAATCCCTCTACTGTAGCAACAGCATTTTTATTTGCAAGCATCAGGTAAGCATGGACATTCCAATCCGGGTGTGCTTTGGAAATAACGTATTTTTGAAATGCAGTATCATAAACATAGTCTCTCCATTTCGAATTCAAGTATCCTTTCTTTGAAAGCATATCCCGGTAATCGCTTCCATCAAAGGATTTGGACTTTACCTCAATAAGGTTTATCGTATTACCTTTCTTTTCAAATATATCTGCCCGGACGAAAAGATTCCTATACCTGAAAGCTCCTTCAAAGATGACGACCTCTTTGCTTGAAAGTAATTCTTCTGTTTTCCGCAGAGAACTTTCATAATCACGGTCATCTACTTCAATCCCTTCCGGATAATAACACTTTGCTAAAGCACCTACCTGAAAGCCACCTTCAGCC
>CAZKAI010000314.1:0-1520 GCA_964550565.1 uncultured Pirellulales bacterium
GGGTAACGTTACCCTACGCAGCCGCGGGGATAAAGCTGTTGCTGGAAGCTGGCGGCTGAAAGCCTTTTAGCCGCGACGAACCGGGAAAATTTAAGTAGGATCAGTATAATTAACAATAATCCTTTATTTCAGGAGTTATAAACAATGTCTAAAGCAGATATCGCAGTCGTCGGTTTGGCGGTCATGGGTGAGAACCTCATCCTGAACATGGAAAGCAAGGGCTTTACGGTGGCCTGTTTTAACCGTACCGTGTCCAAAGTGGATGATTTCGTCAATGGCCGGGCCAAGGGCAAGAATATTATTGGCTGCAAGTCCATCGAAGACCTGGTCGCCAATCTCAAACGTCCCCGCAAAGTGATGCTGATGGTCAAGGCCGGGGCTGCGGTGGATGAATTTATCGAGCTGATTTTACCGCATCTGGAAAACGGTGATATCATCATCGACGGCGGTAACAGCCACTTCCCCGATACCACCCGCCGCACACAATACGTGGAAAGCAAAGGCAAGCTCTATATTGGCACCGGCGTCTCCGGCGGCGAAGAAGGCGCCCTGCTGGGGCCTTCGATTATGCCGGGCGGTTCGACTGCGGCCTGGACCTACGTCAAGCCCATCTTCCAGAAAATCTGCGCCAAAACCGACAAGGGCGAGCCCTGCTGTGACTGGGTCGGAGAAAACGGCGCCGGACATTTTGTTAAAATGGTGCATAACGGCATCGAATACGGTGATATGCAGATGATCTGCGAAACGTATCAGATGATGCGGCAGGGCCTGGGGATGACCAATGCTCAGATGCATGAAGTCTTTGCCGACTGGAACAAAGGAGAACTGGGCTCTTATCTGATCGAGATTTCCCGTGACATCCTTGGTTATAAAGACGAGACGGGTCATTATACCGTCGATACGATTCTGGACACCGCCGGCCAGAAAGGCACCGGCAAGTGGACCGTTCTTGCGGCCCTTGACAGCGGTCAGCCTTTGACCCTGATTGCCGAGGCGGTATTTGCCCGCTGCCTGTCGGCCATTAAAGAAGAACGTGTTGCCGCCGCGAAAGTGCTCAACGGCCCCAAAGAAAAATTCCTTGGCGACAAGGCCACCTTTGTCAATGATCTGCGTCAGGCCCTGTATGCCTCAAAGATCGTCAGCTATGCCCAGGGATACCAACTGATGCGGGCAGCGGCTGCCGAATACAAATGGAATTTGAATTACGGCGGCATCGCCCTGATGTGGCGCGGCGGCTGCATCATTCGTTCAGTCTTCCTCGGCAAGATCAAGGAAGCCTTTGACCGCAACCCGAATCTGAACAACCTCCTGCTGGATTCGTTCTTTAAAGAAGCCGTGGAAAAGGCTCAGTCCAGTTGGCGTCGTGTGGTCAGCGAAGCGGTACGACTGGGGATTGCCATCCCGTCTATCAGTGCGGCACTGTCTTATTTTGACGGCTATCGCAGCCCGATTTTGCCGGCTAATCTGCTGCAGGCCCAGCGCGATTACTTCGGCGCCCATACGTATGAACGCACCGACAA